>JBCKXH010000007.1:0-43724 GCA_038921555.1 Paracoccaceae bacterium
CACCACCACATCGCGGCGCTCGATCTTCTGTTCCAGCAGCCATTCGACGCAACGGGTGAACTGTTCCCAGCCCTTGGTGCCCTCGCCCGGAGGCAGGGCCAGCGCGGTCATCGCAATGCCGGCACTTTCCAGCGCCTTGGCCAGCCGCATCAGATGCAGCGCCGCCACCGTCTCATCGGTCACCACCGCCACTTTGCGGCGCTTGAGCAGCGGCGACAGCGCATCGCCGACAGTCTCGATCAGCCCCATGCCGATCCGCACCTCATAGCTGCGGCTGCCCAGATCTACCCGCACGACATTGCTCACCCGGCAGTCCTTTCCAATACATCCGGCCGCCTGGCTAGGGCTTCGGCCACCCGTAGGGCCATCGCCTCTACCGTCAGATCGGGCAGGCTGTCCACCACCACATCGGCCTGAGCGTACAAGGGAACCCGCGCCTCATACAGCTTGCGCAGGGTTTCGCGCGGGTTGGCGGTGCGCAGCAGGGGCCGGGTCGTCTTGTGGCGGACGCGCTGCCACAACACCTCAAGCTCGGCGCGCAGCCAAACCGAGACGCCGGCCTCGTGGATCAACTGGCGGTTGGCCCCGGCCAGAAACGCCCCGCCGCCGGTTGACAGGATACAGGGCTGCCCGCGCAACAGCCGCGCCAACACCTCGCCTTCGCGGGCGCGAAAGAACGGCTCGCCGTCGCGGTCGAAGATCTCGGCAATGCTGCGGTCGGCGGCCTTGGTGATCTCGTCATCCGAATCAAGGAATTCCACAGCCAGCAGTCGCGCAAGCGCCGTTCCCACAGCCGTCTTGCCCGCCCCCATCATTCCAACCATGACCACGGTCTTTTTCAGCCGTTGCATTCTGCCTTTTCCGGTCCCATCGCCGCCTGCGGTTCAACCTTTGCGACGATTCACGGCACTCGCCCGCCTGCATCCGCAACTTTCTTCTCTGAATGGCGTGAAGTCGCGGCAAATGCCATATATATTCGTTGAAGGTCGGCACCTGTTGGTGTGGGCACAAATTGGCTGACCCCGGCCTTCACACCAGGGTCAGCCCAATCAGAAAGGCAAGCAGCCATGGGGCGATTGTTAAAGGCGGTGTTTGTCGTGGCGGTCATAGGTTTCGCCGCACTTGTGGGCTATGCCTATCTGGCGGATCTTGCGCCGTTAAGCACAGAAGTGAAGGTTCCGGTGATCTTGAATGTTGACTGACTGGCTTCGCCTGCTGTCCTGCGCTTTGACCGCCGCCAGTCTGGCCCTGCCGCTGCGGGCCGAGGTGCCTTTGTCGGCCATCGACTGGCTGTCGCAGTCCATCCTCACTCCGCAGGTCCTGCCCCTGACCAATGAGCCGGCCGTATCGCCGCAAGGTGCTGCCGTGCCCGACAGCGTCACCACCTCGGTGCTGGGTCAGGCCTCGCTGGACGCCGTCGGCATCCTGCCGCCGCAGATCACCGGCCTGCCGCGCAATCTGTGGGGCATGGGTCGCGCGGCCGAGATTGAGCAACTGCTGGCCGCCGGGGTGCCGCCCGCCCTGCCCGCCTTGCAGGGCCTGCTGCTGACCGTCCTTCTGGCCGAGGCTGAGCCGCCGTCTGATGTTCTGCCCGGTGAAAACCTGTTGCTGGCGCGCATCGACAAGCTGCTGTCGATCGGCGCGCTGGATCAGGCGCGCGCTTTGCTGGATGCCGCCGGTCCCACCGCCTCGCCTGCGCTGTTCCGGCGATATTTCGACGTCGCTTTGCTGATCGGTGATGAGGACCGCGCCTGCCGCTTTTTGCAGGGTGCGCGCGGTCTGTCGCCTGCCCTGCCGACCCGCATCTTCTGTCTGGCCCGCGCCGGTGATTTCGCCGCCGCCGAGCTTGCGCTGGACACCGCCCGCCGCCTTGGCACCGTGACGCCCGCCGATTTCGCCTTGCTGACCCGCTTCATGGACCCCGACCTTGACGATACCGACGCAGCCCCCGTGCTGCCCGATCCCGTCACCCCGCTGACCCTGCGCCTGTTTGAGGCGATTGGTGAACCGATGCCGGTCGCCGCCTTGCCCATCGCCTTTGCCTATGCCGACCTGTCCGACAGAGCCGGCTGGAAGGCGCAGATCGCGGCGGCTGAGCGGCTGTCGCGCGCCGGGGCCATCGCGCCCAATCTGCTGCTTGGCCTCTATACCAGCCAGAGGCCCGCCGCTTCGGGTGGCGTCTGGGACCGGGTCGCCGCCTTTCAGCGCCTTGACGCCGCCGTGAGTGCTGGCGACCTAAGCGCCACCGAACAGGCCCTGCCGCTCGCTTGGGCCGCGATGCGCGGCGCTGAACTGGAAGTGCCCTTTGCCGCCCTGTTCGCCGACAAGCTGTCCCGGATGACGCTTGGCCCCGAGGCCGCCGAAATAGCCTTCCAGATCAGCCTCCTGTCCTCGGGCTATGAAGGCCTGTCCGCCGCCCGCGCCGCAACTTCGCCGCGCGACCTTTTCCTTGCTGCCGTGGCCAAGGGTGATTTGGCAGGCGTGGCTCCGACCGACCTGATGTCGGCCGCCATCAGCACAGCCTTCACCGCCCCGACCATGGCGGATGACTTCAAGCTGATGCTGGACCAAAACCGCATCGGCGAGGTGATCCTGCTGGCGATGTCGCGCATCGAACACGGCACTGCCGGCGATCTGCGCGGCGTCACCGAGGGGCTTTCGCTCCTGCGCCACATCGGGCTGGAGGATGCCGCCCGCCGCACCGCCCTTGAACTGATGCTGCTGGACCGGCGCGGTTAGATGCCCCCCGACCCGCACCGCTGGATCTCAACCTTTCTGCAAGCCCAGGCTGCCGAACACAATGCCGCGCGCAACACCCAACTGGCTTACGGCCGCGACCTCTTGGCGTTCTCCGACTGGCTGACCGACCACGCCCAGACCTTCACGACCGCCAGCCGCGATGATGTCGAGCGCTACCTGATCGCCTGCGCGGCCTGCGGCCTGGCCCCCGCCACCCGCGCCCGCCGCCTGTCCGCCATCCGCCAGCTTTACCGCTTTGCCAAGGAAGAGGGCTGGCGCGCCGACAACCCCGCCATCCGCATCTGCGGCCCCGGCGCCTCGCGCCATTTGCCGCAGACCCTGTCGCAAGACGACATGACCCGTATCCTTGACGCCGCCAGCACCTTTGGCCGGACCCCGCGCGACCAAAGCCGCAACACCGCGCTGGTTGAGTTGCTTTACGCCACCGGCATGCGCGTCTCGGAACTGGTCGAACTGCCGATTGCCGCTGTCCGGGGCAATCCGCGCATGATCCTGGTCAAGGGCAAGGGCGACAAGGAACGCATGGTTCCCCTGTCCACCCCCGCCAAAGCCGCCATCGCCAACTGGCTGACCTATCGCCACGCCGAAGACGACACCGCCCGCGCCAAGGGCCAACCCCTGCCCCGCCACCTGTTTCCCGGCCCCGGTGCGGCGGGCCACCTGACCCGCCAGTATTTCCATCTGCTGATCAAGGCCATCGCCGCCGCTGGCGGGGTTGATCCGGCCCGCGTGACCCCGCACACCCTGCGCCACGCCTTTGCCACCCATCTGCTGGCCGGCGGTGCCGATCTGCGGGTGATCCAGACCCTGCTAGGCCACGCCGACCTCGCCTCGACCCAGATCTATACCCATGTGCTGGAGGACGCTCTGCAAGAGCTGGTCCTGACCCGCCATCCCCTTGCCCGCAAATCCTAAGAGGCCCCAATGCCCACCCTGACCGCGACATTCTGGCTGACCGTCATCGCCGTGACCTTCCTCCTGTTGCTCTCGGCCTTCTTTTCCGGCTCGGAAACCGCCCTGACCGCCGCTTCTCGCGGTAAACTCAAGGCGCAGGCCGATCGCGGCTCACGCGGGGCCAAGGCCGCGATGAAGGTCACCGACGACCGCGAACGGATGATCGGCGTGGTGCTTCTGGGCAACAACGTCGTCAATACCCTGTCGGCCGCGCTGGCCACCGCCCTGTTGACCGACCTTTTCGGTGCCAGCGGCGTGGCGATTGCTACCGTCGTGATGACCATGCTCGTGCTGGTGTTCGGCGAGGTGTTGCCCAAGACGCTGGCCATCATCAACCCGGAACCCTTTGCCACCCGCGTCGCCCCGGTCATCCTGGTGTTGATCACGCTGTTCTCGCCGGTGGTCACCACGGTCCGCGCCATTGTCCGCCTGATCCTGCGGCCTTTCGGCGTGCGCGCCGATCCCAACAGCCACATCCTTGCCCTGCGCGAGGAAATCATCGGGGCGATTGTCCTTGGCCATTCCGAAGGTGCGGTTGAGAAAGACAACCGTGACCGCCTGCTGGGTGCCCTCGATCTGGCCGACCGTACCGTCGATGAAATCATGCGCCATCGGCGCGAGGTTGAAATGCTTGATGCCGACCTGCCCCCGGATGAGATTGTGGCCCTGATGCTGGCCTCATCGCACAGCCGCCTGCCGGTGTTTCGCGGCAGCGACGAAAACATCCTCGGCGTGATCCATGCCAAGGACCTGTTGCGCGAAGTGGCCCGTTTGGAACGATCCAAGGCTGATCTGGCCACACTTGATGTCGTCAAAGTGGCGATGAAGCCCTATTTCATCCCCGACACCACGACACTGGACGAACAAATGCGCGAGTTTCTGAAACGCCGCACCCATTTTGCCCTAGTGGTCGATGAATATGGAACGCTCCAGGGCCTGATCACGCTGGAAGATATTCTGGAAGAGATCGTCGGCGAAATCACCGATGAATTCGACATGGTGGACAATTCGCTTGCCCTAAAACGGGCCGAGGACGGCAGCTATCTGGTCGAAGGCACCATGACGATCCGCGATCTGAACCGCGCCACCGACTGGAACCTGCCTGATACCGAGGCCAATACAATCGCCGGCCTCGTGATCCACGAAGCCCAGACGATCCCGGCCGAAGGGCAGACCTTTTCGTTTCACGGCTTCCGGTTCGAAGTGGTGACCCGCCGCGAAAACCGCCTGACCCGGCTCAAGGTGCGCCCCTTATAGCGCCTCAGAAGATGTCGATCAGCGCGCCCAGCCCGGCAGTCGTGCTCAGGCCGACCAAGTGGATCACGTCGCCGCCGCCAAAGTCCAGCACCACTTCGCCGACGCCCTGGCTGGCAAAATTCGCGATGATCCCGGCGGCATTCAGCACCGTGCCGGCCCACAGCGCATCGTCCAGCAGCAACCGGTCGCCTTGCACCAGCTTGAAGTCGGTGATGCGATCATTACCATTACCCTCGGTAAAGATGAACCGGTCCAGCCCCAGCCCGCCCTGCATCACATCGGCACCCTTGCCGCCGTTCAGCCGGTCATTGCCCGCACCACCTCTCATGGTATCGCCGCCACCCGCCCCGCTCAGCACATCGGCGCCGCCATTGCCCAGCAAGACATTGCCCGCCGCATTGCCGGTCAGCCTGTTGGCCGCGCCATTGCCGCTGGCGTTCAGCGCGCCCACCCCCAACAGCAGCACATTGTTGACCCCACTGCCCAAGACCACACTGCCCGAGGTGAAAAACGTCGTGCCCGACACCAGGTCCAGCTTGACGTTGCCCGGTGCCATATCGACCGTCAGCGCGAAGTTCCTGGTGCCGACCTGCCCGGTCACCGCAACTGCCGTCCCTGACCCCAGCGCAATTGCATAGCCGCCCGCCGCCGAAGTCGCGGTCGATTGGCCTGCGGCGGCAAAGACCACATCCGCGGTGCCTTCACCAATCGAATAGAAACGGTCATTGTCGGTGTCGCCGTAAGCCACGCCGGTCAGGAAATGCGCGGTGCCTCTTGTTCCGAAGTCCTGCGTCAGCGCCGTTGCGTTGAAATTGGTGCCGTTCTGGGTGAAGACCCCGCTTTCCGCACCGATCCCGACTTCCCGCAGTTGCCCGTTCATCAGGTTGATCCGATGCACGGCGCTCAGGAACAGGCCGATGTTCATCTCTTCGATCTGGGCTTGCAGCGTTGCGCCCGCCGTCGTGCCGGTCAGGGCGAGGTTTTCAGCAAAGGCGCTCGCGGCATAGCCTTCGGCTTCGATACGAAGCCCCGGGGTCGATCCGTTCGCCCCGGTGTGTGAAAAGACATCCGCGCTCAGCATAAACAGCGAATGCTTGCTTGCCGCCGCTTCCAGCAGCGCATTGGGCGCCAGCACCTGTTTCGACGCGGTGTCGATCTGCCCGGGCAGCATCCCGGCGTTCAGGTCAATGCCCATGCGGGCGGCTTCGGCGACCGGTTCCAGCCGGGCGCGGTTCATCAGTTCCACAAGATATTGTTCGGCGGCAGACAGGGTCATGGGCAGCACTCGCTCTTGTTGCAGGGATAAATTGCTGGTCAAACTTGGCAGGAAGCAGGCAGGATTGTCACCTTTTTCCGAAGATCGACCCCAAAACCCCGCGAACTTCCGCTTATCCGGTCCGCCTGTCCAACTGGCGGGCAAAGCTTTTGGCAAGGGCCTCGCCCAGCGAATCGTTGCGGTCCTTTCGGTCGCGACCCGCATCAGGTCGGCCAGATCCAGCGCCGACTCGCCGAACATCTGTGAGGAAAAGTGGTTACCGGTTTTCCACATCAATCACGCGACCACCAAAAATTGGATCAGGATGATGTTTCCATCAAACATTGTCCTGATCTGGATAGCGGTCTTTTTTTTCCGCCGCGTTCGCGTTCAAAATCAAATGTTAACCTTTTTGCGGCAACCTTCTCGCATCGGGCCTGCGACACATCGTTGCCGCCCGGTGTGACTTCCTCCCTGTCAGACTGGCCGCGCCCTCACCGGTGCGGCCTTTTTTCATTTGCCTGGGCGTGCAAATTCCCAGTTGACGGCTGCAAGAAACCGCCGTAGCGTCTCCCTCATCAAGTCGGCCAGTCCGACAGGGAGCGAAATAATGCCACGGAAAAGGGCCGGTCATCCGGCCCTTTTTCCTTTTGGCTCAACCCGTTCTGCGCCGTTCTTGCAGTGGCGGTTTGTTGCCCGCAGGGGGCCGATTTTGCCCTGTCACGCATTTCTGACCTGACGACGCCGCCGCAGCCGTGCTAGAGCTTCGGCCAATCATGGATCAGCGGGGCGAATTGCCCCCCGCCTCAACGGACGGATGCGATGACCAAGACGTTTCAAGCCCTTGCCTTTGGTTTCAGCCTGCTGGCCCTAGCCGCTGCCGCCCCGGCCCAAACCACCGAGACCACCCCGGCACCTGCCGCCGATGCTGCACTCCCCTCCGACCTGTCGATGGGCGTCGAGCCTAACCCCGGCCTGCCCAGTCAGACCGAGGCCGAGGTTGGCATGACCTACCTTGCTGCCAATTTCGACAAATGGGAACAGCGCTGCGCCAAGACGGCGGATGGCGCCGACCCCTGCCAGCTTTACCAGTTGCTCTTGGACAAGGATGGCAATTCGGTCGGTGAAATCAGCCTCTTTGACCTGCCCGCCGGGGGCCAGGCCGCCGCTGGCGCCACTTTCATGGCACCGCTGGAAACCCTGCTGACCGCCAATTTGCGCATCACCATCGATGCCGGCAAGATGCGGATCTATCCCTTTGCCTACTGCACCAAACTGGGCTGCGTCGCCCGGCTTGGTTTCACCACCGAGGAGCTTGCCGCCTTCAAGAAAGGCAGCAAGGCCGTGTTGACCATCGTGCCGGCCGCCGCCCCCGACAAGACCGTTGACCTTGACCTGTCGCTGCAAGGCTTCACCAAGGGGTTCGGGGCGGTCACCGCCGCAAATACTAAACAGCCCTGAGTGCTATCACCGCGTTCAGCCCGCCAAAGGCGAAGGAATTGCTCAGCGTGGCCCGCACCTCTCCCTGGCGGGCCTCGTTCGGCACCACATCCAGCGCACAATCCGCATCGCCCGCGACATGGCTGATCGTCGGGGGCAAAACGCCCTGCAACGCCAACAGGCAGGCCAGCAGTTCCACCGCCCCCGCGCCGCCCATCAGATGACCGTGCATCGCCTTGGTCGATGACATCGGCGGCACTTTATCGCCAAAGACCTGGCGCACCGCCCCGCATTCCGCACGGTCATTGGCCATGGTGCCGGTGCCATGGGCGTTGATATAGCCAATGTCACCCGGCGCCAGCCCGCCATCCGCCAGACAGCGCGCCATGGCACGCGCAGCCCCCCGCAACGAGGGCTGCACCATATCCTCGCCGTCCGAACTCGCAGCAAATCCCGCAATCTCGGCCAGAATATCGGCACCCCGCGCCTTGGCGTGCTCCATCTCCTCCAGGACAAAGACCGCCGCCCCCTCGCCCATCACCATACCGTCGCGCCCAGCCGAAAACGGCCGGCAGCCGGTTTGCGACAGCACGCGCAAGCCCTCCCAGGCCTTGATCCCGCCAAAGCACAGCATGGCGTCCGATCCGCCCGCCAGCATGACCACAGCCCCACCGCCGCGGATCAGCTGAAACGCCTGTCCGATGGCGTGGTTGGCCGAGGAACAGGCCGACGCAACCGCATAACTTGGCCCATGCAGGCCAAACTCCAGCGCAATGTGGCTGGCCGCCGCACTCAGCATCAAGCGCGGCACCACTAACGGATGCACCCGCGCCCTACCCTCCTGATAGACCGCGCGAAAATTGTCATCCATGGTCTGCAACCCGCCACCGGCGCTGCCGATGATCACCCCAGTCGTCTCGGCCAACTCGGCCAAATCGTCAAAGCGCAGCCCCGATTGCACGACCGCCTGCCGGGCTGAGGCCAAGGCATATTGGCTGAACCGGTCGATCTGGCCCATCTGACCCGGCTGCCACCCCTTAATCTGCGCCCCGATTCGCACCGTCAGCCGCTCGACATCGCGAATCACCAGCGGCCCGATGGCACAACGCCCCTCGCTGAGCGCGGCAAAGGTGCCCGCCACATCAGCCGCCAGTGGGTTGACCGTCCCCGCCCCGGTGATCACCACCCGCCTCATGGCCCGTCTTGTGGCTTGGCCGCCACCAGCGCCCGCACCGCCGCCACGATGCTGCCTATGGTGGATATATCAAAGCTCTGCGCGCCGCTTGCACTGGCGTTGAACGGCACCGCTATGTCAAAGGCCTCTTCGATGGCGAAAACCATCTCGACCAGCGCCAGCGAATCCAGCCCCAATTCCTGCGGCGAGGATGTCAGATGCACCGCTTCGGGCGCGATTCCGGCCTGAGCGGCGACGATTCCAGTCACGATGCCATCGACCGGATCGGTCATGTCATGCCTCGTCCGGATCATCCGGCTCATCCGGCTCTGGCTTCGCGCCAAGGGCCCGCAACCGGTCGATCAGCCGCGGCAAGCGCCGCAACGCCTTGTTCATGGCGATCTGGCTGTCCATCCTGACCGCAGGATAGCCCAGCAACACCCGCCCCGCCGGCGCGTTGGTCGTGATCTTGGTGCCACCGCCGGCAATCACATCATCGCCGACAAACAGATTGTCGCCGACGCCCGCTTGCCCGCCCAGCACCACCCGGTTGCCGATCCTGGTCGATCCGGCAATCCCGACTTGGCCGCACAGCAGGCAATCCTCGCCCAGCACGACGTTGTGGCCAACATGCACCAGATTGTCCAACTTGGTGCCCCGGCCGATTTCGGTGTCGCGGATCGTGCCGCGGTCAATGCAGGAATTCGCCCCGATCTCGACGTCATCGCCAATGCGCACCGATCCCAGCGAATGGATCCTGACCCAGGCTTGCGCGCGAATTGTCCCGCGATACCCAAGGGTTGCGCGCACTTCTTCAACGCCGCCCGGCTCGGCCGTCACAAAAGAAAACCCGTCAGCCCCGATCACCGCCCCCGGCTGGCAGATGAAACGGTCGCCAATCCGCACCCGCGCGCCGATCCGCACGCCAGCCAGAATCAGCGCATCGCAGCCGATCTCCGCCCCCTCGCCGATTGCGACATGCGAGGCGATCCGCGCCCGCCGGCCAATCCGCGCCGCCGCCCCAATGGTCACGAAAGGCCCGATGCAAGCCCCCTCCCCCAGTTCAGCGCTCGGATCAACCACACTCAGCCGGTGGACCCCCGGCGCAAAGCTGATCCCCGGGTCCAGAATCCGCGTCAGCCCCGCCATCATCAACCGCCCGCGCGGTGCAAAGATCGCGGCTTGCAGCCCCAGCCCCTGCCAATCCGCCCCCGGCCACAGCACCGCCGCCCGCGCCCGGCCCTGTGCCAGACCGTCGCCGTAACGCGGGTCCATCGCCAGCGCCAGATCGTCCGGCCCCGCCTGCGCAGGCTCGGCCGCCCGCTCGATCACCAGATCAAGGTCGCCCGCCGCCTCGGCCCCCAGGGCCCGCGCGATGTCAGCAATCCGGTATCCCATGCGGCAGGCCCCCGGCTAGATGCCAAAGACCTGGCTCTGAACGCCGGGCTGCACCACCCCGGCTGTCTCCAGCGCGCGGTAGATCGCGGCGTCGCGGCCATAGATGTCGGCCAGATAGCCGATCTTGCCCTGCTCGGTCGGCCAGGCGGTGAAATAGACCAGATGCACCGGGATCGGTGCGGCAAGGTTCAGCACCTTTTCGCGGCCGCCCGCCAGATGGGACTTGAACAGGCCCTTGGGGTCATCGCTCTGCGGCGCCAGCAGCCTATAGGCTAGGTCGAACGGCGACGCCACCCGGATGCAGCCATGGCTGAAGGCGCGAACCTCCTTGTTGAACAATGACTTGCTGGGGGTGTCGTGCAGATAGATGTTGTAAGGGTTGGGAAACATGAACTTGACCTTGCCCAGCGCGTTGCCGTCCGAAGGCGGCTGCCGCAGGGTGAAGGGAAAGTTGCGGGTGGTGTAGGCGGCAAAATCGATCGCGCTGCGCGGCACCACGCGGCCGGCGCCGTCGATCACCTGCAACTGGCCCTCCGCATTGGCATTGCGCTGCATCATCGGCAGATATTCCTTGACGGTGATCGAGCGTGGCACGAACCAGGTCGGGTTGATCACCATGAACTCCATCACGTCGCTGAATTCCGGGCTTGCGGTGTCCGCGCCGACCTTGCCGATCACCACGCGGGTGCGGAACGTCGCGCGGCCGCCGTCCACCACCTTGGCGACGAAATCGGGCAGGTTCACCCAGATGTGGCGCTCGCCGCGTGGCGTCTGGCCAAACCAGCGCAGCCGCTCCATCGCCACGACCACCGATTTCAGCCGCTGTTCGGCACCGCTGTTCAGCGCGGCCACCGTGCGCGCATTGGCGCGGCCATCGGCGCTCAGGCCATGGTCAAGCTGAAAGCGCTGCACCGCCTCGGCCAGGCTTGCGTCATAGCTTTCGGTGAACGAGCGCTCCAGATAGCCCAGCGTCATCAGACGGTCGCGCAATTGCACCACGGCAGGCCCGGTATCACCGGCCCCCAGCGCCTCGGCCGCGATATTGGCGCCGTAACCGCCCGCCGCGATCACCGCCTCCAGCGCGAATTTCTCTTTCATCAGCCGGGCATATTCCGGCGCGCTCGGTGCCAGTCCCGCCAGATAGCGCTCGAAATCGTCGCGGGCCGCCGCCGCCAGCACCAGCGCCGAATCAGGCCGGGCGACTTCGCGCTCGATCCCCGCTTTGAGCGATGCCGGGGTCAGCGCGCCGGACGACAGATCGCGCACATAGGCCAGATAGGCCCGGCTGACCGCCAGTTCCAGCCGCCCCAGATCACCCTCGGTCGTGGCTGCCGCAAACTGCTCGCGCAGGGTGGCGCTGTCATAGCGCGCCACCGGCAAGCCATGCGCGCCAGCCCCCTCAAGGGCCGCAAACAGGCTGTGGCGCCGCGCGGCATCGGCCTCACCGGTCCACAGCGCGGCATAGTTGCGCTCGCGGTAAAAGCTGGCCAGCGCCTCATCGTCCTGCGCCGCCGCCGCCAGCGCCTGTGCAAAGGCTGAGGTCAGCCTGCCCGCCATGGCGGGCACCCCCTGCAACACCGCGCAGGCCGCCATGGCAGAGGTCATCAGTTGCAGGACCCCGCGACGGTCGATAGCACAGGCCATTTCTCTCAAATCCTCATCAAATCTCGGACGTCCCGGCTCATGCGCCCACATGCGGCAAACCAGCGGCAAAATCAAGCGCAAGTAAACTCTTAACCCCGGTCCGTCACGCATCTGTCACCTGAGCGTGACGCTTGATTGGCCATTGTCGCCAAACGCTGCGCAATGGAAAATCACCCGTTTTCCGCCGACCTGCCCCTTCGTTCAGCAATTTTTTGCCTATTGCCGCCATCCTGCCGCACAGCCGGGCAAATCTTTCTTGGGCTTCATGACGACCTGTGCCATAGGTTACGGGCACTTTCGGGATGAAGTGACAAAAATAGCCGTCGGCACAGGCGGTAGAATATCGAATGGGACAGGCACTCGGGATGAGCAATTCCAACAACGGCACCTTCACGCGGCGCGGCCTCTTAGGCGTGTTCGCAGCGGGAATGCTGGCAGCGGCACCGACTTACTCCAACGCTTTCGGGTTGCTGCGCGGGTCGGGTGATATTCGCCGGGTCAAGATGTATTCCGGGCGTTCGGGGGAAACCGTTGATGCGATCTACTGGATCGACGGCAAGTACATCCCGGAAATTCTGAAGGAAATCAGCCACTTCATGCGCGACCTGCGCGCCGATTCAACCATCAGGATGAACCCCGGCAATCTGGACATCATTGCCGCGACCCATAACCTTCTCGACGCGAATGAGCCTTTCATGCTGCTGTCGGGTTATCGCAGCCCGGCCACCAATGCGATGCTCAGGGAAAGGTCGCGCGGCGTTGCGCGCTCTTCGCTGCACATCAGGGGCATGGCCGCCGATCTGCGGCTCAAGTCGCGCTCGGTCAGCCAGATGGCCCGCGCCGCTGAGGCCTGTGGCGCCGGTGGTGTCGGCCAGTATAACCGCGCGAACTTTGTCCACATGGATTGCGGCCCGGTTCGTAGCTGGAAGGGCTGAAGGCAAATTGCCGGGGATTTGACCTAGGAAAAGCGCTGTACGGTGCCTTTTGTCCGTCCGGGCGTTGCGATTGTTTCCAAACTGGTGCCACCACCGGTCTTTCGACGGAAAGTCACCCCGTCAAACAGTTGATCGAAGGTTAATAGAAATTGGTAAGTCTTTGTGGATGAAGGATAAAATGGCATATCGCGTAAAACGACATCCCGCCTATTCACTCCTCCACCTCCGCCATCCGACCGCGAAACCCCTGCGCCACCACGAACTTCTCTGACGAATCCGCCCGGCTTGCCGGTGGCTTCACATTGGCCACCTTGCGGAAATTCCGCTTCAGCCTGGCCTGAAGCTGGGCCTCAGCCCCGCCCGCCAGAACCTTGGCGACAAAGGTGCCACCCTCCTCCAGCACATCAAAAGCAAACTCCGCCGCCGCCTCGCACAACGAGATGATCCGCAAGTGATCGGTCCCCTTGTGCCCCGACGAGGCCGCCGCCATGTCCGACAACACCACGTCCGCCTTGCCGCCGAGCCATGCCTTGACCTGCGCCTCGGCACCATCTTCCAGAAAGTCCAGCCGGTGAATCTGTGCGCCGGAGATCGGCTCAACCACCTGCAAATCCACCCCCAGAACGCTGCCGACAGGCTTTTTCTTGTTCTCACCCAGCGCATTCACCCGCGTCACCGCGACCTGACACCAGCCCCCCGGCGCGCAGCCCAGGTCCACCACGCGGGCACCCGGAACCAGAAAGCCGAACTTGTCGTCCAGTTCCGAAATCTTGAACGCCGCGCGGCCGCGGTAGCCCTCTTTCTTGGCCCGGATCACATAGGGATCGTTCAACTGCCGCTCAAGCCACAGCGTCGAGGACAGCTTGCGCCCCTTCGCCGTCTTGACCCGGACGCGCAACTCGCGCTGCCCCCTGCCGGAAGTCTTGGGCCCTGCTGTGGTCTTCTCGGTCATTCGAACGGTCCGTCATCCAATACGCCATCCGCGCTCATCTGCGCGTAAAGCAGCCCCTCCCGCAAACCCCGGTCCGCGACAGACAGTTGATCGGTCGGCCATATTCGCATCAGCGCCTGAAGGATAGCCGCCCCGGACATGATCAGCGTATGGCGGTCGCGCCCGATGCGCGGATCGTGGCGCCGCCCCTCGGGGCCCAGCGCCAGATAGTCCCGGATCACTAGGTCGATCTGATCCGAGGTCATCACCAGCCCGTCCACCTTGGCCCGGTCGTAGCGCCGCAGCCCGAGGTATGAGGCCGCCACCGTCGTCACGGTTCCGCTGGTTCCGATGATCTGAAACCCCGCCCGGGGCTGTGCGGCATTGTAGGGCGAGAAGGCGGACAGGTTCTCCTCGAAGAACCAACTCATCAGCGCAAAGCGCGCAGCATCATCCTCGACATCGGCATACTGGTCCTTCAGCGTCGCCACCCCCAACGGCACCGAGATCCAGTCCACCACCCGCGCATCCCTCGGGCCCTGAAGATGGAAACCGGCGTGCAGCCGCATGATCGCCCGTGGCCGATCCTCCGGGACCACCGCCGACAGGTCGATCCAGACCAGCTCGGTCGATCCGCCGCCGATATCCACCACCAGCAACTGCTCGGTCGCCGGCTGCACCAGCGGCGCGCAGGAAATCACCGCCAGCCGCGCCTCTTCTTCGGCGGCAATAATCTCGACCAACAGCCCGGTTTCGCGCTTGATCTGCCGCATGAAGTCGCGCCCGTTGCGCGCCCGCCGGCAGGCCTCGGTCGCCACCAGTCGCAGCCGCTTGACGCCGTGCTTTTCGATCTTCTTCTGACAGATGCGCAGCGCCTGAATGGTCCGCCCCATCGAGGCCCTGCCAAGCCGCCCCGACGCCTCCAACCCGGCACCCAGTTGCACGGTCTTGGAAAAGCTGTCCACGATCTGAAACTGACTGCCCCGTGGTTGGGCAATCAGCATCCGGCACGAATTGGTTCCCAGATCCAGCGCCGCATAAAGCGGACCGGACCCGGCCGATTGGGGGTAGGGCGGTTCAGTCTGACGAGTGCCAAGCAAAGTTGGCTCGACCGCCAGCGGGATCGCGTCCTCCCCCCGGAGACGCTGGGGCGCCATCACCGCCCTCCATATGTGGTTGCCCTCAGGCTAACGCCGATGCATCCGCTTCACAAGTGCTCTGAACGCTGCGGTCAACTGTGGTCGCAACCGAACGGCACCATGTCGAAATTCGGCACTGCAGGTCGGGGAATGCCGCTACACCTCGCTACAGCCCTCGTGGAAGGAATCACCATGCCCGAAGTCACCATTGTCTACTGGCGCGATATTCCCGCCCAGGTCATCGTCGGCAAGGGGCGTTCGGCGTCGAAGGTCAAGCTGAGCGAACGGTTTGAGCAGGCGATCGACCGCAGCGCCATGAAGAGCGGTGCCAATGGTGCCGATGCCTACTTGGCCGAATGGCGCAAAGCCGCGCCCTTTACCGTGAGAGGTGAACCTGATGCCGTCGCCGCAGCCGAGGCTGCCCGCATCGAGTCCACCTATGGCGCCGACCGCCTGAAAACCCTGATCAACGGCGATGGCTGGGCGACAGCCGGTTAAGGGAGGTCGCAATGGCCCTGTTCAATTTTCGCAGCGTGTCTGCCGCCCCCATCACCCTCCCCACCACCCTCCCCGCCGAGGTCGAAGCCTTCCTGCAAGGCTATTCCATCGAGGTGATGCCGCGCACCGCCGAGAAGGTCGAAGATTTCCGCGCCCTGCTGCCGCGCGGCACCCGCGTCTACATCGCCCATATCGCAGGCACAACGATCGAGGACATGGTGGCAACCGCCAAGCGCATCGCAGGCCAGGGCTTTGACGTGATGCCGCACTTCCCCGCCCGCATCATCCACGACCGGGCCACGCTGGCCAATTGGATCGCCCGCTACAAGGGTGAGGCTGGCGTCAAGCAGGCGCTGCTGTTGGGCGGCGGCGTCAACACTCCAGCCGGGGACTTCGACAACGCGATGCAACTGATTGAGACCGGCCTGTTCGAAGGGTTCGAGCGTCTCCACGTCGCCGGCCACCCCGAGGGCAACAAGGATATCGACAAAGACGGCGGCGACCGGATCATGCTGCAGGCGCTCAAATGGAAGACCGACTTCGCCAACCGCTCCGATGCCAGGATGGCCATCGCCACGCAGTTCTGTTTCGAGGCCGCTCCGGTGATCGCCTGGGCCGACCGTCTGGCCTGCGAAGGCATCACCCTGCCCATCCACATTGGCGTCGCTGGTCCCGCCAAACTGCAAACCCTGATCAGATTCGCCATCTCCTGCGGCGTCGGTGCCTCCTTGCGCGTCCTGCAAAAACGCGCGATGGACTTGACCAAGCTCTTGCTGCCCTATGAGCCGACCGAGTTTGTGGCCGAACTTGCCGCCCATAAGGCCAGGACCCCGTATTTCGGCATCGAACAGGTGCATTTCTTCCCCCTTGGCGGCATCAAGACCAATGCCGCCTGGGTCACCGAAAACGGCGGCGCTGCTGGCGTCCCGGCCAACGCATAAGGAACGCCCTTGACCCGCACCGTCATCGAATCGAGAACCAGGACCGTCATCATCGGCTTTGACGAGCCGTTCTGCGTGATCGGCGAGCGGATCAATCCCACCGGCCGCAAGAAACTGGCAGCCGAGCTGGAGATGGACATTTTCGACACCGTGATCCGCGACGCGCTGTTGCAGGTCGCCTGCGGGGCCAATGTGCTGGATGTGAACTCAGGCGCGGTCTTTACCAACCTTATGGCCAGCGACCCGCGCTATGCCGACAACAACTTCACCGAGCCGCCCTTGATGCGGAAATTGATCGAGATCATCCAGGCCACCGTCGATGTGCCGCTGTGCATCGACAGCTCGGTTCCCGCCGCCCTTGAGTCGGGGCTGATGACTTGCGAAGGCCGCCCCCTGCTGAACTCGGTCACCGGCGAGGAAGAGCGGTTGGAACGCATTCTGCCGCTGGTCAAGAAATACAACGTGCCCGTGGTCGCCATCTCAAACGATGACACCGGCATCAGCCAGGACCCCGATGTCCGCTTTGCCGTCGCCAAGAAGATCGTCGAGCGGGCCGCCGATTTCGGCATTCCGGCCCATGACATCGTGGTCGATCCCCTGGTCATGCCGGTGGGGGCGCTGGGGTCTGCGGCCCGTCAGGTCTTTGCCCTCGTCCGCCGCCTGCGTGAGGAATTGGGGGTGAACACGACCTGCGGCGCCTCGAACATCTCGTTCGGGCTGCCGCTGCGGCACGGCATCAATGCGGCCTTCCTGCCGATGGCGATCGGGGCCGGCATGACCTCGGCCATCATGAACCCGGTCCGGCTGGTTGAGATGGAGGCGATCCGCGCCGCCAATTTTCTGATGGATCACGATGCGAATGGCGGCGAGTGGATCAGATTTGCCAAGCTGGCCGAGGCGGTCGCGGCCGGGGCGAGCTTTGCCGAGGCTTCGGCTGCGGCCACGGCTGCCACCTCGGGGCGGCGTGGCGGGCGGCGGGCCCGGACTGAGGCGTAAACCGGATCAGGCGGCTGCAAGGGGGCTCTCACGCGTGAGAGCCTATTTAAGCCATTGATATATAATAATTTATAAAAACACCCCCGAAAGCCGGATGCTGCGCACCTTGGTGCCGTGGTGGGGCACAGGCATCTGCCCCAAAGCGTGATGAGGATGGACCCGACCTGACTGCCCATGTCAGCCCGGGCCAAATTCCTTCGAAGGAATTTGCAAATCTTTTCGAAAAGATTTGGCCTGTGCTCGACCTCCCATAGCAGCGCTTCCGTCAAACCCCATCATGCTCTAGTCAGCCTCAGCCATTTGACCAGACTGCACGCCCGCAACCACACAATGAGGCGGCCAGCAAAGCGCTTTTCAATCGCAATCGGCGTAGCTGGACGCCATACAGAGCCTTGCGCGCCGGGTGGCCTCCGATACATCCTCGCGCGTCATCTGTTGTTCAAGGTCGTCTCGCAGATCAGCCGCACGTTCCATTCCATTTGCGGCGGCGATGTTCAGCCACATGTGGGCAGTGACAAGGTCGCGTAGGACGCCTCTCCCCTCCCTGTACCTCACACCGAGAAAGAACTGCGCCTTGGCGTCGCCCTGGACTGCGGCGAGCCGGAACCAGCGCGACGCCTCAGCGTCATCTTTGATGACGCCATTTCCGTTCAAGTACATCGTACCGAGACTGAACTGCCCAGTGGCGTCGCCCTGGTCTGCAGCGAGCCGGTACCAGCGCGCCGCCTCAGCGTCATCTTTGATGACGCCATTTCCGGTCAAGTACATCGTACCGAGATTGTTCTGCGGAATGGCGTAGCCTTGGACTGCGGCGAGCCGGAACCAGCGCACCGCCTCAGCAGCATCTTCGATGACGCCATCTCCGTCCCGGTACATCAGACCGAGTTCGTTCTGCGCAGCGGCGGCACCTTGGTCTGCGGCGAGCCGGAACCAGCGCGCCGCCTCAGCGCCATCTTTGATGACGTCAATTCCGTTCAGGTATATCCCACCGAGCATGGTCTGCGCAAAGGCGTCGCCCTGGACTGCCGACAGTCGCAGACTTTCCAGCGCTTGGGCTGCGGTGAGGCCATCTTGCAAATCATCCGCGTCCGCGAGAGCCATTTCAGCTGAAAGGGCGATGGTTGCGGCAACAAGAGCAAGGCGAATGACCTTCATCATCGGTTCTGGCCTCCCAAGCCTGCCTGAGATTCTATGCTTACCCGGATTGTGGCGGATTGGAACCCCTTGCGGCGCTGTGTGGGCAACCTGATTTTCCAGCGCGGTGCAGGGCGTGTCAACGACTTTGAGACTGTGGCGTTTTGCGTTTGATCCAGTGAGCCGGATCAAAGGCAAAACGCTGTAGGCCACGGCCCCGAGCCGCCCTGCCCGGTCAGGCCAGCCTCAGTCAGCCGCCGCCTTGGCCATCGCCGGCCTTATCGTGCGCTCCAACACCGCTTCGGTGATCGGCCCGGCCCAGCGCAGCACGACCTTGCCGTTACCGTCGATCACAAAGGTCTCGGGCACGCCGTAGACACCCCAGTTCAGCGCCATCCGCCCAGAGTCGGCGCCGATCTTGGCATAGGGATCGCCCAGTTCCGCCAAAAACCCCAGCGCATTCTCGGGCTTGTCCTTGTAGTTGATGCCAATGATCGCCACGCCATCGGAGGCCAGCTTGGCCAGCATCGGATGTTCGACCCGGCACGGCGCACACCAGCTTGCCCAGAAGTTCACCAGCTTGACCCCCGGCCCGGTCAGATCGGCTTGGCTCGGCGGCGGCCCGCTGCCAAGCTGCGTCACGCTGACCTCGGGGGCCGTCCGCCCTTCCATGGTCGAGGGCAGGGCCGGATCGCCGTTCTGCAAGCCCATCCAGAAGGCCAGCGCCAATCCGGCAAAAACCAGCGGCGGCAGTATCATCAACGGCTTAACCATCGCTCTTGACCCTCGCCTCGATCTCTTGCAGCGCCCGCTTGACCTGCCGCCCCCGCCAAAGCGTCACGGCGACCAAAGCCACCAGCAGCACCAGCGCCGCAGCGTAAGCCCCCAGCACGGTGCCGGCATATTTGCCCAGTTCCGGCATCATGGCCGAGGCTCCCTTGGTTTCGGCATCACAGCCGACGCTCCCCTAGTTTCGGCATCACAGCCGACGCTCCCTTGCCAGCAGCGCCTTGATCCGCCGCCCTCTGATCTCGGTCCGGGTTCGCAGCAGAACCAGCGTCACAAACAACAGCACAAAGCCCGCGATGCAGGTCAACAACGGCCAGGCATAGACCTCCGACACCTGCTCTTGGCTGACGACGCTCAACGATGCGCCCTGATGCAGGCCCTGCGACCAGAACAGCACCGCATAGCGCGACAGAAAGGCAAAGACCGAGCCGACAATGCACAGAACCGAGGTCAGGTCGGCAGCCGTGTCGGGGTCCTCAACCGCCTCCCACAGCGCGATATAGCCGAGATAGAACAGCCCCAGGATCAGGAACGAGGTCAGCCGCGGGTCCCAGGCCCACCACGTCCCCCACATCGGCTGGCCCCAGATCGCCCCGGTCGCAAGCCCGATCAGCGTAAAAGTCAGGCCGATCGGCGCCGCCGCCTTGGCCGCCAAGGCGCTGACATGATGCCGCCGGATCAGCCAGATCAGCGACCCCGCCAGCATCATGAACCAGGCCGAAATCGCCATCATGGCGCTGGGCACATGCAGATAGATGATCTTGACCGTCGAGCCCTGCTTGAAATCATCCGGGGTGAAGAAAAAGCCCCAGACCAGCCCGCCGACCAACACCACGATTGCCAGTCCCGCAACCCATGGCAAAGCCCAGGCCGAGGTCTGCATGAACTTTTTCGGATTGGCGTATTCCCAGATCGACATGGCGCTTGCTTGCCCCTTCAACAGCCGGATTTCAAGTCATAGTAGCGTCAGGCGCTATTTCAGATTGGCGCGAATTGCCGCAGCCGAGGCAAAGGGCAGGAGCGCCACGGCGAGCAGGGTGATCCCGGCCAACAGCAGCAAGGGCGTGCCGGGTGCCGCACCCGCCGCCCCGCGCTTGACCAGTTCGGTGCCGAAGATCAGCGTCGGCACATACATCGGCAGCACCAGCAGGCTTAGCAGCAGCCCGCCGCGCTTCAACCCCACCGTCAGCGCCGCGCCAAAGGCCCCGATCACCGACAGCGCCGGGGTGCCCAGCGCCAAAGCCACCACCAGCCAGACATAGCCCGCCGGGGCCAGGTTCATCAGCACCCCCAATACCGGCGAGATCAGCGTCAAAGGCAGCCCGGTCACCAGCCAATGCGCCAGCGACTTGACCGCCACCACGCCCTCCATCGGGATCGGGGCGGTGGCCAGCAGGTCCAGCGAGCCATCTTCGAAATCCAGCGCAAAGATGCGGTCCAGCGACAACAGGCAGGCCAGCAGTGCTGCCAGCCACAGGATCCCCGGCGCGATGCGGCGCAAGATGTCGGGTTCCGGTCCGACGCCCAAAGGCACCAGCAGCACCACCATCAGGAAAAATGCCAGCCCCAGACCAAAGCCACCGCCCGCCCGGACCGCCAGCCGCAGATCCCTGGCCAGCAAGGCGATCATGCGAAAGTCCCGTCAAAAGCCCCGTCGCCGCGCGGCACGGCGCGGAACGGCGTCAGGTCAAACTCGCGGGCCTCGGGCAGGCCCAGATCAATATGGGTGGCAATCAGCGCCGCACCGCCCTGCGCCAGATGGAAGCGCAGCACCGCGCCGAACAGCCCGACCGAGGCCGCATCCAGCGAGATCGTCGGCTCATCCAGCAACCAGACCGCCCGCCCGCTGACCAAAAGCCGCGCCAGCCCCAGCCTGCGCTGCTGCCCCGCCGACAGATCGCCCGCCCGCCGGTTGCGCAGCGCCGCAAGGTTCATCGCCTGCAATGCCCCGTCAACGCCCGCCATCCCGTTGACATCCGCCCAGAACCGCAGATTTTCCGCGACGCTAAGGCTGGCCTTCAACCCATCGGCATGGCCGGCATAGGCGATATCCTCGCCGGTAACCCGCCCCGCCACGGCAGGCTGCAATCCGGCCAGGCATCGCAGCAAACTGGTCTTGCCGATGCCATTGGCCCCGCGCAGCACTATGACTTGACCCGGCGCTAAGGTGAAACTGACCCCCTCCAGCACGGTCACCCCGCCGCGCGCCACCGCCAAATCCTTGACATCCATCACCATGGCACAGAGGTAGCGGATCGCAAAGCGCCGGGAAAGCCCCCGCAAATCCGCCAGCTTGGCGCTGTCAGTGCCGACTCTGCCGCATTCGGCCCATGCGCGCCGCCATTGCCATCCTAGAAAGACATTATACTTGGAGCCTGCCATGCCAAACGACGCCCTCGTGATCTTCACCCCCTCCGGCAAACGCGGCCGCTTTGCCATTGGCACCCCGATCCTGACCGTGGCGCGCCAATTGGGGGTTGATCTTGATTCTGTCTGCGGCGGGCGCGGCATCTGCTCCAAGTGCCAGATCACCCCGGGTTACGGCGAGTTTGCCAAGCATGGCGTCTCCGTCGGGGACGGCGCTTTGTCGGCATGGAACGAAGTTGAGGCGCGTTATAAAGGCTTGCGCGGCCTCTTGGATGGCCGCCGCCTTGGCTGTCAGGCCAAGCTCATGGGCGATGTCGTCATCGACGTGCCGCCGGAATCTCAGCTCCACAAACAGGTCATCCGCAAATCCGCCACCATGCGCGACATCGTGATGGACCCCGCCACAAGGCTTTTCTACATCGAGGTCGATGAGCCTGACATGCACCTGCCGACCGGCGATTTCGAACGGCTTACCCGGGCGCTGAAAGAGCAGTGGAGCATCGAGGGCATCGCCGCCGAACTGTCCCTGATGCGTCGGCTGCAACCGGCGCTGCGCAAAGGCGGCTGGAAGGTCACCGTCGCCCTGCACAAGGGCAACCACGACGCCCGCTTTCGCATATTGGACATCTGGCCGGGTTACCATGAGGGCAAACTGCTGGGCCTTGCCATCGACCTTGGCTCCACCACCATCGCCGCCCATCTGTGCGATCTGAGCGACGGCCAGGTTCTGGCCTCGGCTGGGGTGATGAACCCCCAGATCCGCTTTGGCGAGGACCTGATGAGCCGGGTCTCCTATGCCATGATGAACCCCGGCGGCGATGTCGAGATGACTTCGGCGGTCCGCACCGCGATCAACGGCCTGATCCAGACGGTCTGCACCGAGGCCAAGGTCGATACCAAATGGATTTATGAACTGGTCTTCGTCTGCAATCCGGTCATGCACCACCTGCTGCTGGGCATTGATCCGGTCGAACTGGGTCAGGCGCCTTTTGCGCTTGCCACCTCAAGCAGCCTCAGCTTCGATGCCCGCGACCTTGACCTTGCCAGCGTCAACCACGCCGCAAGGGTCTATATCCTGCCTTGCATCGCAGGCCATGTCGGGGCCGATTGTGCCGCTGTGGCTCTGTCGGAAGAACCCAACAAATCCAAGGACATGGTGCTGATTGTTGATGTGGGAACCAATGCCGAACTGCTGCTTGGCAACGAGGACCGCGTCCTCGCCTGCTCCTCACCTACCGGCCCGGCCTTTGAGGGCGCGCAAGTCAGCAGCGGCCAACGCGCCGCCCCCGGCGCCATTGAGCGGGTTGAGATCGACCCTGCCAGCAAAGAGCCGCGCTTTCGGGTCATCGGCTCGGATCTGTGGTCCACCGATGCAGGCTTTGCCGCCGCCACCGCGACAACCGGCGTCACCGGCATCTGCGGTTCCGGCATCATCGAGGCGATTGCCGAAATGCGCATGGCGGGCCTCGTTGACCAACAGGGCCTGATCGGCTCCGCCGAACAGACCGGCACCACCCGCAGCATCCCCGAAGGCCGCACCCATTCCTACCTTCTGCATGACGGCCACACCTCGGGCGGCCCGCGCATCATGGTGACCCAAGGCGATATCCGCGCCATCCAACTGGCCAAAGCCGCGCTTTACGCCGGGGCGCGGCTGCTGATGGATGAGATGGGCATCGACAAGGTTGACCGCGTCACCCTTGCCGGGGCCTTCGGTGCCCATATCTCGCCCAAACACGCCATGGTTCTGGGCATGATCCCCGATGCACCCTTGGACAAGGTCACCTCGGCCGGCAACGCCGCCGGTACCGGCGCGAGGATCGCCCTGTGCAACGTCGCTTCGCGCAACCAGATCGAGGCGATGGTCCAGCAGATCCACAAGGTCGAAACCGCCATCGAGCCGCGCTTTCAGGAACACTTCGTCAACGCCACCGCCATCCCGCACGCCACCGACGCCTTCCCGCACCTGATCGGCGTCGCCACCCTGCCGGATGACAATTTCAACACCGCCGCTGCCAACCGCGCAGGCCGCCGCCGCCACTGACCGGATTGCGGCCGCCGCCGCTGACGGGATTGCGGCCGCCGCCGCTGACGGGATTGCGATTTTGAGCGGGTTCATCCCCCTTGATCCCGCCCACGCCACGCGGTATCTGATGCCAGACGCGGGTGTATCTCACGCGGGTGTATCTCAATGGCAGAGAAGCAGCTTCCCAAGCTGATGACGAGGGTTCGATTCCCTTCACCCGCTCCAGCTTTCCATTCCCGCGCCATTCGGCTAGCAACCTGTCATCACGCGACTATTGAGAAACCGGAACAGGGAGATTTCCACATGAGCGATATCAAGAGAATCGGCACCGGCTCGCGGATGTCCGAGGCGGTCTGCTATAATGGCGTGGTCTGGGTCGCCGGTCAGGTCGGCAAGCCGGGTGGCAGCGTCGCCCAGCAGACCGCCGACTGCCTGGCCGAGGTTGACCGCATTCTGGCCGAGGCTGGCACCGACAAGACCCGTATCCTGTCGGCGCAGATCTGGCTGGCCGATATGTCGAGCTTTGCCGAGATGAATGCGGTCTGGGACAGATGGGTATCCCAAGGCAATACCCCGGCCCGCGCGACGGGTGAGGCCAGGCTGGCCACGCCGGATTACAAGGTCGAGGTCATCGTCACGGCTGCGCTGAAGTAAGAAGGCTGGGGGATTTCACATCCCCCACACCCCCTGTGGAGTATTTGTGAAAGGGTAAGGGGTCAGGCGGTAAGATAGGCAACCAGTGCGGCGGTTGAGCCGTCTTTGCCTGCTATGCCTTGCTTGCCCTCAAGGATCGGTTGCAGGGCAAGCGCCAGTTCCTTGCCGAGTTCCACACCCCATTGGTCGAACGAGTTGATGCCCAGAATCACGCCCTCCACGAACACCCGGTGTTCATAAAGGGCGATGATTTGGCCCAGCACGAAGGGGGTCAGCTTGGGATAGACCAGCGTGGTCGAGGGGCGGTTGCCGGGAAACACCCGGTGCCGGGCCTGACGCTGCAACTCGGCCCCCGAAAAACCCTTGCTCGCCATGAGGACGCTGGCCTCATTCAGTGAGCGGCCGCGCATCAGCGCCTCGGACTGGGCCAAGCAGTTCGCCACCAGCAACAGATGCTGATGGGCAAGGCCGGCCTCATGCCCGGTGCGCGCCACCATGAACTCGCAGGGCACGGTGCGGGTGCCCTGGTGGATCAGCTGGTAAAAGGCGTGCTGGCCGTTGGTTCCGGGTGCGCCCCACACTACGGGGCCGGACTCGACACTCAGGTCGCTGCCATCGACGGCCACCCGCTTGCCGTTACTCTCCATCTCAAGCTGTTGCAGATAGGCGGGCAGGTGCCGCAGGCGCTGGTCATAGGGTAGGACGGCGCGGGTGGAATGGCCGCAGATCTGGTTGTGCCAGATGCCGACCAGGGCCAGCAGGACGGGCATGTTGTGCATGAAGGGCTCGGACAGGAAATGCTCATCCATGTCGCGGCCACCTTGCAGAAACTCGGCAAAGGCCGCAGGTCCGAGTGCCAGCATCACGGCCAGCCCGATCGGGCCCCATAGCGAATAGCGCCCGCCGACCCAATCTTCAAACCCGAAAACCCGGGCAGGATCAATGCCGTAAGCGGCGGTCTTATCGGTGGCGCTCGATACGGCGGCAAACTGTTCGGCGGGGTTTTTGACGAGCCTTGCCATCCAGGCCTTGGCGCTATCGGCATTGGTCATCGTCTCAATCGTGGTGAAGGTCTTGGAGGCGACAATCACCAGCGTGGTCTCGGGGTTCAGCCGCGCCAGAGTGTCCGCGATATGCGCGCCATCCACGTTGGAGACATAATGCACCCGTGGCCCGTCATGGTAGGGCGACAGGGCAACACTTGCCATCCGCGGCCCCAGGTCCGATCCGCCGATGCCGATGTTCACCACATCGGTGATCTTGCCACCTTGCCCCGTGAAGGCACCGGAGCGCACATCATTCACAAAGCCGGTCATGCGGGCGCGGGTGGCGTGAACCTCGGGCATCACATCGGCACCGTCCACCATGACCGCAACCCCCTTGGGCGCGCGCAAGGCGGTGTGCAGCACGGCCCTTCCCTCGGTGTCGTTGATCTTGGTGCCAGCAAACATCGCGTCGCGCTTGGCGGCCACCCCGGACACTTCGGCCAATTCCACAAGCAGACAAATCCCCGCCTCGTCGATATTGGTCTTGGAATAGTCCAGCATCATCTCACCCGCCTTGGCGCAGAATTGCTGGGCGCGGCCTGAGCCCTCAAACAGCTTCAGGATCGGCCTTGCCTTGATCTTGGCGTGGTGATCGCGCAGCGTCTGCCATTTGTCTTGCATGATTTACTCCGCCCAGTGGATTATTGCCTGATCCAGCACCGTGACAACCGGGGCCGCAAGTGGCGCAAGCTGCAAGGCGCGCGCAAGGGCAGCGCGCTTGTCATGGCCGGTGATCAGGATGTGGATATTTCTGGCCGCCTGCAAGACGCGGGCGGTCAGGGTTATGCGCGGCTCGCCCGCAGCCTCAGCGCGCAGAGCCATCAGGATCGGCGCTTGTGGAGACAGAGCCTCGGCCAGACGGTCAGCGCCGGGAAACAGGCTGGCTATGTGCATGTCGGCCCCCATGCCCAAGAGCAGCACCGAGATCGGCAGATGGGGTTCGATGCCCTTGGAAAGGTCGGCCAAAGCCTGCTCGGGCTGCGGCGTCGGGGCGTAAAGCGGCAACAGGGTCGCGTAGGCGGCCTTGCCCTGCAACAACCGTTCGCGCACCAGCCTTGTGTTGGAGCGCGGGCTGTCCTCGGCCACCCACCTCTCATCATTCAGCACCACAGCCACCCGCGCCCAATCCAGATCGGCCGTGCTCAGCGCATCGAACAGCGGGCCGGGCGTTGTTCCGCCGGGCACCGACAGGGTCGCCGGACCCTGCGCCAAAGCTGCGCGCAACTGGCCGGCAATCACCTCGGCCAGCCCTTCCATCAGGGCGTCGCGCGACGGATAGACCTGCAACTTCATGCCTTGATCTCGCGCCAGCGCCGCCCGTCATGGCTCATCAGCAGCAGCGCATCCTCCGGGCCGGATGAGCCGGGGGCGTAACCTTGCGGAGTGTCGCCCCGCGCCTCCCAGCCCTGAATGATCGGGTCGGTCCAGGCCCAGGCGGCCTCGACCTCATCGCCGCGCATGAACAGGGTCTGATTGCCGCGAATCACATCCATGATCAGGCGTTCATAGGCGTCGGGCACATCCTCGGCCGCAGCGCCCAAAGCGTCGGCAAAGGACATGTCCAAGGGCACCTGCATCAGCCGCATACCGCCGGGACCGGGTTCCTTGATCATCATCATCAGCTCCATCCCCTCATTGGGCTGCAACCGGATGACGAGGACGTTTTCCCGCCAGCCCTGGGCATCATCGAAAATCGAATGCGGCGGTTCCTTGAAGGTGATGGCGATTTCGCTGGCCCTGCCGCGCAGCCGCTTGCCGGTGCGCAGATAGAACGGCGTGCCCTTCCAGCGCCAGTTCGACACTGCGACCCTCATGGCCAGATAGCTTTCGGTTTTTGAGTTGGCATCCTCGCAATGCTCCAGATAGCCGCCTTCACCGCCGCCTGCCAGATACTGGCCGCGCACGATATGTTCGGGTTTGACCGGGTCGAGCGCGCGGATCACCTTGAGCTTTTCGTCGCGCACGGCGGAGGGGTCAAAGTGATAGGGCGGCTCCATCGCGATCAGGCACAAAAGCTGCATCAGGTGATTCTGCACCATGTCCCGCATGGCGCCCGACTTGTCATAATAGGCGCCGCGCCCGTTGACGCCGACGGTTTCGGCCACGGTGATCTGGACGTGGTCGATGTATTCGGCCTTCCACAAGGGCTCGAACAGGATATTGGCAAAGCGCACCGCCATCAGGTTCTGCACGGTTTCCTTGCCGAGATAATGGTCGATCCGGTAGATCTGATCCTCGGTGAAGTAACGCGCCAAGGTGGCGTTCAGGGCGCGGGCAGAGGCCAGATCGCGCCCGAACGGCTTTTCCACCACGATCCGGCAGGTCGCATCGGCGAGGCCATGCTCATGCAGCTTTTCCGCAAGGACACCAAACAGCGCCGGGGCGACCGAAAAGTAAAACGCCCTGACCACATCGCTGCGCACCAGACCCTGCAACTTTTGCCAGCCGCCGGTCACCGTCGCATCAATCGAGACATAGGCGATGCACTGGAGGAATGCGGCGGTCACCTTCGGCTCGCGTCGATCGGCCGGGACAAACTCATCAATCGCCGCCGCAACCAGCGCGCGATAGCTGTCATCCGACAAGGCCGCCCGCGCCCCGCCGATAATCCGGCTGTCTTTCGGCATCTGCCCGGCGGCAAACCGTCGATAGAGGCCCGGCAGGATCTTGCGCCTGGCCAGATCGCCGGTGCCACCAAAGATCACAAGGTCGAACGGATCGACCGGAATGACACGGGAAACCATCTTGGACCTCGTATCTCGGAACCGCTGTTAGCGTTAACGCTGCGCGCTTACTCGCGACCCGGGGCAAAGTCTAGCAAGTCCGTGGCAAAACCCCAAGCCGCCTCAGGCCTCCAGTTCGGCATCCCAGTATAGATAGTCCATCCAACTGCGATGCAGATACCCCGGCGGGAAGCGGCGGCCATGGGCCTGCATCTCCGCGGTCGAAGGTTGCCGTGGCAGCCGCGCCAGATGCAGCCCCGATTGCTTCAGGGTCTTGTTGGCCTTGCGCAGATTGCACGCGCTACAGGCCGCCACCACGTTCTCCCACGAGGTGATGCCGCCGCGCGAGCGTGGCATCACATGGTCAAAGGTCAGATCGCCCTTGGCGCTGCAATATTGACAGCAGAACTCATCGCGCAGAAAAAGATTGAAGCGGGTGAATGCCACGCGCTTCTGCGGCTGGATGAAGTCTTTCAGCACGACGACCGAGGGTATGCGGAACGCTTGCCGTTGGCTTCGCACCACCTGATCGTATTCCGCGATGACCTGAACCCGCGCCAGCACCGCCGCCTTGATCGCCTCTTGCCAGGGCCACAGCGACAAGGGGTAATAGCTGAGCGGGCGAAAATCGGCATTCAGAACCAGCGCCGGAAAATGCTTCAGCGCCGCCGGATCGCGCACAAAATGAGTTCTGAAGTCGCCGTCCATTCCGCCTCAACCCCTTGGCCAACCGGCCATGCCGTCAGATTCAAACGTCCTGCTCTGCCGGTGTGCCATCTATATCTGGCGTGGTCGAACTGGCAACCCCCCGGATTTACGCCCCCGGATTTACGACGGGCTGCGTCATTACTACCCGGCAAGGTCACTATTGGGTGAATGTTTGCCTGAAGTGCCGCTTTGCGGCGAAAATCGCCTACCGGGAAACCGGCTGCAGACTTCTGCTTTTCCACCCCCGGCCTATTGGGTAAAAGGCGCAAAATCGCCAAGGACCTGCAAGCCCATGCTGCTCACCCGCCGCGCCTTTGCCTACCTGACCGCCGCCGCCCTTCTTGCCGCCTGCGGCCGAGGGTCGTCCTCGACCGGCCGCTCTGACCTCCACCCCGGCGAGACGCCACAATTGCGCGCCCTGATCCGCAAATACGCGCAGATCTATGACCTGCCGGAAAGCCTGATCCACCGCGTCATCCAGCGCGAAAGCGATTACAATCCCGGTGCGCGCAACGGGCCCTATTACGGGCTGATGCAGATCTTGCCGCAAACCGCCCGCACCATGGGCTATCGCGGAACACCTTCGGGGCTGCTCAATGCCGAGACCAACCTCAAATACGCCGGAAAATATCTGCGCGGGGCGTGGTTGGTGTCGCATGGCAGCGAAAGGCGCGCCGTGATGTGGTATGCCAAGGGCTATTACTACGAGGCGAAACGGCAAGGGTTGCTGGAAGAAACCGGGCTGCGGACCTGAGTCAAGCCGCATCGCGCCGCCCAAATTCTTTCGAAAGAATTTGGCGCGGTCCGCTCAATACCACTCGTCCTTCATCCCGGCCTTCTTGCGCGCCACGAAATCTTCCAACTCCTCCTTCTTGGCGACATCCATCGCCGGCGCTTCAAACTCGGCCAGCCGCTTTTTCCACAAAAGATTGGCCCGCTGGGCGGCATCCGTTGAGCCCGCCGCTTGCCACTTCTCGAAAGGCTCGTTGTCCGACAGGTCAGAGTCCCAGAATGCCGTCTCGTAATGCGCCATGGTGTGCGCGCAGCCAAAGAAGTGGTTGCCCGGCCCAACCTCGGCAAAGGCTTCGACCGCCAGTTCGTCGTCGCTGATCTTCACCCCGTCCAGATAGGTATGCAGCGCGCCGCACAGGTCGGCATCCATCATGAATTTCTCATAGGACATGCTGAGCAGCCCATCCAGAAATCCCGCCGAATGCAGGATGAAATTGGCGCCACTATGGATGGCGGCCAGCATCGACATGGTGCCCTCCATCATCGCCTGACCGTCCGGCAGTTTCGAGGTGGTGAAGTTCCCCGAACAGCGCAGGGGCAGGTTCAACCGCCGCGCCAACTGCCCGATGACCATGGAGCCGATAGCCGGTTCCGGCGTGCCAAAGGTCGGGCTACCGGAGCGCAGGCTCATCGAGGACAGGAAGTTGCCAAAGATCACCGGCGCGCCCTTGCGTTCCAACTGGGTCAGCGCACAGCCCGCCATGGTCTCGGCCAGCGACTGCATGATACCGCCCGCATTGGTCACCGGCCCCATCGCCCCGCCCAGGATGAACGGCACGATGACCGCCGCCTGATTTGCCCGCGCATAGGCCCGCAGACTGCGGGTCATGGTGCCATCCCAGACCAAAGGTGAATTGACATTCACATTGCCCAAGATAACACAGTTATCATTGACAAACCCGTCGCCGAACAACACCCGGCTCATCGCGATGCTGTCCTCGGAGCGCGCCTCGGCGGTCACCGAGCCCATATAGGGCCGGTCCGACAGCACCATATGGGCCAGCACCATATCCAGATGGCGCTTGTTCACCGCCACATCGGTCGGCTCGCAGATCGTGCCGCCCGAGTGGTGAAAATTGGGGCTGCTTTGCGCCAGCTTGATGAAATTGTGGAAATCCTCCAGGGTGCCAAAGCGCCGCCCGCGGTCCAGATCCATCACGAAAGGGCTGCCATAGGCCGGCGAGAACACCACCGATTTGCCGCCGATCTCGACCGAATTCAACGGATTGCGGGCGTGCTGGGTGAAGGTCGCCGGGGCCGAGCGCAAGATCTCGCGCAGCATCCCCGGCTCGAACTTGACCAGAACGCCTGCAACCCGCGCCCCGGCCCGCCGCCAATGGTCCAGCGCCACCGGGTCACCCCGAAACTCGATGCCGGTTTCGGCCAGCACCCGGTCGGCGGCGGCCTCGATCCGAGCCAGGTTTTCTTCCGACAGCACGTCATAGGTCGGGATGTTGCGGATGATATAGGGCCGCCCGATGCCGCTGCCCTTTTTCGAGCGCTGCAACTGCCGCGCCTGCCGCCCCGACCGCACCCCTGGCTGGTTCATCGCTTGCCCCCCATCCGCGTTTTCCGCATCAGACACCGCAAAAATTCCGTGGTCAGCGCCGGGCGCGACAGATCGCGGTCGCAATCTGCCGTCAAGTCACCACATCGGGCGTAGTCCGTCCGGTATGGGCCGCAATCCCCGCCAGCAGATGCGCCGCCCGGATCACCGGAGCCAGCGCCACCTGCGGGTCAAGGTCAAGCCCCTGTGGCCCCGCGGCATAGCGTTCCAGATAGAGCCGCAGCGTCGCCCCCTCGGTGCCGGTGCCCGACAGGCGCAGCACGATCCGGCTGCCGCCCTGAAACATTATCCGCACCCCCTGCGCCACGGACACCGCGCCGTCAACCGGGTCGCTATAGGCGAAATCATCCGCCGCCGCGATCACCAGCCCCTCGACCACCTGGCCCGGCAACAACGGCAACGCGGCCCTCAGCGCCGCCATCATCGCATCAGCCCGGTCACTGGCAATCGCCTCGAAATCGTGGCGCGAGTAATAGTTGCGCCCGAACCTGCCCCAATGGGCCGACATTATGGCGGCGACACTTTCGCGCCGCACCGCCAGAATGTTCAGCCACAAAAGCACCGCCCACAGCCCGTCCTTTTCGCGGATATGATCCGACCCGGTGCCGAAGCTCTCCTCACCGCAGATCGTGGCGCGGCCAGCGTCCAAGAGGTTGCCAAAGAACTTCCACCCGGTCGGCGTCTCATAGCTGGCAATCCCCAGCGCCGCCGCCACAAGGTCCACCGCAGCGCTGGTCGGCATTGAGCGCGCCACCCCCTTCAGCCCTGCCCGATAGCCCGGCACCAGATGGGCATTGGCCACCAGCACCGCCAGACTGTCCGAGGGTGAGACATAGATCCCCCGCCCGACCACCATGTTGCGGTCGCCGTCGCCGTCGCTGGCGGCACCAAAGTCGGGCGCATCCGCCGCAAACATCTCATCCATCAGCGCCTTGGCCCAGGTCGGGTTGGGGTCGGGGTGCATACCGCCGAAATCGGGCAAGGGGGTGCCGTTGATCACCGTTCCAGCCGCAGCGCCCAGCCTGCGTTCCAGAATCTCGACCGCATAGGGCCCGGTCACCGCGGACATAGAATCCATCCGCATCCGAAACCCCAAGGCGAACAGCGCGCGGATCGCCGCAAAATCAAACAGGCTTTCCATCAGCGCGGCATAGTCGCTGACCGAGTCCACCACATCGACCACCATGCCACCCAGCAAGGTGCTACCGATCCGTGACAGGTCGATATCCTGAGCCTCGGTGATGCGGTATAGGGTGATCTCGGTGGTGCGTTGGAAGATCGCCTCGGTCACGCCTTCGGGTGCCGGGCCGCCGTTCGGCATGTTGAACTTGATGCCGAAATCCATCCGAGGGCCTGCGGGGTTGTGGCTGGCCGACAGGATGATGCCGCCATCCGTCTGGTTCAGCCTGATCAGATGACTGGCGGCGGGGGTTGACAGGATCGCCCGCTGCCCGACGATCACCCGCGCCGCGCCGTTAGCCGAAGCCATCCGCAAGATCACCTGCGCCGCCCTATCGTTGAAATAGCGCCCGTCGCCGCCCAGCACGAAAGTCTTGCCCGGCACCCCCACCACATCGAAAATCGCCTGGACGAAGTTTTCCAGATAATGCGCCCCCATGAACACCGCGGTTTTCTTGCGCAGCCCCGAAGTGCCGGGCTTTTGCCCCGCGATCGGTTTGGTGGCTATGGTTGCTGCGGTCATTGGGGGCCTCTAGGTCGGTCGGGGGTAAAGACATGAACCGAATGGGCCGGCATGATCAGACCCGACAGCACAAGCACATCGGGCGCATCAGGCCGGGTCGTGTCAAGGATCTGGCGCCACGCCGGCGCGGTATCCGGCAAGGTCAGGCATAGTGGCGGCCCCATGTTGAAGGCGGCAAAGATGGTGTCACGCTCCAAGGGGCGCTGGGTGTTCATCCGCAGTTCCAGACACAGACAGCGGAAGGCCGGATCATGCCATTGGCCGGGCTCTGGCGTCGAGCCATCGGCGCTGCGCCATATGACATCCGACAGACCGTCCTCGGGGCGGATACGCCCGTGCAGAAAATGGCGCTGGCGCAGCACCGGATGGGCGGCGCGCAGGCGGATCAAGCGGGCGACGAAGGCGGTCAATTCGGTGTCGGCGCGGGTCCAGTCGATCCAGCTCGTCGCATTGTCCTGGGCAAAGGCGTTGTTGTTGCCGCCCTGACTATGGCCCATCTCATCCCCCGCCAGCAGCATCGGCACGCCCTGCGACAGCATCAGCGTCGCCAGCAGGTTGCGCTGCCGCAGAGCGCGCGCAGCCACAACCACCGGGTCGGCGCTGTCGCCCTCAACCCCCAGATTGTCCGAGTAATTCTCGGCATGGCCATCGCGGTTGTCCTCGCCATTAGCCAGATTGCGCTTGACGGTGAAGCTGACCAGATCCCGCAAAGTGAAGCCGTCATGCGCCGTCAGGAAATTGACCGATGAGGTGGCGGCGCGGCGGTGATGATCAAAGCTTTCCGCCGTGCCCAGCAGCCGCTTGGCAAGGTCGGGCACCATCCCGACATCCCCGCGCCAGAACCGCCGCACCCCGTCGCGAAAGCGGTCGTTCCATTCCCTGAACGGCTGCGGATAAGCCCCCAGTTGATAGCCGCCCGGCCCAATGTCCCACGGCTCGGCAATCAGCTTGACCGGCGACAGCACCGGGTCCTGCCTGATGGCGGCAAAGAATCCGGCCCCGGCATCAAAGCCATGCGTCTGGCGGCCCAAGATTGTGGCGAGGTCAAAGCGGAAACCGTCAACATGGCAGCATTCCACCCAGTAACGCAAACTGTCCATCACCATCCGCAGCACCATTGGATGGCTGAGATTCAGCACATTGCCGGTGCCGCTGTCATTGGCATAATGCCGCCCGCCACCCGCCAGCCGGTAATAGCTTTGGTTGTCGAGACCGCGAAAACTCAAGGTAGGGCCGAACTCATCGCCCTCGCCGCTGTGGTTGTAAACCACATCCAGGATGACCTCGATCCCGGCCCTATGCAGACGACGCACCATGTCGCGGAACTCGGCCAGCCCGCCATAGCGCGGCTCGGGCACAAAAAAGCCCATCGTGTTGTAGCCCCAGTAGTTGGTCAACCCGCGCGCCAGCACAAAACGGTCGTCGAAAAAGGCCTGCACCGGCAGCAGTTCCACCGCCGTCACACCAAGGCGCTGATAATGCGCAATCATCTCATCCGAGGCCACGCCGGCATATTTGCCGCGCGCCGCCGCTGGCACAAGCGGGTGGCGGGCGGTCAGACCCTTGACATGGGCCTCATAGATCACCGTCTCGCTCCACGGCCGACGCGGTGCGACATCCTCGCCCCAAGCGGCCTGATCCGCAACCACCAGTGATTTCGGCGCCGAAAAGGCGCTGTCGCTGGTGTCAAAGCTCAGATCGCCGCGTGTCGAGCCGACCCGGTAGCCCATCAGCGCATCCGACCCGCGCAAGCGCCCGTCAAAGGCCCGGGCGTAGGGGTCCAGCAACAGCTTGTGCGGGTTGAAGCGGTGGCCCTCCTCAGGGGCATATGGCCCATGGGCGCGCAAGCCGTAGCGCTGGCCGGCCATCATGCCATCAACCCGCAGGTGCCAGATATCGCCGTCGCGCTCAAAGAACCGCAGACGGGCAACCTCCCGGCGGCCATCGCCCGAGAACAGGCACAGTTCGATCAGATCGGCATTGGCCGAAAAGACCGCGAAGTTGACGCCGCCAGAATCGACACTGGCCCCCATCGGCCACGGACGGCCCGCAGTCTGCGACATGCCGGGCAGGCAGCCTGGCAGGTTGCTGCGTGGCGCTGTCATCCGCTGATCTCGGCATAAAGCGCCGCATAGGCGGCGGCCGAGCGATCCCAGCCGACATCCTGCCGCATCGCATTGCGCTGCACCCTCGCCCACAAGGCCCGGTCGCCATACAGCACCACCAGTTGCCGCAGCGCGGAGGCAAAGGCTAGGGCGTCGGTCGGGTGAAAGGTGATCCCACTCGCCACACCCGCCACAAGCGCCGCCCTATTGGCATGGATCACGCTATCCGCCAAGCCGCCGACCGCCGCCACCACCGGCAGGCAGCCATAGCGCAACCCATACATCTGGGTCAGGCCGCAAGGCTCGAACCGCGACGGCACCAGGACGGCATCGCCGCCAGAAAACATCCGGTGGCTTAACCCCTCGTCATAACCAACCCGCAACCCGACCCGCCCCGGATGAAGCGCCGCCAGCCCGCGCATCGCCGCCTCCAAGCCTGGATCGCCTGCGCCCAGCACGACCAGCCCGCCGCCCGAAGCGATGAAATCCGGGATGACTTCGGGCAAAAGGTCGATGCCCTTCTGACCGGTCATGCGGCTGACCACCACGGCCAAGGGCCCCGGCACCTGCAAGCCGAACTCCTCGCACAACGCCTTGCGCGCGCGTGCCTTGCCCTGCATCGCGCCGGACGAGAATGGCACCACCTCGCGTTCCGGCGACCAGATCTCGGTATCGACGCCATTCAGAATACCCGACACCACAGCTCCGCGCGCCGCAATCACCCCCTGCAACCCCATGCCGAACTCGGGCCGCAGCAGTTCCGCGGCATAGCTGGGGGAGACGGTGGTGATGCGGTCCGCCGTCACCAGCCCGGCCTTCAAGCTGGACAGACCGCCATGATATTCCAGCCCCTCGGCATGAAACTCACCCATCGGCAGCCGCAGATCACCCAGCATCGCGGCCGGTGCCCAGCCCTGAAAGGCCACGTTGTGGATGGTCATGACCGAACCCACCCCACCCGCGCCACCATAGCGCAGATAGGCCGGGGCCAAGCCCGCCTGCCAGTCGTGGCAATGCAGCACCTGCGGCGCCCAGCCATCGGCAAGCCCCTCGCGCGCGATGCGTGCCGCGACCCAGGACAGCGCCGCAAAGCGCCGGGCATTGTCCGGCCAATCGCCCTCTGGCCCCGCATAAGGCCCGCCTTCGCGGTCATAAAGATGCGGCGCGTCCAGCAGCAGCAGGCTCAACCCGCCGACCTGACCGGCCAGCACCCTCCCCTCACCACCCCACAGATCCGGCTCAACCCATACCACCGGCCAATCCGCCGCCCGTGCCCGCAAACCACGGTAAGCCGGCAGCAGCACCCGCATCTCCCAGCCCAGCTTGGCCAAGGCCGCAGGCAGTGCCCCCACCACATCCGCCAGCCCGCCGGTCTTCACCAGCGGCACAGATTCCGACGCCACCGAAAGCACCCTCATGCCACTTCCCCCTTCACATCGGCATAAATACTCACGGGGTGAGACATTGGTTACGCCATTGGTCCGAGTAACCAATGTCTCGTGGGGGGCGTGCCCCCCCGGCCTTGCCTACCCTCCCGCCCTTTCCCGCACATCAATCATCGCCTGCGTAATCAGCACAATCCCGCTGTCCGTGCGGCGGAACCATTTGCCATCCACCTCGGGGTCCCGCCCCACCACCAGCCCTTCCGGGATCACCACCCCCCGGTCGATCACGCAGTTCTTCAACTCGGCCCTGCGGTTGACCACGACCTGCGGCAGCGCCACGACATGATCCAGCGATGAGAAACTATGGGTCCGGCAGCCGGTGAACAGCAGCGAATTGCGCACCTCGGAGCCCGACACGATACAATCGCCCGCCACCAGCGACGACAGCGCCATGCCGCGCCGCCCGTCGGTGTCATGGATGAACTTGGCGGGGGGGACGATCTCGGCATAGGTCCAGATCGGCCAGCTTTGGTCATAGATGTCCAGCTTGGGCACAAAGTCGGTCAGGTCGATATTGGCCTGCCAAAAGGCATCGACCGTCCCCACGTCGCGCCAATAAGGCTCCGACTCCAACCCCGACTTCACACAGGACTCCGCAAAGCGATGCGCCACCGCCTTGCCGTTCTTGACGATGCCCGGAATGATGTCATTGCCGAAATCATGGCTGGAATTGCTGTCCTCGGCATCCTTGATCAACAGATCACGCAGGAAGGCCCAGTCGAATATATATATCCCCATCGAGGCCAGCGCGTGGTCCGCATCGCCCGGTATCGACGGCGGATCCTTGGGCTTTTCCAGAAAATCGGTGATCCGCATGGCGCGATCGACCTGCATCACGCCAAAGGCCACAGCCTCCAGCCGAGGCACGGTCAGGCAACCGATGGTCACATCGGCACCGGACGTCACATGCTGTTGCAGCATGATCTCGTAATCCATCTTGTAAATATGGTCGCCCGCCAGAATGACCACATATTTGATGCCATAGCTGTCAACGATATCAATGTTCTGCGTCACCGCATCCGCCGTGCCGAGATACCACTTGCTCTCAGAAACCCGCTGGCTGGCGGGCAGGATATCCAGATACTCGTTGCGTTCGGCCCTGAAAAAGCCCCAGCCGCGCTGCATGTGGCGGATCAGACTATGCGCCTTGTATTGCGTCGCAATCGCCATCTTGCGGATGCCCGAGTTCAGCGCATTCGACAGGGCAAAGTCGATGATCCTGGTCTTGCAGCCAAAATAGACCGCCGGTTTGGCGCGAAAGTCGGTCAACTCCTTCAGGCGCGAGCCGCGCCCACCGGCCAGCACGAAAGCCATGGCTTGCGAGGAAAGCCGGGCGTTGGGTTTTGGCTGCATGTCATCCTCCCGTTGGTTAGACCTGTCGCAGATAGATTGCCGCAAGCGGCGGTAGTATAACAAGCGCCGATTGCGCCTGAGAGTTCCACGGCGTGGCTTCACTGTCCACTCCGCCCGGATTACCGCGATTGCCGCCGCCGTAAACGCCTGCGTCGGTATTCAGCACCTCATCCCAATGCCCCGCCTGCGGCAGACCAATCCGCACCCGCCGCTCGACCCCCGTCATATTCACCGCGACCACCACCATCCTGTCGCCAGAACCGCCCTTGCGCGCCCAGATGAAGGTTGAACCCTCGGCGTCACTGCCCTCGATCCACTCAAACCCCTCGGCCCGGCTGTCGTGACGGTAAAGCGCGGGCGTGGCACGATAAAGCTGGTTCAGATCGCGAACCAATGATTGCACGCCGCGATGCTCGGCGAGGTCCAATAGGTGCCAGTCCAGGCTTTGGTTGTGGTTCCACTCGGCGCCCTGGGCAAATTCGCAGCCCATGAACAACAGCTTCTTGCCCGGATGGCCCCACATGAAGCCATAATAGGCCCGCAGATTGGCGAACTTTTCCCAAGCCGTGCCGGGCATCTTGGCAATCATGCTGCCCTTGCCATGCACCACCTCGTCATGGCTGATCGGCAGGATGTAATTCTCGGACCAGGCATAGGCCAAGCCAAAGGTCATCTGGTGGTGGTGATGCTTGCGATGGATCGGGTCTTTCTGCATGTAAGACAGCGTGTCATTCATCCAGCCCATGTTCCACTTGAAGCCAAAACCCAACCCGCCATGCTCGACCGGCCGCGACACGCCGGCAAAAGCCGTGCTTTCCTCGGCCACCGTCATAATCCCCGGCACTTCGCCATAAGCCAGGATATTCATGCGTTGCAGGACGGAAATGGCCTCATAATTCTCGCGCCCGCCGTCCTTGTTGGGCACCCACTCCCCCGCCTTGCGGCTGTAGTCCCGGTATAGCATTGAGGCGACGGCATCGACGCGCAAGCCGTCCAGATGGTATTCCTCCAACCAATACAAGGCGTTGGACACCAGATAGTTCGCAACCTCAGCCCTTCCATAGTTGAAGATCATTGTGTTCCAATCGGGATGAAAGCCTTCGCGCGGGTCCTGATGTTCGTAAAGTGCCGTGCCGTCAAACTGGCCCAAGCCATGCGGATCGCTCGGAAAATGGCCCGGCACCCAGTCCAGCAGAACACCGAGGCCGCGCTGATGCGCCGCCTCGACCAAGGCGCGAAACTCGTTCGGGGTGCCGTGGCGCACGGTGGGGGCGAACAGGCCGACCGGCTGATACCCCCATGATCCGTCAAAGGGATATTCCGACACCGGCATCAGTTCGATATGGCTGAACCCCATGTCGGCGACGTAATCGACCAACTGCCCGGCCAGTTCCAGATAAGACAGCATCCGGTTGCCCGGCGCGCGTTTCCATGACGCCAGATGCACCTCATAGACCGAGATTGGCGCGTCGATGGTCTGCGCTGCGGCCCGCGTTGCCATCCAACCGCCATCGCTCCAGGGCCTTGGCCTTATGTCGCGCACCACCGAGGCATTGGCGGGTGGGTGTTCCGAGCCAAAGCCCACAGGGTCGGCCTTCAGCGGCAGCACCGTGCCATCCGCGGCCCTGATCTCATACTTATAGCCGATGCCGTCCTGCAACCCCGGAATGAAGGTTTCCCACACCCCGGTCGCCCCGCGCCGCCGCATCGCATGACGCCGCCCGTCCCAGTGGTTGAAATCACCGAGTACCGAGACGCGCAGGGCATTGGGGGCCCAGAGTGCGAAATGCACGCCCTCGGTGCCCTCGTGGCTGATCAGATGCGCGCCCAGCACCTGCCAGATGCGGCGGTGGCTGCCCTCGCCCAGCAGGTATTCGTCCAGCTCGCCCAACACCGGGCCAAAGCGGTAGGAATCGTCAAATTCCCATTCCGCGCCACGGCTCTGCGCGCGCAGCCGGTAGTCGGTCTTTTCAGCCAGCACCGCCCGAAACAAGCCCTCAGCCCCCGCAACCGGCACCGCCTCGACCGGTTTGCTGCCCTTGCCCCCCAGCACCCACAGCTTTTCCGCCCCCGGCACAAAGGCCGTCACCACCCAGTCGCTGCCGTGCTGATGTTGCCCCAAAACCGAAAACGGGTCACCATGACGGCCCTCGATGATCGCCTGCGCGGTCCCGTGGTCAAGGGTCACTGCACTCATGGCGTCCTCACAGGGCTGATGTTATGTCCCAGATCTCGCGCATATAGCCGCGGATGGTGCGGTCAGACGAGAAGAAGCCGGAGCGCGCCGTGTTCATCGCCGCCATCCTGACCCAACGCGCTCGGTCGGTGAATACAAGGTCCACCGCAGTTTGCGCCGCATCGTAGCCGTCAAAGTCGCCTGCGACGAGGAAATAATCATGGTGCCAGATTCGGTGCAGAAGCCCGTGATAGCGGTCGGTCTGGCCGGGTGAGAAGCGGCCCTGCGAGATTTGCTGCAACACATCCTGCAACACCGGGCTGGAATAAATGGCCTGGCGCGACTGTTCCGGCACTCCGCGCAGCACCTGCACCTGCTCGGTGGTCATGCCGAACAGGAAAAAGTTCCCGGCCCCAACCTCGCGCAAAATCTCCACATTGGCACCATCCAGCGTGCCGATGGTCACCGCCCCGTTCATCATGAACTTCATGTTGCCGGTGCCCGACGCCTCTAACCCTGCGGTCGAGATCTGTTCGGACAGATCCGCCGCCGGCACCAGATGCTCGGCCATCGAGACGTTGTAGTTCGCAGGATAGATGATCTTCAACAGATCGCCCGTCACAGGATCGCTGTTGACCACCTGCGCCACATCATTGATCAGATGGATGATTTCCTTGGCCACCGCATAGCCCGGCGCGGATTTTCCGCCGAATATCTTGACCCTCGGCACCCAGTTGCCGGTGGGATCGGCCTGCAAACGGTTCCAATGCGCCACGGTTTGCAGGATGTTCATAAGCTGGCGTTTGTATTCATGGATGCGCTTGATCTGCACATCGAACAGCGCGTCCGGGTTGACCACGATGCCCGATAGCGCCTTGATCCACCCGGCCAGCGCCAGCTTGTTATCCCGCTTGGCCCGGTGAAACTCGGACCTAAAGGCGGCGTTCTCGATATGCGGCTCCAACTCGCGCAAGCGGTCCAGATTGTCCTCCCAACCCGCGCCGATTGTGGAGCTGATCAGATCGGCCAAGGGTCGGTTCGCCATTTTCAGCCAGCGCCGCGGCGTCACGCCATTGGTCTGGTTGACGATCCGACCGGGGTGCAGCGCGTGCAGTTCGGGGAACAAAGCGGTCTTGAGCAGGTCCGAATGCAGCGCCGAGACGCCGTTGACCTGTCTGGCCATGATGAAGGCCAGATCGCCCATCCGCACCTCATGGTGTCTAACGATGCCAACATAATGCGGCCGCGACGGATGGGCGGCCTTGTGCCAGGCGTCGATCCGTTCGACAATCTGCATGTGGCGCGGCAGGATGTTGCCGAAAGTATAGGTCGCCCAGCGTTCCAGCGCCTCGGGCAGCAAGGTGTGGTTGGTATAGCCGAGACAGGCCTGCGCCGTGGCAATCGCCGCGTTGAACGCCATGCCGTGGTCATCGGCCAGCAGGCGCACCAGTTCCGGCCCGGCAAGCGCCGGATGGGTGTCGTTCATCTGGATGGCCACATATTTCGGCAAGTCGCGCAGATCGGAATGCGCCGCCTTGAAGCGGCGCAGGATGTCTTGCAGCGCGGAAGAAGTTAGAAAGAACTCCTGCTTCAGGCGCAATTCCTTGCCCTGATAGGTGGTGTCGTCGGGGTAAAGCACCCGGCTCAGGGTGCGCGCCAGCGTCTCAGGCTCGGCGGCTGCGGCGAAATCACCCCGGTTGAATCGCTCCAGATCGAACAGCGCCGTCGGCCTCGCACTCCACAACCGCAATGTATTGGCCCATTTGCCCTGCCAGCCGATCACCGGCGTGTCATAGGCGCTGGCCAAGACCGTCTCACCCGGCACCCAGTGCTCGCGGCCATCCTTGGTTTCGACCTGACCCTTGAAGCCCACGGTATAGGCGCTTTCGGGGCGCTCGAACTCCCACGGGTTGCGGTGCGCCAGCCAGTCGTCGGGCATTTCCACTTGCTGGCCGCCGCTGAATTGCTGGCGGAACAGCCCGTGTTCATAGCGGATGCCGTAACCATAGGCCGGGCAGCCCACGGTCGCCATCGACTCGATGAAACAGGCCGCCAGCCGGCCCAACCCGCCGTTGCCCAATGCGGCGTCCGGCTCCTGCTCGACCACGGTGCGGAAATCCTGGCCAAAGCCCGCCATCACCTGAGCGACGGTGTCGCGCAGGCCCAGATTGACCGCGGCATCTTCCAAGAGCCGCCCGATCAGAAACTCCATCGACAGATAATAGACCCGCTTGCGATCTTCCGCCCAGGTGCGGCGGGTTGCGGCAAACCACGGCTCGACGATGCGGTCGCGCAGCGCGAAACTCAGCGCCATGCGCCAGTCAAAGGTGCTGGCCTTGGGCACATCCTTGCCAAGGGTCGATTTCAGATGGCGCAGGATGTCGGTCTGCAACTGGGTATTGGTGAGGGTCATGTCATTCAATCTAGTGTCCGTTCCGCAGTGGTTTCGAGCGCAAGCCTAACCGTGTTACCGCTACCGTCAAGCCGGGATCGGGCGCGAGATCGGGCAGAACCCGCTGTCACATTCTCGCAGACCGCTTTTATCATCGACCGCCTGGGTCAGGCATCGCCGCAGAAATAGCAGGGATATTGCGGAAATGCCCGGACCAAAACGCTTTGATCCCGGGGTGCCGACCGCCAAGATTGCCCTGCCTTCGGTGCAAGGCGATTGGCCAGCGGTGCCAAAGGGCAGGCGCACCGGCAACATGCCGCATCGCATCGAGGGGCCAGAAACCGGTTGCGGTGGCCAGTTTCGCGGCTTTGGGGCCGCCATTTCGGCGGACTGGCGGTTTTCGGACAGACTCGCCCTCTTGCCATCAGCCTCCTTCGCAGGGCAATCGCTTGAAGGTCGTTGAACCGTCCTCGTGATGAGGGCTTTGAGGTATGTTTGGTCCCATCCTGCGGTTTTGCGGCGAGCTTTGCGGCTTGCCTTTCCGTTTGCCTCTCGGATCAGGTTCGCCGAAGCCCTATGCAGCGGGTGGCCCGCACCACTGCGCGCGCGGCGTGAGGTCTTGCCGCAGGTGGCAACACTATCAGGCGCATCCTCGCGCAGGCCCCCGACCCTAGGCCCCCGACCCCAGGCCGCGAAAACTTCCGAAAAAAAGCGCGCCGTCGAGGGCATTCACACGTCATTCAGCCTGTCATGCGACGGAATGCCCGGCGTAAAGGCCAGCAGCCTGCGCAAAAACCGCAACTTATTGCGGCCCCATCGCCGGATTTCCACAAAATCATGCCCTCCGGCCAGCGTGCCGCAGAGGCTCAACAGCATGATCTCGGGCAAGGGATAGAGCACTTTGCCACGCTAGTGTACTGTCCCTAACAGAGGGTTCCCATCCAGCCCGAAAGGTGCGAATCTTGGCGAATGCAAGCACAGTCGTTCATCGTACTCTCTCCGGCGGATCGGGCGGAGCTCGAAGGTTGGGTGGCGAACCGCAACACGCCGCAAAAGCTGGTTTGGCGATCACGTATCGTTCTGCTGTCCGCCGACGGTGCAGGGCCGATGACGGTCGTCCGCACCCTAGGCAAGAGCAAGCGCACGGTGGCGCGCTGGCTGGATCGCTATCGGGCGCTCGGTGCCGCTGGCCTGCGTCGCGATGCAAGCCGCCCCGGCCGCAAGCCTGCATTGTCGGCGGCGGTGATTGCACGCGTGGTCGACATGACGCTGCACGAGAAGCCAGCCAGCGCGACGCACTGGAGCATCCGCTCGATGGCTGCGGCCGTCGGGCTGAGCCGCAGCAGCGTTCAGCGCATCTGGAAGGCGCACGGACTGAAGCCGCATCTGACCAAGACGTTCAAGTTGTCCAACGACAAACGGT
>JBCKXH010000008.1:0-40541 GCA_038921555.1 Paracoccaceae bacterium
GCTCGCCCTTCAGCGCCCGGTCGATCAGCGCCACCGTCTCGTTGATGCCATACAGCGCCACAAACCCGCCGAACCTTGGCCCGTCGGGCGCGCCCAGCAGCACCTCATACAGCGCCTTGAACCAGTTGCGCAGCGGCTCGAACCCGTGCGCCTTGCCGACCGCGAATACCATGGTCTGCAAGGCCTCGTCCGTCCGCTCACCCTGCCACGCCACCAACCGGGCGCGCAGGTCCAGGATGGCTTTGCGTTCCGCATCGTCGGGCAGCCGGAACACCCGCGTCCGCGCGATTCTGTCGGCGAAGTAGCGCAGGGCAAAGCCTGCCGCGGCATCCAGATCGGGGTTGCCTTCGGGCGAGGCATCGGGCGCATATTTCCTGATAAAGCCCCAAAGTCCTGCCGCATCCGTGGCCCCGGCAACCGAGGCGAGGTTCAAGAGCATCCCGAACGTCACCACCATGCGGCTGTGCGGCACTTGCCCTGCGTGGATGTGCCACACCGGATTGCCGACCTGCGCCTCGACATCCTGCGTGGCATAGGCGCGCAGTTGCTGGTGATATTCATCCACCGCCCTTGGGATGACATCGAAATGCATCCTTTTGGCCGTCTTGGGCTTTTGATACATGAAATACGACAGGCTTTGCGTCGCCGCATAGCTCAGCCATTCGTCAATCGTCAGGCCATTGCCCTTGGATTTCGAGATCTTCTGGCCGCTTTCATCCAAAAACAGCTCATAGGCGAAGTGGTTCGGCTTACTCCCGCCCAGAACCTCGCAGATCCCGTCATAGATCGGGGTGTTGGTCGAGTGATCCTTGCCATACATCTCAAAATCGACATCCAGCGCGGCCCAACGCGCGCCGAAATCGGGCTTCCATTGCAATTTCACATGGCCCCCGGTCACCGGCAGCGTCCACTCGCGGCCGGCCTCGTCGTCAAAGGTGATCGTGCCATCGCGGGCGTTCACTTCCTTCATCGGCACATACAGGACACGGCCGGTCTCGGGGTGGAGCGGCAGGAAGCAGGAATAGCTCTGCTGCCGCTCCTCGCGCAAGCTGGCCAGCATGATTGCCATGATCGCGTCATAACGCTCTGCCGCCAGCCGCAGGGTGTCATCAAAGCGGCCTGATTTATAGAACTCGGTGGCCGAGATGAATTCATATTCAAACCCGAAAGTGTCCAGAAACCGTCGCAGCACCGCGTTGTTATGGGCGCCAAAGCTGTCGTAATCGCCGTAAGGATCGGGCACCGAGGTCAGCGGCATCTGCATATGCTGCCGCAGCATGTCTTGGTTCGGCACGCTTTCCGGCACCTTCCGCATGCCGTCCATATCGTCGGAAAAGCAGATCAGCCGCGTCGGAATGTCGCTGATCACCTCAAACGCCCGGCGGATCATCGTCGTGCGCGCCACTTCGCCAAAGGTCCCGATATGCGGCAGACCCGACGGCCCATAGCCGGTCTCGAACAGGACATAGCCCTTCTCCGGCGCCTTCCTTTCATAGCGCTTCATCAGCGCGCGCGCCTCTTCAAAAGGCCAGGCCCTGGACTTCATCGCCGCGTCGCGCAGTGCTGACATCGCATTATCCCCCAACCAATCGGGCACTCCCCCATCGGTCGCCCCGTTCCTCTATTGCCGTGCGGCCCCCGGGTCAATATTCTGCACCGCAACAAAGGAGTTGCCATGCCCGAAACCCTGCCCTCTCTCACGCCCCAGGATGCCCTCGTCGCGGTGATGATCGCGGTTTCCGCCTCCGACCAGCGGATGAGGACCGCCGAACTGATCGCCATCCAGCGCATGGTCAACCACATGCCGGTTTTCGCCAGCTATGATTCCGACCGCATCCGCGTCATCGCCCAGACCGTGTTCGACCTGTTCGAGGAAGAAGACGGCATCGCCGCCCTGTTCGGCCTGATCCGCGACGGCTTGCCCGAACGCCTGCATGAGACCGCCTATGCGCTGGCCTGCGATGTCGCCACCGCCGATGGCAAGCTGCGCGAGGTGGAACTGCGTATGCTGGAGGAGGTCCGCGAGGAGCTTAACCTAGACCGCCTGCACGCCGCCGCGATCGAATGGGGGGCAAGGGTGCGGCATTTACGGCCTTGAGGGTGGCCAACTTTTCGCTACACTACCGGACTATAGCGGTTCCTTGTAGAGCCGAGGAATTAGGGTGAGTCATGGAACTGTTGGTCGCCATTGCCATAGGAGCGGCAATCTATTTCTACCGCAAGATCAAAAGGCGGGCGGATCCATCGACTTTGGGCCGTGAAGTCGGTGGCATGGCGAAACACCAACTTTCTTTGCCGTTCCTTTTGACGAGCTGCGTGCGGAATGGCCAGTTTCAACCTCCGGAAGGATTCTTCTTCGATCCTTATGTCGCTGGGTTTTGCATCTCTTTTGTCAATACCATGAGACTTGAACTTTTCGAGAATCGGACAAGAGCTGAAAAATCGAGAAACGCTTTCATCCTCTCTGCTTTGATGGTTGTTGACCCGAATTTGACCATCAGAAATTGGTCTGATTCATGGGTTAAAAAATCGCGCGGACTTCAGACCGACGATAACTATTCTCGCGGCCTTAATCATGCTTCAGCAGTTGCCTTGGCTTTAATAGGAAGAATAGACCAAAACAGCGCCCATCCATTGATCGTGGAAGCCCGAAAACTCGCACCATCGTTCGCCGGTCTGCTGGGCGACATATCGACCTTGATGCGTCAGCCTTTGACCAAGAACCAAATAGGGGCCAGCGGAGATACGGCCTTTTTAACCGCCCTGCACGAACTGACTATTGGTAAGCACATGCGAGACAGCTATCCACGTCTGATAGCCATGTAAGTGTCGCATCGCTTCGACCGGCCCGTTACCCTTCAGGCGCGCTTCAACGTACTACACCCTTCCCTATGCCTATCAGCCCATCAATTTTTCCATCCGACCCGTTGAAGTTGCACCCTCTCACGCGTGAGAGCCTCACACCATCGCCGCCCACCGCGCAATCAGCCCCGCCTGCAACAGACGCGCCCGCCCCGCCCAAGGCGGAACCCCAGCTAGGGCTTTCGTGAAGTTTCACGGCTTGCCTCCTGCGATGATCTGGCGGATTTCAGCTTCGACACGGTCGATGATGGTGTTCAGGGCGGCCTCGGCCTCGGCGGGGTCGCCTGCGACGATGGCGTCGGACAGGCTGCGGTGGGCCGGAAAGGACGACAGGCCGAAGCCGGGGACGGAAAACGGCGACTCGGCAGAGCGCTCAAAGGCGTCGTCTAAGCGTCGCAATATCTGGCCGAACATCGGGTTGCCGGTGGCGTCGCAGATCGCACCATGGAAGGCGGCGGCGGCGGCGCGGTAAGGTTGGCCACCGGCGACAACCTTGAGCAACTCGTCGCACCGGCGCGAAATCTTGGCGCGCTGGTGCAGGGTGGCGTTGCTGGCGGCGCGGCGAACGGTGCCGCTTTCTATGACGCGGCGGATGTCCAGCAGGCGCAGGATCGCCTCACCCTCAAGCCTGACCATGGTGGGCAGCGGGCCTTGCGAGGTTTGCACCTTGGCGGTGAGATAGGTGCCGTCGCCACGGCGGCGGCGGATCAGGCCCAGACCCTCCCACCGGTTCAGCGCCTCGCGGATGGTGGAGCGGCCGACACCGAGGGCGGTGGCAAGGCTGACCTCGGGCGGCAGGCGGTCACCGACTTGCAACCCGGCACGCTCGATCATCGCGGCCAATGCGTCCAGCACGGCGACCCCGCGTGAGGGTTGCTCGATCGGCTCCAGATAATGGAGGGCAGCGCGTGTCAAGGTGTTCTCCGATGGTTCAGCTTGTGGCTGATAGTTCGGGCAGCAGGTCTGTCAAGGCGGTAACCAGATGGTCCATGTGCTTTTGCGTGTTGTAACCTTGGGCCGAGACCCGGACGATGGTGCGATCTTGCCAGTTGAAGCAGGGGATCTCGATGGCAAAGCGGGCCATGAGGGCGCGTTGCAGGGTGGGGCTGTCGCATTGGGTGACGGGCATCGACACCATTTGCGGGGCGCAGAATTCGGGGCTGGACAGGGCGGGCAGGCCGGTGAGGGTGGACACCCGGCGGGCGGTATCCTGCACGAGGTGGCGGCAGGCTTGGGCGACCGTGGCCCAGTCGTGCTGGCGGCGGAAGGCGATGGCGGCGGGGACGGTCAGGATGGCGGCGGGGTCGCGGGTGCCCTGCATCTCCAGCATGTCGATGAAGCGGCTATTGCCGAAGGCGCCGGGGGCGGTGCGGTCGGCGCTCCAGCCATGGCTGATGGTCATTGGGTTGATCATGGCTTGCAGGTCGCGGCGGACGTGCAGGAAGGCCGAGCCTTTGGGCGCCATCAGCCATTTGTGGCAGTTGCCGGCGTAGAAATCGGCGCCCAGTGCATCGAGGTTCAAGGGGATGTGGCCGGGGGTGTGGGCGCCGTCGATCACGGTCCAGATACCCTGCGCGCGGGCGTGGGCCACGACGTTTTCTATGGGAAAGACAAGGGCGGTGGCCGAGGTGATATGGCTGAGAAACAGCACGCGGGTGCGGTCGGTGATGGCGTCAAGCAGGCTCTGGGTGAAGGCGGGCTCTGAGGTCAGCGGCAGGGGGACGCGGGCGGTGGTGATCCTGGCACCGGTTTTGCCGCAGACATAGGCCCAGGTCTTCTCAAGTGCCGCGTATTCGTGGTCGGTGGTCAGAATCTCATCGCCCGGTTGCAGGTCCAGCGATTGGGCGACGATGTTCAGAGCGGCGGTGGCATTGGTGACGCCGACCAGATCGTCGGGATCTGCGCCAAGATCACCCGCCAGCGCCTGACGGGTTGCGCGCAGATGGCTGGTCAGGCCGCGGGCGGGGTCGAGAAAGGCCACGGGCTGGCGTTCCAGTTGCAACTGCCAGCGCTGATACTCGGCGAACACCGGGCGCGGGCAAGCGCCATAGGAGCCGTGGTTGAGGAAGGTCACCTCGGGGTCGAGCAGGAACAGCGGGGCCAAGTTTTCGGTCATCTTAGCGCCCCTTCAAGGTCGGATCCAACGCATCGCGCAGGCCATCACCGAACAGGGTGGTGGCCAGAACGGTGATGGCAAGGGCGGCGGTTGGGAACACCGCCATGTGCCAGTAAAAATACATGAAGTTCATCCCGACATTGATCATCTGGCCCCAGCTTGGCATGGGGGGCGGCACGCCGATGCCAAGGAAGGACAGCGATGCTTCCAGCATCATGGCCAGCGGTATCGCCAGCACGAAACCGACGATGATGGGCGAGACCGCGTTGGGGATGAGGTGGCGCCGGATGATGTAGCCGGGGGTGGCCCCCAAGGCTTGCGCCGCGCGGATGAACTCTTTCTCGCGGGTGGCTTTGACCTGCGCGCGGACCAGAAGGCAGACCTGCACCCAGCCGAACAGGGCGGCTATCAGGACGATGGTGACAAAGCCGCCACCGGTCAGCGCACCCAGCAGCATGGCGGCGAGCAGGGGCGGGACGACGGAAAACAGCTCGATCAGGCGCATGACGAACCAGTCGGCCAAGCCGCCGTAATAGCCCGAGATCGCGCCGAGGGGGATGCCGATCAGCACGGAAAACAGTGCTGCGGCAAAGCCGATGGTCAGCGAGATGCGGGCACCATAGACGATGCGGGCAAAGAAATCGCGGCCAAGGTCGTCGATGCCCATGAGATGGGCGGCGGAGGGGAAGCTGAGCGCCGCTGTCAGAAAATCCTGATCCTCATAGCCGGTCTGGGTGATCAAGGGCGCAAAGATCGCCATCGCGATGATGGTCAGCAGGATCAGACCGCACACCACAGCAGCCTTGTTGTCGGCAAAGCGGCGCAGGGCGAAATACAGCGGGCTGCCAGTCATTGGCGGCCCCCGACCCGGATGCGCGGATTGACCAGGGCATAGAGGATGTCGGAAATCAGATAGGCGATGCAGAACATGAAGGTGATCATCAGGATCAGCGCCATCTCCAGCGGGTAGTCGCGCAGGTTGATCGACGAGACGAAATAGGCACCAAGGCCGGGGACGCGGAACATCGACTCGACAAAGATCGAGCCGGTGGCGGTGCCGATGAACATCGGCAGAAAGACGGTGATCATCGGCAGGGCGGCGTTGCGCAACACATGCTGAAAGATGATGCGGCGTTCGGAAATGCCCTTGGCGCGCAGGACGGTGACGAAGGGTTTGTTCAGCACGTCCAGCACCGCGCTGCGGGTATAGCGGGCATAGGTCGCCATCGGAATCGCGGCATAGGCGGCGATCGGCAGGATCCAGCTATGCGGCCTGTCCCAACCCGCAGCGGGCAGCACGCGCAGCCAGACGGCAAAGACCATGATCAGCATCATCGAGATCACAAAGACCGGGATGGTCAGGCCAAGGGTGGCGAAGGCCGAGGCGAGGTAATCGACCCAGGTGTTGCGGCGCTGGGCGGCGGCAATGCCAAGCAGGATGCCAAGCGACGTGCCGATCAGCACGCCCGATCCGCCAAGGATCAGGCTGGGCGGCCAGGCGCGGGCAAGAAGCTGTAGCACCGTCTCGCCCGGCGACTGGAAAGGCACGCCAAAGTCGAAGTGCAGCACCCCCCACATGTATTTGAAATACTGGATGTGCAGCGGCCTGTCGAGGCCGAGGCTGGCGTTCAGCTTGGCTTTGACGGCATCGTTGACCGGCATGTCATTGCCGTCAAACGGCCCGCCGGGGACGGCGTGCATCATCAGAAACACGATGACGGAAACCACGGTGAAGGTCAGCGCAACCGAGATCAGGCGGCCAAGGATATAGCGGATCATTGGAGGATCGCCTCGACCAGATGGCCGGGTGCAACCTCAACCAGTTGCGGCTTGTTAGTGGCCCCGCGTCCGGCAATGCGGGGAATTTGGGCCTGAATTTGCGCGCTGGTCAGGAACTGGCGTTGGCGGCGCTCGCGCGGGTTGAGAACCGGGATCGCATCGAGCAGGCCCCTTGTATAGGGGTGGCGGGCGTCGGCGAAAATCGTCTCGGTGGCGGCCTGTTCGACGATGCGGCCGCCCCACATCACGGCGACGCTGTCGGTGAGGGAACGGACGACCGAAAGGTCGTGGCTGATGAACAGGATCGACAGGCCCATCTCGGCTTGCAGGTCCAAGAGGAGGTTGATGATCTGCGCCTTGACCGAGACGTCGAGGGCCGAGGTCGGCTCGTCGGCCACCAGCACCGAGGGGCGCAGGATCAAGGCGCGGGCGATGGCAACGCGCTGGCGCTGGCCGCCGGACAGTTCATGCGGATAGCGGGCGCCGTAGCTGCGGTGCAGGCCGACACGCTCCATCATCGCTAGGGCTTGCTCGGTCTGTTCGGAGGGGGTGCCGATTGCATGGATGTGCAGCGGTTCGGCGACGATCTGGCACAGGGTCATCATCGGGTCGAGGGCGGAGTAGCTGTCCTGAAACACCACCTGCATCTTGCAACGCAGCGGTTTCATTGCGGCGGCATCCAGATTGGTGATGTCGCTCCCGTCGAGCAGAATTTGCCCGGCGGTCGGCTGGATCAGCCGCATGGCCATCATGCCGGTCGTGGTCTTGCCAGAGCCGCTTTCACCGACCAGACCCAGAATGGCGTTTTGCGGCAGGGTCAGGCTGACCTCGGTGACGGCGTGGTGGGCCACGGTGCGCGGCAGCAAGCCGCCGCGCTGGGGCAGGCGGAAGGTTTTGCTCAAGGCGCGCAGTTCAAGAGCGGGCGGCGTCATTGCAGCCTCCAGCAGGCGGCGGCGCGGTTGGCGGCGATGGCGGCAAAGGCTGGGGCGGTGGTGGCACAGCGGGCATCGGCCTGGGGGCAGCGCGGGTGAAACGGACAGCCCGAGGGCGGATCGGCGGGGTTGGGCGAGGCGCCGGGGATTTCAATCAGGCGCTGCTTGCCGGGCAAGCGACCGGGGATCGAGCCCATCAGGGCCTTTGTATAGGGATGGGCGGGGGCGTCGAAGATGTCCTGCACCGGGCCCTCCTCCATCACCCTGCCGCCATACATGACGACAACGCGGTCAACGGTTTCGGCGATGACGCCAAGGTCATGGGTGACCATGATCAGGCCCATGCCGAATTCGGCCTGCAAGTCTTTGATCAGCGCCAGAATCTGGGCCTGAATGGTGACATCCAGCGCGGTGGTCGGTTCATCGGCGAACAGTATCTGCGGACGGCTGGACAGGGCCATGGCGATCATGGCGCGTTGCAACATGCCGCCGGAAAGCTGGTGCGAATAGCAGGCGAGGACCTGTTCGGGCGATTTGATCTCAACCCTTGCCAGCAGGGCTTCGGCCTCGGACCACGCCTGCGATCTTGTCTGGGCGCGATGGGCGCGGATGGTTTCGACGATCTGGTGGCCGATGGTGAAAACCGGGTCAAAGGCGGTCATCGGGTCTTGAAAGATCATGGCGGCGACCTTGCCCCTTGTGGCGGCCAGCGCGCGAGGGCTGGCGCGCAGCATGTCGATGCCGCCCAGTTCCAGCTTGTCCGCCGTTATGCGGGCGGGTGGCTGGCGCAAAAGGCCCATCACCGCCATGCAGGTCACCGATTTGCCCGAGCCGCTTTCACCGACAATGCCAAGGCTTTCGCCGGGGTTCAGCCGCAGGGTCACGCCCCGGACCGCCTGCACAACACCTGAATGCTGCGGAAAGCTGACGGTGAGGTTTTCGATGTCGACCAGCGCCATTGGGCATCCTTGCAGCGAGTTGCCCCCTCCGAAGAACCGGAGGGGGCATCCTTGAAGAGACTTGCCCCCTCCAGAGAACCAGAGGGGTCGGGCACATCATTTGGTGACATGGGTGTAGAAATACAGCGCTAGCTGGCGCAGCGGCGTGAAGCCCAGAGAGTTGGGCAGGGTGCCGTCGCCTTTGAGGTCTTTGGAGACCACCGCGTTGGTGATCGGGTGAACCAGCGGCACGAAGGAGGCGTTGTCGATCAACACCTGCTCGGCCTGTTCGTAAAGCTTTGCCCGCTCGTCCCAGTTGGGGTTGCTGTCGGCCTTGGCCACCAGATCGTCATAGGCCTGGATGCGATGGTCATGGCGCCCGCCGTTGTAGAAGATGCCGTAAAAGTTCGACGGGTCGAGATAGTCATATTCGTAAGGCGCAAGGAAAAGGTTGTTCTTCTTTTCCAACAGCCCGGCCATCCAGTCCTTGATCGGCATGACCTTGATGTTCATGGTGATGCCAAGGATGTCTTTGAACTGGGCTTGCAGATACTGCAGCATCGGCGCGGTGATCGCCCCGTTATAGCCGCCTTGGTCACGATACCAGATCTCGACCTCGGGGAAGCCCACGCCACCCGGATAGCCCGCATCGGCCATGAACTGCTGGGCCTTGGCAGGATCGAACACGGCTTGCGAGGTGATGGTGTCGTTGTAGCCAGGATAGCCCGGCGGCAGCAGCGACTTGCCCGGAATTGCGAGGTTCTTCAGCACGGTCGAGGTCATCTCGTCGCGGTTGATGGCGTATTGGAACGCCTTGCGGACGTTGATGTTGTCAAACGGTGCCGAACCAAGGTCGAAGGACAGGTAGGACACCGCGAACACCGCGTTCTTGGCGACCTGACCGGGGAAACGCTGTTCGACGAAGGGAATTTGCCCGGTGTTCAGATAGGAGAAGTCAGATTCGCCAGCCATGAAGGCGGGCAGGCCAACCTCGGGCGCGCCGAGCGATGGGTCGATGACCAGACGGTCGGCCTGCGGGGCCCAGGGGCCGGTGTAGGTCGGGTTCTTGATGAAGGTCATCTTGTTGTTGGACTTCTCCCAGCTTTCCAGCAGGAAAGGCCCCGAGGACACCATGGTTTCGACATTGGCGGCATATTCGTCGCCTAAGCTATCCCAGACATGCTTGGGAACCGGATACCACAGCGACACCACGCCGGGCAGATAGGGTTTTGGGGCCGAGGTCGTCACCTCGATCGTGGCGTCATCGAGGGCCTTGATGCCGAGGGTGGCCACATCAGCCTCACCCTTGGTCACGGCGTCCCAGTTGGCGATGCCGCCGGCATAGCCCCAATACCAGGCAAAGTCATAGCCGGTGGTCGCGGCGCGTTGCAGGGCAAAGATATAGTCGCTGGCTTTGAGCGGTTCGCCATCGCTCCACACCAATCCGGCCCGCAGTTTGAAGGTCCAGGTCAGGCCATCGGGCGATTGCGACCAGGATTCGGCGGCCATCGGGCTGAGCTGGAAATCGTTGTCGAAACTGGTCAGGGGCAGCATCACGATCTCGGGGTTGCCGGCCCGCGCGTAGACGGTTTTCATAAAGTCGATATAGGTGCCGCTGGTGCTGTCACCGGCAGAGTAGATGGTGATTTCGGCCAAGACGGGTGCGGACCACAGCGTTGCCGCCGCGGCCAGTGCCCCCGCTAATTTCATCAGACGTCCCATTTGCTCCTCCAAGCTGGCTGTTATTGTTGGCAGAATGCCCGGATGCACCAAAGGGGCTTCGGGCGTTTGGCCCGCGAATTGCCAGAGCGTTCTGGCCTGCTCGCGAGTCAATGTCATATGTCTGACAACTTTTCAGAAATCGCGCAACTGTAATGAATGGCGGTTCGACTACCCTGTCCCGCGCAGTTGCTTGAGGAAATCGCGCGATAGCGGTGCCCGGCGGGGGGCTTTCGGCGGTCAAGCAACACCACCGACAGCGGCCAGATGCGGCGGCGGGTCGGGTGCCGTTGGTGTCGGAATAGGTCAGGTCAAGGGCACGATACCACAGGGACAGCGCAGCAGGGTCGCCCGATCGGACGACCCTTTCATTTTTGCAGGCTTGGCGCAACGGATCAGGCCCGTAAAACTCGGGCCCAAAACTCAGGCGTTCACCGAGTCCTTCAGCGCCTTGGCGATCGAGAACTTGACCTGCTTGTCGGCAGCTTTGGTCACGGTCTCGCCGGTGGCGGGGTTGCGAACCTGACGCTCGGGCCGGGCGCGGCAGACGACTTTGCCAAGGCCCGGCAAGGTGACGGCACCACCGGCGGCCACTTCGCGCGCCACGACGGCGGCGATGGCTTCCAGCGCCGCACTGGCGGTTTTCTTGTCGGAGCCCATGGCATCGGCCAGGGCAGCGAGAAGCTGGGTCTTGGTCATTGGTTTCGACATCTTCGTGTCCCTTTGTTCTGATCTGCCTGATTGGCGGAATTCATTGGGGCCGCAAACGGCCAGACTTGCCCGCTACACAGGTTTTTAATGAACAAAGCAAGTATTTTTCGCGGAAATGAGCGGAAAACCTGCAAAGGGGGGGGTCTGCATTCAGAGGAAAGCGGTTTCCTCGAAACTGCGCAGCTTTCGGCTGTGAATCTCGCCCAGCGGCTGATCGCGCAGCAGCTCCATCGCGCGGACGCCGATTTTCAGGTGGCGGCTGACCTGAGTCTTGTAGAACTGGGTCGCCATTCCGGGCAGCTTCAACTCGCCATGCAGGGGCTTGTCGGACACGCACAGCAGCGTGCCGTAGGGCACCCGGAAGCGAAAGCCGTTGGCGGCGATGGTGGCGCTTTCCATGTCCAGTGCGATGGCGCGCGATTGCGACAGACGGCGGACCGGGCCGGACTGGTCGCGCAGTTCCCAGTTGCGGTTGTCGATGGTGGCAACAGTGCCGGTGCGCATGATCGCCTTCAGGGCATAGCCTTGCAGCTGGGTAACCTCGGCCACGGCCTGTTGCAGGGCAATCTGGATCTCGGCCAGCGCCGGGATCGGCACCCAGATCGGCAGGTCGTCGTCCAGCACGTGATCTTCGCGCAGATAGGCATGGGCCAGGCAATAGTCGCCAAGGTTCTGGCTGTTCCGCAGCCCCGCGCAATGGCCGAGCATCAGCCAGGCATGCGGGCGCAAGACGGCGATGTGGTCGGTCGCGGTCTTGGCGTTGGAGGGGCCGATGCCGATGTTGACCAGGGTGATGCCGTTGCCGTCGGCGCGTTTCAGATGGTAGGTCGGCATCTGCGGCATCTTGCCCGAGGCCCTGATTTCGCCATCCGGCGCGGTGATCGAGGCGTTTCCGCCGGTCACAAACTCGGTGTAGCCCCGTGCTTTGTCACCAAGGGCGGCGCGGGCGATTGCCTCGAACTCATCGACGTAGAACTGATAGTTGGTGAACAGGACATGGTTCTGGAAGTGGCAGGCATCGGTGGCGGTATAGTGTGACAGCCGCGCCAGAGAGTAATCGACGCGCTGGGCGGTGAAGGGGGCCAGCGGCTGCGAGCCATCGGGGTTGTGGGTGCGGGTGCCGTTGACGATGTCGTCATTGGTGGTGGCAAGGTCGGGCACGTCGAATACATCGCGCAGGGAAAAGTCGAGCGAGCCTTCCTGCGGCACATCCAGATCGGGGTTGCCTGCCACGGCGAAATGCACCGGAATCGGGGTGTCGGAGACGCCGATCTGCACCGGCACGTGATGGTTTTCGATCAGCAGGCTGAGTTGCTGGGTCAGGTAGTTGCGAAACAGGTCAGGCCTTGTGATGGTCGTCGCATAGGTGCCCGGGCGCGAGACATGGCCAAAAGACAGGCGGCTGTCGATCTTGTCATGGCTGGTGACGGTCAGCCTGATTTCGGGGTAAAAGGCGCGGATGCGGGTGGCGGGTTTGCCGTGGGCGACGGCATCGCGGAAATGCTGCACCAGAAAGCCTACGGCATGGCCGTAAAGCTGTTCCAGCCGGGCAACGGCGCTGACGGCATCGGTAAAGCTGCTGGTGTCCTGATGGTCAGGGGTCAGGCAGCGGGTTTCGTCGTGCATCTGGTCATCTTTGCAAAATTGATCGGGCATCTAAGGCTGACTGTATGGCGCTGGCAAGTGATGTCTTGATGAAGCCGCCTCAACTTGCTTGCCGAGGGGCGGAACTATCGGGATAAGGGCGGCATGAACACGCTTTTGTCCATCGGTCACGGCTATTGCGCACAGGCCTTGTCCAGGCGGCTGATTCCGCAGGGCTGGCGGGTGATCGGCACGACGCGCAGCGCGGCCAAGGCGGTGCTCCTGACGGCTGCGGGGGTTGAGGCGCTGATCTGGCCCGGCGATATTTCGCAGGCTTTGGACCAGGCGACGCATCTGTTGACCAGCGTGGCACCGGATCAGGCGGGCGACCCGGTGGTGCGGGCGCTGGGGCGGCAGATCGCGGCGGCGGGGCTGCAATGGGTGGGCTATCTGTCGACCACGGCAGTCTATGGTCACCACGATGGCGACTGGGTTGATGAGGATACCGCGCTGACACCGACCACGGCGCGGGGTGCGGCAAGGGTGCGGGCCGAGGCGGAATGGGCGGCGCTGGGTCTGCCTTTGCACATATTCCGGCTGGCGGGCATCTACGGTCCGGGGCGCGGGCCGTTCGAAAAGCTGCAGAGTGGCACGGCGCGGCGGATTTCCAAGCCCGGGCAGGTGTTCAGCCGGGTCCATGTCGAGGATATCGCGACTGTCCTGCAAGCGTCTCTGTCACGCCCAAATCCGGGGGCGATCTATAACGTCTGCGACGACGACCCCGCCTCGCCCGAGGCTGTGCTGAGCTTGGCCGCCGCTCTGCTGGGCCTGCCCGAACCCCCGATGGTGCCCTATGAGGACGCCGAAATGACGCCGATGGCGCGGTCGTTCTATGCCGAAAACAAACGGGTGCGGAACGACCGGATCAAGGAGGAACTTGGGGTGAGGTTGATCTATCCGAGCTACCGCGAAGGCTTGGCTGCGCTTTTGGCCCGAGATCAGGATGATGAAGGAAACCGCTAAGCACTTTTCCGCATCACGCCTAGCTTTCGGTGAAGTAATCCTCGTCAATCGACCGGATCACATAGGTTTTTCTGGCCCGGACGCCGACCTCGTGCTGAACCATCAACCGGGCAAGGCGATCACCGTTGATCAGCACAATGCGCTGTTGCACGCGGTTCAGGTAGTCGCGGGCGTCTTTGGAAAAATCGGATGTGGTGACGAAGACGCCTTTGCTGGCGCCTTCGCCGGTCAGTGAACCGACAAAGGCTTGTCGGGCGGGACGGCACGAATCGGGTCGCAGTCTATGGCTTTTGGCGCATGATCTGCATGACGTCACAGTGTGGCTTGATCCACTTTTCCTTTGCGCTGCTGAGCCAGCCGATGAACTTCATGCAGTTGGCGTAGTCCTGCGAGATGTTGCGGCGGAAAATCGGTTCGTGATGAGAAATGCGATTGCGGAGTGATCGAAGGTCGTCGCAGCAACTGTAGAATGTGGCTTGGTCGATGGCCTGGGGCAGATCGGGAAAATGGGGATGCAATGGTGTCCACAATGACGCCGCGTATTTCGGCAGGAGCATATTTTCCCAGAACCCAAAGCTGAGTTCTGCTGTCATCCGGCCACTGGTTGGCGCATCGCATCGACCGACCAGCGTATTTTCTGCGCGTTTGACAATGCCTTTGCCACTGGATCCAGTCAGGGCAAGAAATGTAAGTTCCTGCCACCACGAGCGGCCGAAAACAGAATAAAGTCGGGCAACTATAAGATTTCGCTGGCAAATCTCGGCCGAACTGAAAAGCGGCATGAAGGCCGCGCTGAGTTTCATGTTCTAGGCATAGCGATGAAGCGCTCGGTTTAGGTCAAAACCGCTGACTGTCTGGTATGCTCTCAGGCGCTCTTTTGAAATGATGGCTTCAATCGTTGCAGTCATTTAATGGTCCCTTGGGGTCGCCCTTGACGGATTTTTATTTGCCAACACGCATTATTCTTGACATTTCGTCTTCGGGCGTCAATATAGATGGTGTCGAGGGCCGCTTTAAGCCCTCACTTCGTAAGAGCCCCGCGACAGCCGAAAGGTCCTCGCGGGGTTTCGCTTTTTGGCTGTCTGGGTTTACCCCGCCCTACGCCCGCAGCCCCACCACGGCCACGCCCAGAGTTTCCAGCACCTTGGCCTCGATCTGGGCGGCGTCCATGCCCGCCACCCGGTACATCGCCTCGGGCGAGGCCTGGTCGATGAAGATATCGGGCAGGACCATGGAGCGGTATTTCAGCCCGTGGTCGAACACGGCTTCCTCGGCCAGCAGTTGGGCGACGTGAGAGCCGAAGCCGCCGATAGAGCCTTCCTCAACGGTGATCAGCGCCTCATGGCTGCGGGCGAGGCTCAGGATCAGGTCGCGGTCGAGCGGTTTGGCGAAGCGGGCGTCGGCCACGGTGGGGGTGAGGCCGCGGGATTGCAGGGCTTCGCAGGCTTTCAGAACTTCGGCCAAGCGGGTGCCGAAGGACAATAGGGCCACTCGGCTGCCGTGCTGGATGATGCGGCCCTTGCCGATCTCAATGGGGATGCCGCGGGTGGGCATCTCAACCCCGGTGCCTTCGCCGCGCGGATAGCGAAAGGCGATCGGGCCGGAGTTGTGGGCGGCGGCGGTGGCGACCATATGGACCAGTTCGGCCTCATCCGCGGCGGCCATCACCACGAAACCGGGCAGGTTGGCCAGGAAGGCCACATCGAAGGCCCCGGCGTGGGTGGCGCCGTCAGCCCCGACCAGACCGGCGCGGTCGATGGCAAAGCGGACCGGCAGGCGCTGAATCGCGACATCATGCACGACCTGATCGAAACCGCGTTGCAGGAAGGTGGAATAGAGCGTGCAGAAGGGTTTCATGCCGCCTGCTGCAAGGCCAGCCGAAAAGGTGACGGCGTGTTGTTCGGCGATCCCGACATCAAAGCAGCGCTTGGGGAAGCGGGCGGCGAACAGGTCAAGCCCGGTGCCATCGGGCATGGCGGCGGTGATGGCGACGATCTTGTCGTCGCGCTCAGCCTCGGCAATCAGGCTTTGGGCAAAGACTTTGGTGTAGCTGGGGGCGTTGGAGGCGGCTTTGGCCTGCACGCCGGTCAGCATATCGAACTTGCCGGTGGCATGGCCCTTGTCGCGGGCGTTCTCGGCGGGGCCGTAGCCTTTGCCCTTTTTGGTGATGACGTGGATCAGGATGGGGCCGGTGGCGCGGGCGCGGGCGGTGCGTAACACGGGCAGCAACTGGTCAAGGTCGTGGCCGTCGAGCGGGCCGACATAGGAAAAGCCCAACTCCTCAAACAAAGTGCCGCCGACGGTCATGCCTTTGAGCATTTCCTTGGCCCGGCGCGCGCCTTGCTGGAAGGGTTCGGGGAGGAGGGAGACCATGCCTTTGGCGGCGGATTTCAGCTCCTGAAACGGATCGGCGGCGTAGAGGCGGCTGAGATAGGCCGACAGCGCACCGACCGGCGGGGCGATCGACATTTCATTGTCGTTCAGGATGACGAACAGGCGCTTTTTCAGGTGGCCGGCGTTGTTCATCGCCTCAAACGCCATGCCGGCAGACATCGCACCGTCACCGATCACGGCAATGGCGTCGCCGGGATCGCCGCCAAGGTCGGCCGCGACGGCAAAACCCAGCGCGGCAGAGATCGAGGTTGAGGCATGGGCGGCGCCGAACGGATCATAGGGCGATTCGGAACGTTTGGTGAAACCGGACAGGCCGCCCTCGGCTCGCAGGGTGCGGATGCGGTCGCGGCGGCCGGTCAGGATTTTATGGGGATAGCACTGGTGGCCGACATCCCAGATGATCTTGTCGCGCGGGGCGTCAAAGACGGCGTGCAGGGCCACGGTCAGTTCGACCACGCCAAGGCCCGCGCCAAGGTGGCCGCCGGTGACCGAGACCGCGCTGATGGTCTCGGCGCGCAACTCGTCAGCCAGTTGGCGCAACTCACGGTCGGTCAGGCGCTTCACATCCGCAGGGCTATGGACGCGGTCGAGCATGGGGGTAGCTGGATTGGACATGGGCATGGTTTACCAGATCGGGCGGGGTTTGGCCAGAATGCAGAGGTGCGGTGCCGTTTTACATCAGCTTTCGCGCGCAATGACGTAACGCGCGGCGTCTATCAGGTTTTGCGCGGCAGAATAGGGCGAAAGGGCGGCTTCGGCTTGGGCGATAAGGTCGCGGGCACGGGTTTGGGCACCGCTCAGGCCAAGCAGCGAAACGAAGGTCGCCTTGCCGGCCGCCGCGTCTTTGCCAAGGCGCTTGCCGGCCTTGGTGGCGCAGCCGGTCACGTCAAGGATATCGTCAGCAATCTGGAAGGCGAGGCCGAGGGCACTGGCATAGGCGCGCAGGGGCGTGGGGTCCTGGCCCGCCAGAATGGCCCCGACTTCTGCGGCAAAAGAAATCAGCGCCCCGGTTTTGCCCGCTTGCAGTAGGGTGATCTGGTCTAGGGTCAAGGGTGGTGCGGTTTGCGCGGCCATGTCGAGGGCCTGACCCAGGACCATGCCTTGGGCGCCTGCGGCCTTGGACAGCGCCTGTACAAGGGCAATTCGGGTCTCGGCTGGCCCCAGCGCCGGGTCGGTCAGCAACTCGTATGCGAGGCTTTGCAGCGCGTCCCCGGCGAGGATGGCGGTCGCCTCATCCCACTTTTTGTGGATTGTTGGCAGGCCACGGCGCAACTCGTCGTTGTCCATCGCGGGCAGGTCGTCATGGATCAGGGAATAGGCATGGATTACCTCGACCGCAGCGGCGGCGCTGAGGGATTGCGCTGGGGGGAGGCCCAGCATCCGGGCCGATTCCAGCACCAGAAAGCCGCGCAAGCGTTTGCCGCCTTGCAGCGCATAGCGCATGGCGTGGATGACCGGCTGGTCGGCGAGACCCGACAGGGCGGCGTCCAACCGGGTCTGGATCAAGACGGCGTCGGCGGCCAGAAGGTCGCGAAAACTCACATGCCCTCCGCAGGAGTGGTGCCCACGGCACGGCCTTCGGCGGCGCGGATCATCTCGACCTTCTCCTCGGCATCCTTCAGCTTGTCGGCGCAATGCGCCTTCAGCGCCGCGCCGCGTTCATAAAGTGCGATGGATTGTTCAAGGGCGACATCGCCCTTTTCCAACTGGCTGACGACGGCCTCCAAAGCCTGCATCGCCTCTTCAAAGCTCAACTCGGCGACGGGTCTATCGGCCATCGGAACGCTCCTTCAAAACACCGAGATGGGCTGCCACCGAAGCGGTCAGCGCCGCCAGATCATAGCCGCCCTCCAGACAGGATACCACCCGGCCCGCGCAGTGTTTGTCGGCCAGATCGCAAAGGCGGCGGGTCAGCCAGGCGTAATCCTCGGCCACCCAGTTCAGCCCGCCCAGCGGGTCGTCGGTATGGGCATCAAAACCGGCGGAAATCAGGATGATGTCGGGTTGAAAGGCGTCGATGGCGGGGAAGGTCTCAGCCTCATAGGCGGCGCGCATAACCGTGCCATCGCTGCCGGGGGCGAGGGGGATGTTGCGGATGTTGTCATGGGCACCGCGTTCGGAACGCGCGCCGGTGCCGGGCCACAGCGGCATTTGCTGCGAGGTGATGAACAGGGCCCGCGGCTCGTTCCACAACAGGTCTTGCGTTCCATTGCCGTGGTGAACGTCGAAATCGACCACGGCGACCCTGTTTTGCGTTAACAGAGCATGTTTTGCAGCGATGGCCACGGTGCCGAACAGGCAAAATCCCATCGCAGTCGCAGTTTCGGCATGGTGGCCGGGCGGGCGGGCCACGACGAAGGCGTTGCAGTCCTGACCCGCCAGCACCGCATCGACAGCGGCGCAGGCCCCACCGACAGCATGGGAGGCGGCAGCAAAGGAACCGGGCGACATCCAGGTATCGGAGTCAAGCTGGGTGATGCCTTGGGTCGGCCCAGCGGCGCGGATGCGCGCGATATAGGCGGCGGGGTGGCACAGCAAAAGGTCGGATTCGCTGGCAAGCGGGGCGTTGCGGCGGGTCAGTTTCAGCCCGCTCAGAGCCTTTTCGACGGCGGCCAGACGGTCCACCCGTTCAGGATGGCCAGGGGGTGTGATGTGCTTGGCGGCAGCGGGATAGGCATAGATCAGGGTCATTGCTGGGCCTTTCTAAACAACCATACCACGGGCGGCAACTTCGGCTTGCCGGACCACCGTGCCAGAGCGGTGGAAGGTCACAAGGTTAACCAGATTGCTGACCGGGCAGGCGTGATTGGGCACGATCTGAAGCTTTTGGCCTATCGCGGGTTTGCTCGGGCATTCGGTCAGATCGACATGGCCATGCTCCTCGGACAGGCTGGCGATTCGGGCCTCAGGGTAGCCAAGGATCGTGCCGTAACCCGTTAGGCCCAACAGGTCTGAGGTCAGTGATTTCGACCCTGTATCAAGGATTGCGCGGGTATCGGTCGGGCGGCTGACCACGGTGGCAAGCACGGTCAGGGCGCAATCGGCCAGCGTACAGGCCCCGCGCGCCACCAGAGAGCGGTCGTTGTAGATATAGGTTCCTGCCCGGTATTCGGTGAGAATGGGCGACAGGCCGGCGTCCAGCAGCGAGGGCGTGCCGCCGCCGGAAATCGTGGTGCAATGGCCGAGGGCTACGACGCAAAGCTCGCGCGCCTCGGTCAGGAAGGCTTGCACATGTGCTGCGGCACCGGGGGCGGGATAGGTCATCAGGCCGGCAAAGTTCAGGCCGGGGGCGGCAGCGATGGCCTGGGCCAGATCGCGGGCGGCTTGCGGCGATTGCACGCCGCAGCGGCCCATGCCGGTGTCGCATTCGACCAGCACGTCAAGAGTAGTGCCGGTCATTCCCTTGGACAAAGCCTGCACCACCGAAAGATTATCGGCCACCACGGTGATATGGGCTTTGTCCATCAGCGCGCGCAGGCGGGCGATCTTGCTGGGCGACAGCAGGTTGAAACACAAAAGCACGTCGGTAAAGCCTGCGGCGGCAAACACCTCAGCCTCAGACACCTTTTGCACGGCGATGCCGATGGCCCCTTGTTTCATCTGCAGCTCAGCCAGAAAGGGGATTTTGTGGGTCTTGATATGGGGGCGAAAGCCGATGCCAAACCCGTCAAACAGGCTCTGTGCCCGCGCAATATTGGCCTCGACTATATCGAGGTCAATCAGGACTACGGGGGTTTCCAGATCGAAGATCCCAGCCTTGCCCGACGACGTCATTTCGGCACCAGATGGAAGGAGCGTATCTGGAAGGGGCCGAAGGTCAGGTCGCCGTCCACGGGTTCCTCCAGAAGGTTGACTTGACCGGCGACCCTCCAGCCATCGGGCAGAGTGACCTGTGGTTGGCTGCGGCCGCCCGAGGGTTCGTAAAGGCGCAGGATCAGACCCTTGCCCGCCTCGTCCGGTTTCAGGGCGGACAGGGCAAGCGGGCGGCCGGTCAGCTGAACGGCCTGCCAGTTTTGCTCCTGTGCTACCTTGGTGGCACTGGCCAGAAGCGGTTGGTTCAAATCCTCAGCCTCAGCCAGAACGCCGCCTTCGAACCAGTCGCCGACATGGGGCAGCAGGGCGTAAGTGAAGCTTTGCGCGCCTTCGTCGGCCAGCAGGTCGGGATAGACCGGCGAGCGCAAAAGACTGAGGCCCATGACATTGCCGCAAACGTCATGACCATATTTGCCGTCGTTCAACAAAGCGACGCCGAAGCCGTTTTCGGACAGGTCGGCAAAGCGGTGGCCCGCGACTTCATACTGCACCGCGTCCCAGGGCGTGTTGCGGTGGGTCGGGCGGCGGATCACGCCGCAGGCGCATTCAAAGGTGGCGTGGTCGGCGTGGATCGCCAAAGGCATGCGTGATTTCAGCAGGATACGGCGGTCGTGCCAGTCGATGTCGGTCTTGAATTCAACCCGGGGCGAGTTGGCCCACAGGCAGATGGTCTGGCTTACCGTGCTGGCGCCAAACTTGCGCTGGATACGGACGGCAACGCGGTGGGGGCCGGACTCGATGACTTTGGCGGGGCCGAGGGCCAGCAGTTCCTGACCGTTCGCCGCATAATCCTCTTCGATGTCCCAGGCGTCGAAATTACGCGGCTTATCGACAAAGGCCCAGATCTGGTTGCCGCGCCCGGCCAGACATTCGCGACCGGCGCGCTTGTCCCACAGGCTGGCAAGGCTGCCGTCGGCGTTGAGGCGGAGCTTCACCATGCCGTTTTCCAGCCGCAGAGGCGAGACGGAAAGGCCCGCAGAGAAAGGAAGTGAGGCGGCTTTGACCGACAGAACCGACAGGCCTGCGATCATGGCGGGGGCGGCCAGAACGTGACCGCCTTCGACGGTTTGGCCACCGGGCAAGGGGGTTTGCGATAGCAGGCGAATCGGGCGGGGTGACAGGTCAGGGTTCACAATGACGAAACCCTCCGCATCGCCGCCTGCGAGGCCACTGACAAGGCTCGCCATGGCCGCAGCCTGACGCGCCTTGCCTGCGGTGATGACGCCGAACAGTTCCGCCTCGGCCACCTCGTAAACTTCGCGGATCGAGGAGCCGGGCAGGATGTCGTGGAATTGGTTGCGCAGCAGGATGTGCCAATCAGGCTCTAACGAGGCGGATAGGGCCGCTCCGCGCAGGGTTGCCATGGCGGACAGGACCTCGGCGGTGATCAGGGCGCGTTCGGCGCGGCGGTGCAGGTATTTGGTGCGGCTTTGGCTGGTCAGGGTGCCACGGTGGTATTCAAGGTAAATCTCGCCGACCCATTTCGGCAGGGGGGAGGACAGGCGGGCGGGGATCGACGCGAACCAGTCCGAGACATTGACATGGGCAATCTTGGGGACGACCGGGAAATCCTGCATCTGGCGCAGGCGCTGGAGGTAATCCGCAGTCGGGCCACCGCCGCCGTCGCCGTGGCCATAGCACAGCAGGCTTTCGGGCAGCACTTCCTTGTCCTGATAATTGCCCCATGTCCCCAGCGTCGCGCGTGGCCCCATTTCCGCGTTATAGCCGTCAGCGGGGTTCTCAAACGTGTGCATGATGACTTCCGAGCCGTCGAGACCCTGCCAATGGAACAGGTCATGCGGCAGCTTGTTGCGTTCGGACCAGTTGGTTTTGATGGTGAAAACCGCGGTCATGCCGACCTGACGCAAAAGCTGGGGCAGAACCGGGGAAAAGCCAAAGACATCGGGCAACCACAGGACTTTGCTGCGTTTGCCGAACTGGCGGTCAAAGTAGCGGATGCCATACAAAAGCTGGCGGATCAGCGATTCGCCCGAGGGCATGTTGGTGTCGGGTTCGACCCACATGGCGCCGATCGGCTCCCACTGGCCGGATTTCACCTTGTCGGTGATGGCGACCAGCAGCGCCGGGTCGTCTTGGCCGACGAAATCGTAAAGCTGGGCGGTGGAGTGGTTGAAGCGAAACTCGGGAAATTGGTCCATCAGTTGCAGAACGCTGTGGAAGGTCCGCACCGCTTTGCGGCGGGTCTCAACCATGGGCCACAGCCAGGCGAGGTCGATATGGGCGTGGCCGGTGACGACCAGCGCGCCTTCTTGCGGAAAGCGGCTTTGCAGGGCCTTGAGGCCAGCCTTCAGATGGTCACGCGCCGCCACAACCGAGGCGCGGGATTTTTCGGGAAGTGGCTCTGTTATGGCGGGTAGAGCCGGGACAGCCCAGATCGACCGGGTTTGCGATGTGGCCATGATCCGGCCAAGATAGGCTCGGGTTTCGGTCGGCCAGTCCAACAGGTGAAAGGCGGCCTCGGCAAGGTCCATGATCGGTTTGCAAGCCGGGTGCGGCTCGGAATGCGCGGGATGTTTGCGGTTGGGGAAGTAGTGGGGGAGCGGCCAGGGCTCCACCTCATGGCCGCCAAGGGCGCGGACCAGCTCGATGACCTGGCGCAACAGGCGGATCAAGTCGGCAAGATCGGCTTCCTGCCAGACAAGTGCTGTGCGACCAAGGGCGGCGTCATGGTTCGGCACACCCTGCGGCAGGCGGGCGACGCAATCGGCCTCAACCCGAAAACGGCGCTCAAAGGGCAGGAAAGCCTGGTGCGGCGGGTTCATACCGAAGCTGGCGGTCTGGTCACCGATCAGGCGCAGCAGACCTTCGCCGCCCAGCCACAGGTGCAGCCGCACCTCGGGCAAAGGCCAATGCGCCGGAACCGCTACCTCGGGATGGGCAAAGCCGAGGGGCGCGCCGCTGTCCTGCCAAGGGTGACCCATGGCGATGGGCTGGCCTTGCAGGGTCCAGCTTTCCAGCGGGACAACCTCACGCGCCACCCAGCATTCCAACTCCTCCAGCCGCTTGGTCATCCGGCGCAGGCGCATCTCTAGGGGCAGGTTGCTGGGCATCGGAACCTCCGGGTGATTGGGGGCGACATCTGGCGGCAGATTTAGTCCGGCTGCAACATATAGCCTTCGCCGCGCACGGTTTGCAGATAGCGCGGCTGTTTGGGGTCATCCTCGATCTTGCGGCGCAGGCGGGTGATCTGCACATCGACGGCGCGGTCACCGCCGCCCGCTTCGCGCTCCTGTTCGCCGACCAGGCGGGTGCGCGCAATGGCCAAGCCGGGGGCGGCGGCAAAGAGCCGCATCAGTTGCGCCTCGGTCGCGGTCAGGCGAATCAGAGCGCCGCCGCGCCACAACTCACCCCGGTCAGGATCATAGCGCACGGCCCCCAGTTGCAGCGATTTTGTCACGATCGCGGTGGGCTTGGCCTGCGGCACCCGGCGCAGGATGGCGTTGATCCGCAAGAGCAACTCCTTGGGCTCGAAGGGCTTGACGAGGTAATCATCGGCCCCCGCCTCCAGCCCCTCGATCCGGTTGGCGGCCTCGCCTTTGGCGGTCAACAGCAGGATCGGTGTGGTCATCCGGCGGCGCAGATCGCGGGTCAGGGTAATGCCATCCTCGCCCGGCATCATCACATCCAGCACCAGAAGGTCAAAATCAAGACCAGCCAGCAAGCGCCGCGCCTGTGCGGCATCGCGGGCGGTGGTCACCAGAAAGCCATTGCGGATCAGGAATTTCTGCAAAAGGCCGCGGATGCGCTCGTCATCATCGACAACCAGCAGGTGCGACGGCAGGCTGGTCATGCTTCACCCTCTTTCAGGCCCTGATACTGACGGCGCATTTCGGGGTCCATCATCGCCTCCAGCACCATACGGAACCCTTGCACCGCCTGCGGGCCCGCCGCGCGGTAAGCGGCCCGCATCCGGGCGCGCTGGGCGTCCGACAGCGAGCGTTCCAGCGCCGAGCCCTTTTCCGTCAGATGCAGACGGCGTTCGCGTTTGTCGGTCTTGCCCACCCGCGCCTCGACCAGACCATCCTCGAACAGGGTCCGCAGCACGCGGTTCAGGCTTTGCTTGGTCACCCCCAGAATCGCCAGCAACTGCGATACGGTCAGGCCCGGCGAGCGGTTGATGAAATGCACGGCGCGGTGATGGGCACGGCCGTAATCCAGCGTGGCAAGAATGCGGTCAGGGTCGGCGGTAAAGCCGCGGTAAGCAAAGAACATCGCCTCGATGCCCTTGCGCAACTGCGCATCCGTCAGGAACAGCAGCCCTTCGCTCGCGCCCGCATTCTGTGTCATCTGCCCTCCGCCGTCCGGTGAACTTACGTCAGCCTTGTTGACATTCCAAGGCCCAACTGGTAGCCATCTGTCGATTTCGCGCAATATTATGTCCGAAACGGACCTAAGTTGCGCAACATTCGCATAGGGGTGGCTGGGATGGCAGGATATGATGATCGCGACGGGTTCATCTGGATGGACGGCAAGCTGGTGGATTGGCGTGCCGCAAACGTCCACATCCTGACCCATGCGCTGCACTATGCCAGCGCCGTGTTCGAGGGCGAGCGCTGCTACAACGGCAAGATCTTCAAATCCCGCGAGCATTCGGCCCGGCTGCGCGCTTCGGGCGAGCTTTTGGACATGCCACTGCCCTTCTCGGTCGATGACATCGAGGCGGCCAAGGAAGCCGTGCTGAAGGCCAACAACCTGACCGACGCCTATGTCCGCGCCATTGCCTGGCGTGGTGCGGGTGAGGATATGGGGGTGGCGTCCAAGCGTAATGAGGTCCGCCTGGCGGTGGCCTGCTGGACCTGGGGCAGCTATTACGGCGACGCCAAGTTCAAGGGCGCCAAGCTGGACATCGCCAAATGGCAGCGGCCCAGTCCGCAGACCATCCCCCATGCCGCCAAGGCCGCGGGGCTATATATGATCTGCACCATGTCCAAACACGCCGCCGAAGCGAAGGGCTGCTCGGACGCCATGATGTTCGACTATCGCGGCTATGTGGCCGAGGCGACCGGGGCGAATATATTCTTCGTCAAGGATGGCGAGGTTCACACCCCCAAGCCGGACTGCATTCTGAACGGCATCACCCGGCAGACCGTGGTGCAGATGCTGCGCGACATGCAGATCAAGGTCCACGAACGCCACATCATGCCCGAGGAGCTTGAGGGCTTCGAGCAATGCTGGCTGACCGGCACGGCGGCTGAGGTTACTCCGGTCGGGCAGATCGGTGACTATAATTTCGAAGTGGGTGAACTGACCAGGCGCGTGTCCACCCAGTACGAGGCGCTGGTCCGCGCCTAACCTTGAATGGGATGGGGGCCGCAGGGGGAAACCCGCTGGCCCGTTTCACCCCGACACAAATACGCCGGGGTCGGGCCGCTTGGAACCGCCGGGCCGCTTGAAGCAGGTTGAGATCGCGGATCAGCATGGGCCAGGCGGCCAACCGCTTTCTCGCCTTGTCAGGGGCTTTGTCGGCGACGGCATGGGTGACAAGATCAAGCAAACTGGCCATTGGTCCGGTGCTTTCCAGAAAGGCCCCGACTTTCCCGACTTTGGTGACCGCGTGAAACACGAAAGGCGTCTTTTCAAGCGCCCAATAGTTCATCTCATCAGTGATCACCATGACCGTCATGCCGAGGTCGCGCGCCGAACCGGGGGGAGCCATTCCGCCATGGCCCCATCATGCACCGAGATAGAGCGCACCGACCCGCGGACGATCGAAAGCCTGCGGGCAAAATCCTCGGCAAGGCCACGGATCGACTGGAACCCGGTAACGAAGACCTCATCCGCCTGGTCCACCAGGGTTATCGCCGTCGCCCATTCCGGGCGGTCGATCTGCGAGACCAGCCCCAGAACCGCGTCGGCGTGCCAAGTCAGGATATCCGGGCGACGTTGAAGCGGTATGACCGGTCCTGGAACACCATCCGCACCACGCAGTAACCAGCCCGGCGGCCCGGCGAGAGTTTGTCACGCCGGAAGGTGGGCGGTATCGGGGTTGGAGGCGCTGGATGGCGGCCAAATCCGGCTGGATGGGCGCGATCTGACGGCGCTGCCGCCGTTTCGCCGACCGGTGAACACTTTGCTCCAAAGCTATGCCTTGTTCAGCCACATGACGGTGGCGCGCACTGTCGGCTACCCGTTGGAGGTGCAGGGCGTGGCGCGAACCGAGCGGGATCGTGCGATGGGCGAGGCGTTGGAAAAGGTCGGTCTGGCCGGGGTGGGCGGCGCAAGCCGTCGCTGCTTTCGGCCGGGCAACGCCAGGGGGTGGCCTTGGCTCAGGCGATCATCGCCAAGCCCCGCCTGTCGGTGCTGGACGAGCCGTTGTCGGCGCTGGACCGCAACCCGCGCCAACAGATGCAGATTGAACTGAAAGCGTTGCAGGCCAAATTGGGCATCGCCTATGTGTTTGTGACGCATGATCAGGAAGAGGCGCTGACGATGTCGGATCGGGTGGTGGTGATGCGGGCGGCGGCCTTCGTGGCGCTGGCCAATCGGTCGAGCGCTCCGGCCCGGCGGCAGGGTCTGGGGGAGCGGGAACTGACTCTCATCAGGCATCTGCGACGCGAGCATCGCCTGACCGGGGCGGGCATCTTGGCACGGCTGGGGCTGGCGCTCTACGGTGGCTCGGTGGCTTTCACGCGGCGGGCTTGGGCTTTTGGCGCGGCTTGACCCGCCACCGCCGGTGCGCCGCACCCAGCGAGAACGGCCCGGAGAGTTGATCCATAGTGACATCCAGAAACTTGGGCGTTTTGACCGCCCCCGGCCACCGCATCACCGGCCTGCGCAAAGGCAACCGCACCCGTCGCCGTCGATGACGCCACGCGCCTGGCCTATGTCGAGGTGCTGCCCGACGAAAAGCCCGCCTCCGCCATAGGCTTCCTGCTCCGCGCCTTGCAGTGGTTTGGCACCCAGGCATCAAGGTCGAGCGGGTGATGACCCCCTCTCGGCGATTGCTGCGCTATCACCTGCCGGGCAATGGACAGCGGCGCGGCCTGTCGATCCCGCCGCTTCAGCAAAGCCCTGCGCTGGCTGGCGACCCACCACATCTTCACCCGGCCCTACACCCCAAAGACCAACGGCAAGGCCGAGCGGTTTAGCCAGACACTTCTGCGCGAACGGGCCTAGGGCATAAGCTATCTCACCTCAAAAGTCAGAACCGAAGACCTGCCAAGATGGCTTGACTGGTTCAATGCAATCCGTCCACATTCCACTCTCAATGCACAGCCCCCGAGATCGGCTCTGAACAACATCCTGAGAAACCACAGGTGGAACTGCGGCTGCCCGCGCCGAGGTGGCTAGAGCGTGATGAGGAAAAGTGGAATCCGGTTTTCCTCAATATTCACGCGACCACGAAGATTCGAGATCAGGATGATGTTTCAATCAAACATCATCCTGATCTAGTGGGCGATGCGGTGACGGCGGTGCTGCGGCCTGCGGACTTTTCTTTGGTGGATGCAGGTCTGGCGGGCAGGGTGGCGAACGCGGTTTATCTGGGGGCGGACCTGCATCTGACGGTGGCGCTGGAACAGGGTCAGCGCGTTGCGGTCACGGTACATGATGGCGTGCAGGCGCCGAAAGCGGGCGACAGGGTGCATCTGGCCCATGGCCCGGCCCGCCTGCATGTGCTGGAGAGAGGTGGCTCGGTTTGTTTGGCTCTGTTCGCGTTTCGTAGGCATCAGCACCCCATGGCCGCGTTGAGGCAGGCGCGTGGCGTTGAAACCCGGAGTCCGGCGAGATGAAACCAGTTGAGATAGCTCGCCAAGTATTTGGTGGCGACGCCTCTTCGGGGGCGGAGGAACGCCTTGAGCCGCTCATGGCGGCTGTTGACCGTCTGAATATGCAGATCACCACGGACACGCTCGCCGGCGCTTTGGTTGAGCGCCTCGTGACTGACGCCCAGAGCGGCAGCACAAGGCGGGTAGCTGGTACAGCCGTCGGTCACCAGCAAGACGTCCTTGCTCAGCACCGGTTCGAGGACTGCTTGCAGGTTGGCCGCCGAGACAGATGGCAAGACTGCGCTGATGGTCACGCCGGTGCGGTCGACAGCAACCAAGATCGGCACCTGCTCGTGCGACAGGCCGCGTTTGCTGGCCTTTCCGCCCCGCTTGCGCGGTTTGCGGCCAAGGTTTCGCTCGCCCTTACGGCTGGACAGCACGAAGGTTTCATCGGCTTCGACGATGCCGGCGAGTTTCCCAGCACCGCTCTTGAGAGCCTTCAGCCAGCGATGCCGCCAGCGAAATGCCGTGCTGACGGCGATGCCACAGCGCGAGGCAGCGGCCCGCACCGTATCGCCATCCGTCATCGACCGGCCGAAATCCAGCCAACGATCCCTGTACCACAGACCAGACAACGGCGTTGTCGTCAACGCGTTGAAGCTCTTGCCGCAGGCGTTACACCGATACCGCCTCAACCCACGCGCCGTACCGCGCCTCCCCTGCGCCAGGCGTTGCACAATGCGGACAGCACCGAGCTTCCCCAACGGAAACCTCGATCGCAGCAGCGCGACGCGCCACCAATCGCCCGGCCCGCCAATGCGTCAGCGACGTCCAGTCTCTGGACATCCGTCAATTCGTCGATTTCCGACAGCCAAATCTGAAATACCTTGCGATCCACGGTCACACCTCCAGCTTTTCAGCCATCCTATCACCAATGCGCACAAAACGCGAACAGAGCCGTTTGTTTTGAACAGATTTCGGGGGTTTTCAAGTGGATCTCCGCCTTGGTTATGCTGCGGCCGGAACCGGCGACATCATGTTGAAGCAAGCCTGATCGGGGATTTTGCCGTCAAGTTTGAGGAGGATCAGCAAAAGGTGAAGGGGAACAGAAAACAGTCCGGGGGACTGGTTTCCCCCGAACGGGGATCGATTGCCCACCGAATGGAATGGGGCCAGCGGGTGTTGTAAAAGCCGGGGTAGCGCCCAATCTAGGCGCGTGCTTCCGAGACGCTGGCGCAGGCCCGCAGGTAAACTTCCGCGTATTTGATGGTCCGCCAGAGGCGCCCTGCGAAGACATAGTCCCGCCAAGCCCCTTTGCCGTCCATGCTGATCTTGATTTCCCGGGCCGCCAGCACCTTGATGAAGTCGGTGGACGTGATCTGGCTGCCCTGAGGTCGCATGGCCGCTCGAACCGGTGGCGTGACCATGCTCCATGTTGAATGTCTCGGGCTTGCCGTGGCGGGCCAGCGCTTCCTCGACAGCCTCAAAGCAGAAATCTGCCTCCAGCGTGATCGACACCCGCCACGCCAGGACCCGGCGCGTGAACCAGTCCGGCACGGCAGCGCGGTAGATGAAGCCGCGTGCCACCGGTATGTAGGTGATGTCCATCGCCCAAACCTGATTGGGTCGTGTGATGGGCAGTTTCCGCAGCAGAAAGGGGTAAATCTTGTGGCGTCATGGCAATGCCATGCTGGGCATGGACGCGCGGGCTTCGAGGTGTTTGGCTTGGCGATACCAGGCCTCCCTTGCGGGTTCGCTCAAAACCCGTGGCGCTTACCCGCTCGACCCATCCGTTTCATCAGCGTGGTGAGGTGCAACCGCCCCACCTTGAACCCTTGCCTCACACCAGCAAGCCCCTGCAACATCCGGCTGCCCGCGAAAGGGAACTCCATGTGAGCTTGTCAATCCGAGCATCAGCTTCAGACCGGTGGCGTTCACTGCGCTATGCGTCGCGCCTCTGACAAAAAATCGTTCGCCAGCGTCAGATCTCCGATCTTCGCATGCAGGGTCTTGACGTCGATCTGCGGTTCCGGTTCGGACTTCATGGCATCACCAAACACCCCGGTCGCGCCCGCCGGGAGCTGGCCCTGCCACTGCCTGATCTGGTTCGCCTCTCGGTGTCTGCTCGCAAACACCTGGCCGGCAACAGATGCACGCCAAAGTCCTGGGCCAGCCCGATCAGGGTCTCTTCGCCCTTGATTGCGGCAACAGCGCCTCATTCGTCGGGAAATCGATCCCCCAGATCGATTTCTGATCCTCCGCATACCTTGAATGCCGGGCTGTGGTTCCGGCGCGGTCATCTCCTCGCTCGCAGCATCATGCTGCCCAATCGCCGGGAATTTGATCCACTGGATCAAATTCTGGCCCGGCTCATACGCGGAAAATCCACCTGTCCCGGCTGTTCAGTTTCCCCGAACCACTTCTTAATGGGTTGCGGGTGATCGCACGCGTGCGATACTCTGCCTGAAAGGCATCACCCCTGCGCCGGAAGCAGCGCCTCGAACCGCGCAAATCTCTCCGCCAGCACCTCAGATATCGCCCGGTCCGGCCCAACAATCCGGGCCTCTCCGGTAGGCTCCGACAAGATCTCAAAGCCCGCGCCCGAGGCCACAGCCGCCAACCGCGCCGCCCCCGCAGGGCCGGATACATGCGCGCCGGGGGGCAGATGTATCGGCTCATTCAAAGCCGTCGCCAAAAGCCGAGTCCAAAGCGCCGATCGCGACCCACCCCCCACCATGGAAAACCGCGCCGGTATCACGCCCACGGATTTCTGGGCCGCCACACAGGTGGCAAACTGAAACGCCACCCCTTCCATCACCGCATAGCCCAGCATCCCCCGCGTGGTGCCCGGATGCAGTCCGTCGATCCGCCCCATCGCATCGGGCCGGTTCAGCGGAGTCCTGATCCCGGTCAAACAGGGCAACATAACCGGCGCATCCGCCAGCCTCCCCGCCATCGCAAACGCCTCCGCCTCGGCCACCAGGGTCGCGGTATCGGTGCCGGTCAGGTGCCGCACCCAATCCAGCGTGGCCGTCGCACTCATCACCACGCCCATTGACAAGTAAGTATCCGGCGCCGCATGGGCCGAGGTCAGAATGGCGCGGTCAGGCCCCGGATGAAACGCGCCGTCCACGATGCAGGCCACGCCCGAGGTGCCCACCGTCAGCACCGCATCGCCCGGCCGCGCCGCCCCGACGCCAAGGGTCGAGGCCATGTTGTCCCCCGCCCCCGCCGCTACGATCACCGATGCTTTCATCCCCCAACGCGCCGCCAATCCCGCGCGCAACTGGCCCGCCACATCCCAGGGCGCAAGCAAGGGCGGCAGATAATCGGGGTTCCAGCCGACCAACCCGCACAGGCTGGCATCCCATTTTCCGCTCGCACAATCCAGAAGCTGGGTGCCACCCGCATCGGTCGGCTCGGACGCGATCTCGCCGGTCAGCGCCAGCCGGACATAATCTTTGGGCAGCAATAACATCCGCGCCGCTTCCATCACGCGGGGTTCATGTTTTGCCAGCCACATCAGCTTTGGCAACGTGATCCCCGGATCCGGCGCGCCATTGGTCCGCTGCCCGATATCGGGGCACAGCCCGCGCAATTGCACACATTCAACCAAGGCGCGTTGATCATTCCACAGCATCGCCGGCCGCAACGGCTTGTGGTCGCTGTCCAGCAACAAAGCCGCCAGCATTTGCCCTGACAATCCAATCCCCGCCACCGCCGCCATCAACGCCGGGGCCGTGGCAACCAGTTGATCCAGACAGTGGAACGTCGCCTCCACCCATAGGTCGGCGGATTGTTCGCTCCAGCCCACATGGGGAATGGAGACGGGGATCGGCCGCGCCGCCTCGGCCAGAACCTTCGCCACCCCCTCCATCAGCACCGCTTTGACACCCGAGGTGCCAATATCAATCCCCAGATGCAGGCTCACGGCGGCCCTGCCAGCAAATCCCGCGCGGTGGCCTCATCCGTCACGAAGGTGTTGATAAGGCCAAGGCCCAGCAGCGCGCGAATCACCGGCACTTTATGCGCGCCACCTGCGGCCAAAATGACGTTCGGAATGCAGGCCAGATCGTGCAGCCCAATGCCGATGACACGTTCGTTGATCGGATGATCCACCGGGCGACCCTGCGCGTCGATCACCGTGCCCAGCACGTCGCCGACGCCGCCAAGGGCCAGCAATTCCTCCATCGTGGTATCGGCGGGCAGACCGTCGCGCATCAGCAGGGACCTTTGCGACAGATCACCCGCCGCCATCGCCATCGCATCCACCCCGCGCAGCTTTTTCAGCAAATCACGGAACACATCCAACTGCATGATCGTGTCGCGTGACGCGGCAGAGCCTGCATACAGGGGTGCTGTAAAATAGCTGTGCTGCGCGCCCAGCAGATCAGCCAGCCGTGTGGTAATCTCAAAACTGTTCAGGTCAGACCCGCGTGTGAGGCCGCCCATCACCGACATCACCTCCAGATCGGGGCGCTCCATCGCGGCCACAAACCGTGTGGCAAGGTTAAGTGTATTGCCCCAAGACATGCCGAACCGCTTGATCGCAGGGTCGGCAAGCAGTTCCGACAACAGATTGCCAAGCGCCGCCCCCACAATCATCTGCACATCGCGCGCCTCTTGCGGGGCGGGGGCGACATAGGCCTGCATCAGGCCGTAGCGGCTGGTCAGGCCCTGTTCCAGTTCGGCGCAGGCGGCAAAGGCGGTGTTGAAGGTGATCCGCACCAAGCCCCGTTTGCGCGCCAAAGACAGCGATTGGTTCACCCGCAGCCGGGTCGCCCCCAATTTATACGCCACCTGTTCTTGCGTCATGCCTTCTACGTAATAGGCCCAGGCTACCCGCGCCAAAAAGCGTTCTTCGGTATCTATCTGCGGCAGTTTCGGGGCGCGCGCCATGGCGGGTTACTTCATCGCGCCCATGGTCAGACCGCGCACCAGATGTTTCGAGGCGATCAGCGCAAAGATAAGCACCGGGATCACGATCAGCGTCGATGTGGCCATGATCTTTCCATAGGGCACATCGTAACCTTCCATGAATGTAACCGCCATTGCCGGCGCCGTTTTGGCAGCTTTGGGGGCAAGGATATAGGCGAACAGCAGCTCGTTCCACGAGAAAATGAAGGCAAGGATGGATGATACCGCCACCCCCGGCATCGCCAGCGGCAGACAGATCGACCGGAATATCCGCCATTGCGACGCCCCTTCCAGCATCGCGGCCTCATCCAACTCGTACGGAATAGACCGGAATTGATCGGTGCAGATCCAGATCACGATCGGCAGGGTGAAGGTCAGATACATCATGATCAACGCGAAATGCGTATCGCGCAGGCCCAATTCGCGGCTGATCAGGAATACCGGAAACGCCAGCACGACGGGCGAGACGAACCGGTTGGTGATGAACCAGAACCACAGATCGGCCTTGCCGCGAAACTCGAACCGCGCCAGCGCATAGGCGGCAGGCGTGCCCAGAAGGATGGCAAGCGTGGTGGTGCTGACGGCCACGATGATCGAGTTGATCAGCGACCGGCCTACCTTATCTTCAAACAACACCTCGGTGTAATTCGCCAATGTCGGCGAAAACAGCCATGCGGGCGGCGATTGCAGGGCCACTACTTGCGTCTTCAGGCTGGTCGTCACCATCCAGTAAAATGGAAACACGCAAAACAGGCAGATCGCGATCAAAAGCAGCGCCTCCAGCGCCAGTCCACGGTTTTTTGCAGATGTCATCGGCGGACCTCGCGGTAGAAAAAGCGGATGTAAAGCCGGGCCAGAATGATCGTCACGAACAACATGATGATGGATTGCGCCGAGGCCATGCCGATATCGAACTGCCGGTTGCCAACCCGTTCAATCAAAATGGCGATGAATTCAGTCGCAGCCCCCGGCCCGCCCCGCGTCATGGTAAAGGGCATATCGAACAGCTTCAGCGTATCGGCGGTGCGCAAAATCAGCACCGCCACCAGCGACGGGATCAGATAGGGCAGTTGCACATGGCGCAGCACAAGCCAGGGCGATTTCGTTTCCAACTCCGCCGCCTCTTCAATTTCCGGCGGCACGGTGGACAGGCCCGCCAGCAAAATCAAGGCCACGAAGGGCGTCCATTGCCAGATGTCCCAGATCACCACGGCGATAAAGGCGTTGGTCGTATCACCGATGAAGTTGACTGGATCCACCCCAACCCAGCCAAGCATCTGATTTATAACGCCGTATTTCTGGTTCAGCATCACCTGCGCCAGAAGGCCGACCACCGCATAGGTGGTGGCCATCGGCAGCACCAGCGCAAGCCGCGTCAATGTCTTGAAAAACGTCATGCCGGGGCGGTGCAGCACCAAAGCGATGGTCAGGCCGATGGCAATCTGAATGGGCACCGACAGCATGAACAGCGTCGCCGTCCGCCCCATCGCCTGCCAGAACACCAGATCGGTCAGCACAAACTGGTAATTGTCCAGCCCGACAAAGCGTTGCTGCGCGATCTTGGTCAGGTTGAAATAATGCAGGCTCTTCCAAACGGCAAAGCCCAGGGGCACGATCCCCACGATCAACAGGGCAAACACCGCGGGGCCGATAAAGGCCAAAAGGGTCGCGCGGCGCACTTTGGTTGTCATCGGGGGCCTCTGGTCAAATTGCGGTGCGGATCAAAAAACCCCCAGCCATGTGGCCGGGGGTTCAGGCATAGCGCGGGAGCGGCGCTATCCCTTTGGCTTACTGCGCCAAAGGTTTCTTGCCATCGTAATAACCTGCTTCGGCCAGAACCGCCTCCATCTTGTCACCGATAGTCTTGGCACCGTCTGCAACGCTAACCTCGCCCAGCATCATCTTGGTGCCCCATTCCTGCACAATCTCCGTAATGGCTGGCCATTCGGCAAAGCGCGGGCGGAATTCCGGCACACCTTCTTTCCAGCTTTCAACCAGTGCCGGAATGAACTTGTAGGTCGCAGCCAAAGCAGGGTCCGCATAGGCCGATTGGCGCGCAGGCACGCCGCCCAATTCAAGGTATTTGCCCGCATTGGCCTTCGAGGTGACCCATTGGATGAACAGATAGCCTGCTGCCTTTTCGGCATCATCCGCCTGCGCCGCAACTGCCAAAGAGAACCCGCCAAGCGCTGGTTTGCGGCCTGCGGGGCCTTTCGGTTCTGGTGCCACAGCCAGACAATCGCCCAGCTTTGAGGTCTCGGGCGAGACGAGCGTGGAATAGAACGCCGACCATTCGGTCAGCATCGCCACATCGCCCTGCGCCAGCGCGTTGACCGCTTCGGAATGGTCATAGGCGACGATGCCTTCGGGCATGTATTGCATCAGATCCTGACGGAATTGCAGACCAGCCTGGCTTTCCGGTGAATTCAGGTTGGATTTGAATTCAGCATTCAGGAAAGACCCGCCAAAGGGCCACAGCATACGGGCAAAACTGTCTGCCGATTGCGTCTCATTCCGCTTGGATTGCAGGGCAAAGGCGTATTTTCCATCCTTGGTCAGCGCCGGGCCATAGACATCTTTCAACTCTGCCCAAGTGGCGGGCGGCGCGTCAAAGCCCGCGTCCTTCAACATGCAGGCGTTGTAGAACATCAGGCCTGAATAGTTGTCAAACGGCAGGCCGTAAGTAACCCCGTTCCAGCCGCCGAATGCGTTCAGAACCAGCGGGAAAAAGTCGGGCATATCCAGTTCCGGGTCGGCCAAAGCGGCGTCAGCGGTGAATTTGTCGAGCGGCTCGATCCAGCCGTTTTCGGCAAAGTTACCGATCCAGACAAGGTCGATCAGCGCGATATCAAGATCACCGCCCGCCACGAAATCACGCACCTGTTCGCCCAGCGCGTTCTCATAGGGCACCGTGGTGTAGTTGACCTTGATGCCGGTTGCCGCCTCGAATTCCGGCAGCATCTTGATCGCGGCGTTATAGCCGGGGCGGTCAAGAAACAGCACTTCCAATTCGGTGCCCGCATAGGGTTTCGCCGCTTCTTCCAGCGACCAGGCATTGGCCTGTCCACCCGCCGTCAACACGGCAGATGCTGCAAGCGCGAGTGCGCTTACCTGCATTTTCATTCTCATCGTGACCTCCCTAAGGTGATGGCGTTTCGCAGTTGACTTCCATTTGTAACGCCTGCCATATAAATGTAGTAACTGAGCGGCGAGTCAATCGGAAAAATTTCCGCCAGAGCGATGCCAGCGGAATAAGGGGATGCGCCAATGGCCGACGTGCAGTTGCAAGGGGTGAACAAATTCTATGGAACGAGTCAGGCGCTGCATGACATCAGTCTGGAAATTGCCGATGGCGAATTCACGGTGTTTGTCGGCCCGTCCGGCTGCGGAAAATCCACCTTGCTGCGCTCTATCGCCGGGCTCGAATCGATCTCATCCGGGGTGATTTCCATCGGTGGGCGCGATGTTTCGGGGCTGGCCCCGTCTGAGCGTGACATCGCCATGGTGTTTCAATCCTACGCGCTTTACCCGCATATGACGGTGCGCGAAAATATGGATTTCGGCATGAAGATCAACAACTTCACGCCCGCAGACCGGGCCAGGCGCATCGCGGAAGCCGCCCGTGTTCTGCAACTGGGCGATTATATGGATCGCAAGCCGGGCCAGCTTTCCGGCGGCCAGCGCCAGCGCGTGGCCATTGGTCGCGCGATTGTGAAAAACCCCAAGGTGTTCCTGTTCGATGAACCGCTGTCGAACCTTGACGCGAAGCTGCGCGTCCAGATGCGGGTGGAACTGGAGGCGCTGCACCGCGACCTGAAAGCCACGATGATTTATGTCACCCATGATCAGGTTGAGGCGATGACCATGGCCGACAAGATCGTCGTGCTGCAGGCGGGCAGGGTGAAACAGGTTGGCACCTCGATGGAGCTGTATCACCGCCCGAACAGTGAATTTGTGGCAGGTTTTATCGGTGCACCCTCGATGAATTTCGTGAATATCGCCATGGACGCGGGCCGCATCCGCTATGGCAGCCATAGCCTGGCTGCACCGGGGCCTGCCCCTGGCGCCACGCGCATGGGCATCCGGCCCGAACACATGGTGCTTGGCCCGGTGGCGCAAGGCGATATTGCCGCCGAGGTGAGGCTTTGTGAAACGCTGGGCGGTGATGCCTATCTTTACATGCGCTCTGACGTGGGCGACACACTGGTCGTGCGCGCCGATGGCGATACGCGGCTGCGACCGGGTGATAAGGTCGGGCTTGGCTTGCCAACCAACCGGTTGCATTTGTTCGGGCCAGATGGCGCGACATTGGTGTCGGGTGCCGCAAACCACGGACCTGCCGCATGACTGGTCCGGTTGATCTGCAAGCCGCTGTCGCCCGGTCTGCCAGCATCGCCGAGGTGCTGATTGCTCCCGGTGCCTTGGCACAGGTGGGCTTGCTTTATGGCCGCGTTTTCGGCACTTCACCCGCCTGTCTGATCGCCGATGAAAACACCTGGGGCGCTGCCGGGGCTGCGGTTGAGCGCGCTCTGCACGGGCAAGGTATTGCCACCCGCAGGCACATCCTGCCCGCCCGTCCGCGCCCGAAACCCACCGTCGAACTGGCCAGCGAAATCGCCCTGATGCTTGCGCAAGACAGCGCGACACCCATCGCCATCGGCTCTGGTGTGATCAACGATCTGGTGAAATATGCGGCTTTTCTGTTGAACCGCCCCTATCTGTGCGTGGCCACCGCCGCCTCGATGGATGGCTATACCTCGGGGGGCGCACCACTGTCTGATAAGGGTTTCAAGAAAACCATTGCCACCCGCCCGGCCCGCGCCGTGCTGGCCGATCTGGATGTGATTGCCGCCGCCCCCCCCGAAATGTTGGGCTGGGGCTACGGCGATCTGGCGGGCAAGGTGCCAGCGGGCGGCGATTGGCTGATCGCCGACGCGCTGGGCATTGAGCCCCTGCATGATGTGGCCTGGCCCATGGTGCAAGACGGCCTTGCCGGATGGCTTGGCCAGCCTGATCTGTTGGCGAAAGGCGACCGTGCCGCCCTTGACGGCCTGTTTGTCGGCCTGACATTGGTGGGCCTCGCGATGGAGGCGCATGGATCCTCTCGCCCGGCCTCGGGGGCGGATCACCAGATTGCCCATATCTGGGAAATGGGAGATCTTGCCCAAAACGGCGAACGGGTCAGCCACGGTGCATGTGTCTCGGTGGGCTGTGTCGCGGTGTTACAGCTTTATGATTGGCTGTTGGCGCAAAATCTGACCCGGCTTGATGTGGCTGCCATTGTCGCGCAAGCCCGAGGTCCCGCCCAGCAAGCCGCCCATATACGACGCGCCCTCGGCCCCGATGAAATCGGCGAACGCGCGGTGATTGAGACGGCTGCAAAGTCGGTCACCCCCGCCCAACATGGCGCGCGCTTGGTGCTTTTGGCGCAGGTCTGGCCCGATCTTGCCACTCGCCTGCGCGCCCGCCTGATGACGGCACCTGCGATGATCCAGCGCTTGCAGCGTGTCGGCGCGCCCTCTGCCTCCACCGATATCGGCGTGTCACGCGCCCATCTGCGCGCCACCATCGCCAAGGCCCGTTACCTGCGCGACCGCTACACCGTGCTTGACCTCTTGGAGGAGACTGGCCTTCTGACACAGGCGATAGATGCGGTGTTTCCGGAGAAAAAAGGGTAGGGAGATGGCAGACTACAGATCTTTGGCAGCGGGTGCTGCCGCCGAACTTGGTCAGGCCGCCGCAGGCGTAGACCCCGGCGAGGTTGCCCAACTGGTCAAGGTCATACGCTCTGCCCGCAGCATCGTCCTGCACGGCGTTGGCCGTGAGGGGCTGATGATGCGCGCACTGGCGATGCGGCTTTATCATCTGGGCCTTGATGCGCATCTGGTTGGCGATATGTCTTGTCCGCCGGTTGGGCCTGAGGATCTGCTGATCGTCAGCGCAGGACCGGGCGATTTTGCCACCATCCAAGCGCTGGTCGGCGTGGCGCGTGGTGCAGGGGCTGCAACCGCTTGCATCACCGCACAACCATCCGCCCCGGTGCCAAAGGCCTGCGACCATGTGCTGACCATCCCGGCGCAAACCATGGCGGATGACCAGACAACGGCCCCCGCCTCGGTTTTGCCGATGGGATCGCTGTTTGAAGGCGCGCAGTTTCTGGTGTTCGAGATTTTGATCCTGCAACTGCGTGATGTCCTTGGGGCGACCCCGGCTGCGATGCGCGCCCGCCACACGAATTTGGAGTAACCCATGGCCGATTGGACCGACCGCTTTTCCATTGCAGGCCGTAAAGCCCTGATCACCGGTGCCTCCAAAGGCATCGGCGCCGAAATTGCCCGCGTCTTTGCTGATGCGGGGGCTGATATCGTGGCCGTCGCGCGGGATGCGGACGGGCTGGACGCAATCGCCCGCGAGGTGCGCGCAATGGGCCGCCATTGCCTGACCATCACTGCCGATCTGGCGCAGGGCGATGCGCCGGGCAGGGTGGCCTGCGAAGCGCTGGCCCATTTTGGTGCCGTCGATATTCTGGTGAATTCCGCCGGCATCGCCCGCATTGCCCCCGCCCTCGACCTCAGCCTTGCCGATTGGGATACGACGATGGCCGTCAACCTGCGCGCGCCATTCCTTCTGGCGCAGGCTTTGGCCCCGGCGATGATCGCGCAGCGCTGGGGCAAAATCATCAATATCTCCAGCCAGACCGGGGTTATCGCCCTTCAGGATCATGCCGCCTATGCCACCTCCAAGGGGGCCCTGAACGCGCTGACCAAATCGCTGGCCGCCGAATGGGCGCGCCACAATGTGCAGGTCAACGCCATCTGCCCGACCGTGATCCTGACCCCGATGGGGGTGGCGGTGTGGAGCGCGCCCGACAAAAGCGCGCCGATGATCGCGGGCACGCCGCTCGGCCGTTTTGGCCAGCCGGTCGAGGTGGCCGATATGGCGCTGTATCTGGCATCGCCTGCGGCAGAACTTGTGAACGGGGCCATTCTGATGATCGACGGTGGATATACCAGTGTTTGACCCAAGCCAAACAACCACCGACGCCTTTGATCGCTATGAGGCGGTGCGCGCCCGCCTTCCCTCCGCCCGCTTCCCGTCATTTTCCCACATCGCGGCAAATCTGTCAGAGGTGGCCGATCGCTATGATGCCTTTGTGCTGGATGCCTTTGGTGTCCTGAGCGTGGGTGAGACACCAATTCCCGGTGCCGTGGCCCGGATGGCCGACCTGCGCGCGCGTAGAAAAAAGTTGGTCGTGCTGACCAACGCGGCGTCCTATACAAGCGCCGCCACCTTGCAGAAATATCGCAAGCTTGGCTTTGATTTCACCGCAGAGGAAGTGGTGTCCAGCCGCGATGTCGCTGTGGCACGGCTGCCGGACTTGGGGCAAGGCGCTGTTTGGGCGGCAATTTCGGCGGGGCAGGACGGCTTTTCCGATATTCCGGCAAAGGTTGTTGATCTGATCGACGATGCCGCATGGAACGCGGATGGGTTTTTGTTCCTGTCCTCGGCGCGCTGGACGCACGCTTTGCAGGCCCGGCTGTCGGATGCGCTGAAAGCCCGCCCGCGCCCTTTGATCGTGGCCAATCCCGATATCGTCGCCCCGCGCGAAGATGGGCTGACGCAAGAGCCTGGCCTTTTCGCGCATGATCTGATCGACCGTTTGGGCACGCCCGCGCAATGGTTCGGCAAACCCTTCCCGGATGCCTTTGCCGTTGCGAAATCCCGGCTTGCCGGCATTCCCGCCCACCGCATCGCGATGGTCGGCGATACCCTGCACACCGACGTTCTGGGCGGGGCGGCGGCAGGCATGGGCACCATTTTGATTGCCGATCACGGCCTGTTTCGGGGCCATGACGTTGCTCACTACATTTCACAGTCCGGCATTCGCCCGGATGTCATTCTCAAAACAACCTGAACACCGGTGAACCGCTATGAGACACACCTGATCAACACCGGCTGGCAGGCGGTTCAGATGATCGAACGGGTCGGTGCCGACAACATCTTCATCCACCTTGATACCTATCTG
>JBCKXH010000009.1:0-37818 GCA_038921555.1 Paracoccaceae bacterium
GGGGGTCTCCCCAGCCTTGATCGATGCGTTTTCCTCGCGCTTGTTGTGGTTGCGCGGCACCGGCACGATCCCTCGCCATTGTCTCTCGGACCAATGGCGTTCCAATGGCTCGACGTCAAGGATCTGCCCGCCCCGCGCGAATAGCCCCGCCGTGCCAGATGACCGTCGAACAACCCGAACAACTCCTCCACCTTGCCAGCCTGCGCCAGAGCCTCGCGATACAGCCAGACCGTCTTGGCGTCGGGCACCCGGTCCCCGAGACCCAGCCCGAGGAACCGCATGAAGGAAAGCCGGGAGCAGGCCTGATACTCGATCTGGTCATCCGACAGGTTGTAAAGCGCGCTCAAAACCAGCGTCTTGAACATCAGAACCGCGTCCATCGGCTTGCGCCCCGCGTGGGATTTCCGGTCCTCATCCGGCTTGCGCCAGACCTGCTCCAGCATAGCCCGGAACTCTTGCCATGGCACGACAGAGTTGATCTCCAGAAGCGGATCCTTTTTCGCATCCAGGCTCGCGTAACGATCTGAAAGGTCAAAGAAACCCATCTGCGCCATGACAACCAGCCTCCATCTCACACTGGGCCAATATATACACTGCCGTCAGATCAGACGCAATTTTTCGAGGTGCCCATAGATCAGTTCGGTCTGACTGATAGTGCCCAAGGTCGGTGCCTTTGGGGAAGAACTGGCGCACTTCAATCGTAGCGCGAGCTGCCCGTTGGTGTTCTCACTCAAACCGCGTGGCCCGGGCGCAGGTCCTCTCGCTGCCGCAGTCGCAAGTCACCCTGCCGCGCAGCACGGCGGGCAGGCGTTCGGGCAGTTGAGGGCGCCCTTGACCTGGAGCAGACCCTGATGCGCTATGCCCATCGTTACAACACGCAGTTGCCACAGTCCGCCCTGATGAGCCGAACGCCGATGCAGGCCATGAGGGACTGGCACAAGCCCCACCCGCACATCTTCGTCAAAACGCCCCGTAATCGTCCGGGACGCGACACATAATGAGTGAGCCAAGGAAGACGCTGAGTGAGGGCAAGGTCAATCTTTTCTTGACTCGTCGCCGGTTCCACCTGATCATTAAATGATCGTTCAATCGACCGAGGGGAGCTTTAGGAAGAGTTGCCGCTGAGCAGGAGCCAAAGCAGAAGCCATCGATGTGACAAATGTTACAACCTGAGAAGCGCAAGTGTGAAAATTCTTGCCTGGTAGGAACCGGGCGCCAACAAGGGAGACTAAACATGGATGTAATTGACCAGTTGGGCGAAATGCGCGAAGGAAAACTCACGCGCAGAAACTTCACGAAATATCTTATGGCGGCCGGGATCGGTGTCGCCACAATGCCCTTGACCTCGCGGATGGCCTTCGCTGCGGAGGGTCAGGGCACCTTCTTTACCTGGGGCGGATATGACATTCCGGAACTGTTCGGTGCCTACAAGGAAAAGCACGGCGAATTGCCGAATTTCGCGACGTTTGGTGGGGGCGAAGAAGGCCTGACTAAAATGCTCGCCGGCTACGTTGTGGACGTTGCACATCCGTGTAACGCCGGTATTCCACGCTGGATTGCTTCGGGGCTTTTCCAGCCGCTCGACACTTCACGCCTGTCGAACTGGTCCGACGTAATGCCAGAGCTGTATAACCTTCAAGGCAATTTCGTCGACGGCAAGCCGTATCTGGCGCCATTTGACTGGGGGCAGACCTCGATCACCTATCGTACCGACCTGTTCGAGTTGGAAGGCGAAGAATCCTGGGATATGCTCTGGGATGAACGCTACAAAGGCCGGCTCGGCAGCCTCGCATCGGGCGGAGACGCCTGGTGGTGTGGTGCCATCAAGGCCGGTGTGGATTTCAAGGACATCGACACCCCCGAAGCCTTTGTAAAGATCGCGGCGGTCATGCGCGAGCAGCGCCCGCTGATCCGTCTCTACACCGATGACATCCCCACTCTCGAACAGGCGCTTGCCTCAGGCGAACTGGTCGCGGCGATGACCTGGAACAGTTCGGCAGTGACGCTGAAAGCCGATGGTGTCCCGGTGCGGTTTGCTGACCCGAAAGAGGGTGCTCTGACCTGGGTTTGCGGCCTGATGATCCACAAGGATGCGCCAAATCTGGACGCCGCCTATGACATCATCGATTCCCTGCTGAGCGTGGCGTCGGGCAAGTTCATGATCAAGGATTATGGTTATGGCCATTCCAACATTAAGTCCTTCGACGCGTTCGACGAAGAAACCCTTTCGGGACTCGGTCTGAGCAAGACCCCGGCCGATATCCTTGCCGCAGGTCACTTCCAAATCCCGCAGTCTGCGGAATTTGACACGAAGATGAGCGCCCTGTTCGAGGAAATCAAAGCGGGCTTCTAACACTCTCTGTTTCGGGCCTGGCTGGATCGAATTGATCGGCTGGGCCCGAAATATTTAGCACGCCCTCAACCCTGAGGTTTCGCGCGATCAAGGTCACCTTCCAGTCATTTCCAGTTTGGAGCACGCCTCAGCATGAGTTCAGATCACGCAACAGTGACCCCGGGCCGATCAACGCCTCTGCCAAAGACCGGCAGGCTGAGCATGATGTTGCAAAAATCCGAAACATTGCGTGCCTACAGCCTGTTGTCGCCAACGCTGATTATTATGGCCCTCGGCATACTTATTCCGTTTGGCATTCTGATCGTCATGAGCTTCTGGACGCAGGTGGGATTTAGTGTTGATCTGACCCCGACCGTTGCCAACTACGAAATGGCCGCGGAACGGCCAATCTATGGAGCGCTGCTTAAGCGATCCTTGTGGATGTCCGGCATGGCAACTGTTGTGACGGTTCTGTTGTGTTACCCAATGGCCTACTTCGTCGCCTTCCATGTGCATCGCAACAAGATGATGTGGATCATCCTGATGACACTTCCATTCTGGACCAGTTATCTACTTAGGGTTTTTGCCTGGAAAGTAGTGTTGGGCTATGAGGGCGTTATCAATTCGGCCCTGTTGAGTCTTGGGTTGATCGAGGCACCGCTTGAATTCCTTCTTTACAGCCAGACCGCCGTGATCATCACGCTTGCACATGCCTGGGCGGCGTTCGCCATTCTGCCAATGTATGTGTCGCTTGAAAAAATCGACCGGTCACTATTGGAAGCCGCCACCGATCTTGGGGACGGCCCGATGATGCGATTTCTTAGGATCACGCTGCCGCTGTCGCTGCCGGGTGTAATTGCTGCCACCCTGCTGATCTTCATTCCAACGACCGGTGATTATATCACGCCTGCACTGCTGGGCGGCCCTGACGGAACGATGATTGGCAACCTGATCCAGAAACAATTCGGTGACGTGAATAACTGGCCCATGGGGGCAGCACTGGCGATCATCCTGATGCTGTCAATCGCGGTGATTGCACTGGGCTTTATTATTACCACCAATTTCGTCAGAAAGCGGATTTCATAATGTCTGACACCTATATAAAACGCGCCAATCGGCCGCTTCAGTTTTATGCGGTGGTGTTCCTGATCGTCCTATATGTGCCGGTGCTGTTTCTGCCGCTGTTCAGCTTTAACGACTCGATCTATGTCAAGTTTCCGCTGAAGGGGTTCACGTTTCAGTGGTATATTGAGCTTCTTGATCGCGAGCCGGTCTGGGAATCGCTGATGAACAGCATCAAGGTCGGGGTAACCACGTCGATCATAGCAACAGGTTTTGGTGTTTTAGCCGCCAAAGCGATCACGCGCTACAGGATGCCAGGTCGCGGTCCTGTGGTTGGCTTTATCATGCTGCCATTGGTCGTGCCCGGCATCATTTTCGGGGTCGCGCTGTTGGTCCTTGTCAGCCGGATGGGGATACCACTGTCACTCTATACCGTCACCATTGGCCATGTCATCGTCTGTCTGCCTTTCGCCATCGCGACCTTGATCCCGCGATTTGAGGGCTTTGATAAATCGGTGGAAGAGGCTTCGGCCGATCTCGGGGAAAACGCCTGGTGGACCTTCTGGCGGATTACTTTCCCGATGGTATTTCCGGGAATCATGGCCAGTCTGTTGCTGACGTTCACGGTCTCCTTTGACGAGTTCATCATGGCCTTTTTCCTAAGCGGGGCCGACGCGACCCTACCGATGTACATCTGGGGTCAAATTCGCTTTCCACAGGCGTTCCCCTCGATTCTGGCACTGGCTTCGGTTATCCTGCTCGTATCGTTCATTCTGGTTTTTCTTGGGCAGTGGATCAACCGTGGTGCCCAATCTGGGTCTCTTGAAAGTAAGTAAGACACATGACGCAAAATGACGCATTCATTTCAATCCGGAACGTCAACAAATTCTTTGGCAATTTTCAGGCGATCAACGACGTATCCCTGGACATTGGTCACGGTGAGTTTTTCTCGCTGCTCGGATCCTCCGGTTGTGGCAAGACCACCCTGTTGCGGATGCTGGCGGGTTTTGAGTCCGTGAGTTCGGGTGAAATCTATATCGACGGACAACCCATGTCCGGAGTGCCGCCTCACCATCGCCCGGTGAACATGGTGTTCCAAAGCTATGCAATCTTCCCGCACCTGAATGTGCGCGACAACATCGCCTATGGCTTGCGCAAACTGAAGCTCACACGCGCTAAGCGTAACGATATGGTCGACGAGATGCTCGAATTAATCAAGCTTCCCGGATACGGCGACCGCAAGGCCAACCAATTGTCCGGCGGCCAACGTCAAAGGATCGCTCTGGCCCGCTCCTTGATCCTGCGACCGAAAGTATTGCTGCTCGACGAGCCTCTGGGCGCGCTCGACAAACAGTTGCGCGAACAGATGCAACTGGAGCTGCGCGAATTGCAGAGAACGGTCGGTATCACGTTTGTATTTGTAACCCACGACCAAGAGGAGGCACTGACCCTGTCAGACAGAATTGCGGTCATGTCCAATGGGCGTACCTTGCAGGTCGATACACCGACCCGGCTATATGAAGCCCCCGTGAACCGCGAAGTCGCAAGCTTCATTGGCACAATGAATTTCTTTGGCGGCACCGTAATGTCGATAACCGACGGAAACGCGGAAATCGATGTTGTCGGTTTGGGCAAAGTGGTGACGAAAAACACAACACCAGACCTGAAATCCGGCCAAACCGTGTGCATCGCGGTCAGGCCCGAAAAGCTCACCCTGACGGAAGCCGATCCGGCGGGCAGTAATCAGGCCAGAGGACAATTAGACAATGCTGCCTACCTCGGCGATCGCAGCCACTATTATGTCAGCATAGAAGGGGTTTCGCAGCCCGTCGTTATATCGGCACAGAACCGACAACGTGTCGAAGGCAAAGCCGAGATGAAGCGCCCGGTCTGGTTAAGCTGGGGAAATGACGCATTCGTGGTGTTGGAACACTCGTAGAAGGACTAGGGGGGGGGCGATATTTTGGCTCCAGATAAGTAAAATGAATGAAGTAACCGGACAAGAAATGCCAAAAAATGCCAAAAAACCGAGAACTGCTTCAAAAGCGGTTCGACGCCAGCAGCTTATTGATGCGACGATTGAGAGCATTGCCGAACACGGTATTGCGGGAACGACGATGGCGACCATTACGCGCGCTGCTGGTTTGTCGATAGGGCTCGCGAATTTTCATTTCGCGACCAAGCAGAACCTGTTTGAGGAAACGCTGAGATTTCTGGCCGAAGAGCATCACAGTTATTGGAAAAGGAGCTACGAAAAAGCCAACCTTTCCCCCAAGGATAAATTGCTGACAATCGTGGCGGCTCATTTCCAGCCCAATATCTGCAACCGAAAGAAAATCGCCGTCTGGTATGGCTTCTTTGGCGAGGCCAATGCCCGGGAGTCGTATAGAAAACTTACGGATCACATCGATGCTGAACGCGAGGATTTGACGGTCGAGTTGTGCAAGAAAATTATCAAAGAAGGCGGGTATGCGAACGTAGATCCCGTCAAAATTGCTTTCACGTTGGAAGGTCTCTATGATGGATTGTGGCTCAACATCCTGATGTACCCCGATGAATTCTCTCTTTTTGATATGATGATGCGGATCGAGGACTACCTGGCGCTGGTATTTCCTGAACACTTTCAGTCATCCACACCCTCTGCGGATAAAGGATAGCCCATGGCCCGAGACCCTCGATACGATATACTGTTTGAACCAGTAAAAATCGGACCGGTGACGACCAAGAACAGGTTCTATCAGGTGCCGCATTGCAATGGGATGGGCCACCTATACCCATCAAGCTGGATCGAAATGCGCCAGATGAAGGCTGAAGGCGGTTGGGGTGTGATAAATACCGAAGAAGTCGAAGTCAGCCATACCTCCGAACGCAGCCCAATTCCGGAGGGTCGGCTGTGGGATGACCGCGATATTCCGCTCCTCGCCAGAATGGCAGATGCCGTTCATGAATATGGTGCGTTGGCGGGAATTGAACCTGCCCATCTGGGCGGCGGGACATCAAACAACTACTCCCGCGAAATCCCCATGGGCCCGTCTGCCCGCCCTATTGATCTTCTGGAACCGATTCAGACTCGGGCCATGGACAAGGCTGATATTAAGGCATTTCGCAAGATGCATGTTGATGCTGCCCGGCGATCGAAGAAGGCGGGCTTCGACATTGTCTACGTCTATTGCGGGCATGACATGACCACCTTCGCCCACTTCCTGTCGCGCCGGAATGATCGAATCGACGAATACGGCGGCTCGCTGGAAAACCGGGTGCGCCTGATCCGCGAGGTGTTGCAGGACACGAAAGAAGCCATTGGAGACACCTGTGCTGTTGCGATCCGGTTCGCGGTTGAGGAATTGAAAGGCCCTGCCGGACTGACATGCAATGGCGAAGGGCGCGATGTTGTCGAGCTTTTGGCCGACCTGCCCGATCTTTGGGATGTGAACCTGTCCGACTGGGCAAATGACAGCGCAACCTCGCGTTTCAATCCAGAGGGGTTTCAGGACAGCTATATTTCTTTCGTTAAGAAAGTCACGAACAAGCCGGTTGTCGGCGTCGGTCGCTATACCTCGCCTGATGCGATGGTTTCGCTTATCAAAAACGGTCAGCTTGATTTGATTGGCGCCGCACGGCCCTCGATTGCCGACCCGTTCCTGCCTAAAAAGATTGAAGAAGGTCGAATCGAGGATATCCGCGAATGTATCGGCTGCAACATGTGTGTGACCGGAGACTATCTGGCAACGCCGATGCGATGTACGCAAAATCCGACCATGGGCGAGGAGTGGCGCCGTGGTTGGCATCCCGAAAAGATCGCCAAGCAGAAATCTGACGAGACTGTTCTGGTTGTCGGGGGTGGCCCTGCCGGGTTGGAGGCCGCACGCGCATTGGGTCAACGGGGTCACAAGGTGACATTGGCCGAAGCACGGAGTGAAACTGGCGGAAGGGTTGCCATTGAAAGCCGCCTGCCGGGGCTTTCGCTATGGCGGCGGGTGGCAGATTACCGGCAATACCAGATCAGCCAGATGGCCAATGTCGATGTCTTTTATGGCAGCCGTTTGACGGCAGAAGAGATTTTGGAATTCGGGGCGGATCATGTTGTTCTTGCCACCGGATCGAAATGGGCACGCCACGGGATCGGGCGGCATAATCACGATCCGATCAAGACGGCTGATGGCGCGGTTGTTCTGACGCCGGATGAAATTGCGGCGGGCAATATACCGGATGGTCCTGTCGTGGTATTTGACGATGACCACTACTACATGGGCGGGGTCATGGCGGAAAAGCTGCGGCTCGAAGGGTTGGATGTGACCTATGTCACCCCGGCCCCTGATGTGTCCACATGGACGCACAACACGTTGGAGCAGGCTAAAATTCAGACGCGCCTGATTGAGTTGGGGGTCAAGATCGTCCCGCTCCACAATCTTGCCTCCATCGCACCCGACCATGTCGAACTGGCTTGTATTTTTACCGACAGAAAACACACCCTACCGTGTAAATCGGTGGTTATGGTCACCATGCGCGAGGCCGAAGATGCGCTTTACCATGCCCTGACGGCAAACCCTGAAAACGGCCCGAAATCCGTCACCCGCATCGGCGATTGCCTGGCCCCCGGCACTATTGCTGCGGCCGTTTATTCCGGCCACCGTTACGCCCGCGAATTTGGCGAGCCTGTGCCCGAGGGCGTTTCGTTCCGGCGCGAACTTATTGCTCTTGCATCTGACTGAATGAAAAATCGGAGACACAAATGAGCCGCGATCCACGCTACGATATCCTTTTTGAACCCATCCGGATCGGGCCGGTCACGGCGAAAAACCGATTTTATCAGGTGCCGCATTGCACAGGCATGGGGTGGTTGCGGCCTCGCATGCTGGCCGATATGCGCGAGATGAAAGCCGAAGGCGGCTGGGGGGTGGTCTGCACTGAATTCAACTCGATCCACCCAAGTTCGGATGATCTGACGCATCCGTCAGCCTCGCTTTGGGATGATAGTGACATTCGCGCCCACGCGCTGATGACGGAAAAGGTTCACGCACATGGCGCGCTGGCGGGAACTGAACTGTGGTATGGCGGGAGCAGAACCGCAAACATGCTGACGCGCGAGGTCCCGATGGACCTTGCCAGTTTCCCCAATTCGGTGGGCCATCCGTTTCAAACCCGCGCAATGGACAAATCCGACATCCGCTTGTTTCGCCATTGGCACCGCAAGGCAACCTTGCGCGCCAAAGAGGCGGAATTCGACATTGTCTATGTCTACGCAACCCATGGATACCTGATCTCGAACTTTCTCAATCCGCGAATGAACACGCGCGGGGATGAATATGGCGGATCACTGGAGAACAGAACCCGGCTGCTGCGCGAGTTGATCGAAGAAACCAAAGAGGCTGTGGGTGATCGTTGTGCGATCGCAGTTCGTTTTGCGGTGGATGAAGAAATTGGCGAAGACGGAGTGCCAATCTACGGTGAACGGCGCGAGATGTTCGAGATGCTTGCCGAAATACCGGACCTCTGGGATATTAATATTTCGGATTATTCGTTGGAAATGGGGGTGTCGCGTTTTGTGAAAGAGGCAGCTCTGGAACCCTACATGGATTTCGTGAAATCGGTGACGAGCAAACCGGTCGTGACTGTGGGCCGTTTCACCTCGCCTGACACAATGGTCAGTCAACTGAAACGCGGTGTAGTCGATTTTATCGGCGCGGCGCGGCCGTCGATTGCCGACCCGTTCCTACCCAAAAAGATCGAAGAAGGCAGGGTCGATTCCATCCGTGAATGTATCGGCTGCAATGTCTGTTATTCCGGCGATACGATCGGCGTCCCGATCCGCTGCACCCAGAACCCGACGATGGGCGAGGAATGGCGCAAGGGCTGGCACCCTGAAAAGATTGCCGAAAAGGGATCGGACGCCAAGGTTCTGATCGTGGGCGCGGGCCCGACCGGGCTGGAGGCTGCCCGTGCCCTTGGTGCGCGCGGTTACGGCGTCATGCTGGCCGAGGCCACGCGCGATCTGGGTGGTCGTGTTACACGCGAATGTGCCCTGCCGGGGATGAGCGAATATGCCCGCGTGCGCAATTACCGCGAACAGGAATTGCTGAACATGCCGAATGTCGAAATTTTCCGCGAAAGCGCGCTGACGGCAGAGGATGTTTTTGCAACCGAAGCAGATCACGTGGCGATTGCGACCGGCGCCACATGGCGCCGCGACCGTTTTAACGGTGAGAATTATGTATCCGTTGTGGCCGATGGCACCTCGCCCGAAATCCTGACGCCCGATGACATCATGGACGGCAAATTGCCCAAGGGGCCGGTGCTGGTCTATGACGAGGACAGCTATTACATGGGCGGCGTCCTTGCCGAACACCTGAAAAATGCCGGCCTTGAGGTCACGATTGCGACGCCTTCCGACCATATCTCTTACTGGACGGGGATGACCTCGGAACGGCGGCGGGTGCGCACCCATCTTATGAAACTGGGGATCGAAACGATTGTGTCCCACAGCCTGACCTCGTTTGACGGCGAGACCGCCAGTCTTTGCTGTGAATATTCCGAAGGGGCAAAACTATTGTCTGTAAGCTCGCTCGTGATGGTCACGCAGCGCACACCCAATGACAGACTTTATCACGATATTCTCGCCACAGTGAATGGCAAGATTGATGACCTGCCGTTCACGCTGAAACGGATCGGCGATTGCGAGGCTCCGGCCATAATCGCGGCGGCCATCTATGCGGGGCACAAATACGCCCGCGAACTGGATACTGTGGTCGATCTGGATGAACCGATGAAACACGACCGGGTTGATGTGGGGGACATCCCCTTCAGCGAGATTTAGGTGGAGGCGGTCACGTCCTCTATACCTGCCCCGACGCAGATCAACCGCCGAAACCGAGGTTTTTCTGACCCTGTTTCGAGTGCCCCGAGGTTCACCGCCATGCCCGATTGGATGCCTGAATGAAATTCCTGACCGCCAACACCCCCGCCCTGTCGCTGCCCCGGATCGCGGCAGGTCTTGCCACCGATTACGGCCTTTCCGGCCACCTCAGCCCGCTTTATTCGGAACGCGACCAGACCCTGTTGCTGCGCACCGACACCGGGGATGGCCTTGTCGTCAAGATCGTCAACGCCGCCGAGGATGCCGCCCAGATCGACTGTCAACTGGCGGTGTTGCAGCATATCGCCCGGACCGATCCCGAGCTTGGCGTCCCGCGCGTCCGCCTTAGCCGCAGCGGCCAGACCCGCAGCCTGATCGACACCCACCTGATCTATGTCCTGAGCTTTCTCGAAGGTCGCGTTCCCGGCCACGCGCCGCTGCCACCCCGGACCCTAGCCCTGATCGGCACACTGCAAGCCCTGCTCGCCAAGGCCATGCGCGGGTTTTTTCATCCCGCTGCGGGCACCAGGGCGCTGTTGTGGGACTCCAGGCTGATCGCCAGGCTGGTGCCGCATCTGTCGCAGCTGCCCGCGCCCTATAGCGCGCAAGCCCGCACCGCCATCGACCACTTCCTTGCCCACACCCTGCCCGAGTTGCCCAAACTGCGCGCCCAGATCCTGCATGCCGATCTGCATGGCCACAACCTCGTCTTGTCGCCTGACGGCAGCCCGTCGGGCGTGATCGACTTTGGCGACATGCTGCACGGCCCGCTGATCCTCGATCTTGCCAATGCCATCTGCGACTTTTCGACCCCCGACAGTTTTGCCGAAGTCTCCAGCCATATCCTGCGGGGCTATCATGCCGCAACGCCGCTGGATGCGGATGAGATCGCCCCTCTTTACGACCTTATCTTGATGCGGCTGATCGCCACGGCGCTGATCATCGCATTTCGGCGCCACGCATCGCCCGACGTCCCCGACTATATGGCCGAAGGCTTTGGCCAACTGCCGCTGCTGACCATCCTGCTTGACCTGGGGCGCGACGGGGCAACCGACCGTTTCCGCCAGATCTGCGGCCTACCGCCGCTGCACCACGAACCCCGATCTATCGCGGCACTTCTGGCGCGCCGCAAACGCGTGATGGGACAGAATCCCTATCTGTTCTACGATCCGCCCCTGCACATCATCCGGGGCGAGGGCGTCTGGCTGACCGACGCCAGCGGTCGGCGCTATCTGGATTTTTACAACAACGTGCCGATCCTTGGCCATTGCCACCCCGGCGTCACCGCAGCCATTGCCACCCAATCGCGGATCCTGAACACCAATACCCGTTACCTCGGCGATCAGGTCCTGACCTATGCCGAGCGTCTGGGGGCGCTGACCCATGGCCAGTTGACCGCCTGTGCTTTCGTCAATTCCGGCTCTGAGGCCAATGACATCGCCTGGCGCATGGCCCGGGCCTGGACCGGGGCGCAGGGGTTTCTGTGTCAGGACTTCGCCTATCACGGCATCACCGAGGCCATCTGCGCCGTCTCGCCTTCGGCCAGCAAGACCGGCGTCCTCGCCCCGCATGTCCGCACGATCATGGCGCCCGACCGCTATCACCACTCCCAGCACAGCGCCGCGAGTTTTGCCGCCGACGCCGACCGCGCCATAGAATCGCTGGCCGAGTGCGGCCTGAAACCGGCAGCCGTCATCATTGATGCGGCCTTTATGACCAACGGTATCCTTGAGCCACTGCCCGACTATCTGGCGCAGGTTTTCGCCAAGGTCCGCGCCGCTGGTGGCCTGTGCATCGCGGATGAGGTTCAGTCGGGCTTTGGCCGCATGGGCACGCATTTCTGGGGCTACCAGCACCACGGCGTCATCCCGGATTTCGTCACCATCGGCAAGCCCGCAGGCAACGGCCACCCGATCGGCGTCGTTCTGACCCGGCCGGAAATCCTTGACCATTTCGTTGCAACCTCGGCCTTCTTCTCGACCTTTGGCGGCAATAACGTCGCCTGTGCCGCGGGCCTTGCTGTGCTGGATGCCATAGATACCGAAGACCTGGTGCGCCATGCCAGCACGGTCGGCGCCCATTTCAAGGCCGGTCTCACAGCGCTGATGCACCGTCACTGCATCATCGGCGATGTCCGCGTCACGGGTCTTGCAGCGGGGGTCGAGCTGGTCAGCGACCGCGCCACCAGGACCCCGGCCAAGGCTGAATGCGAACGGCTGATCAACCTCCTCAAGGATCAGGGCGTCCTTGCCGGCAGCGAAGGGATCAACGGCAATGTCATCAAGATGCGTCCACCTCTTGCCGTCACCATCGCGGATATCGACTTTGCCCTCGCCGCCCTCGACCGCGCCCTGAGCCTGCTATACTCTGTGCCAAAATGGAGCTGCACATGAAACCGATCGCCCCCGGAACCCGCCGCATCGCCAATATCCATCGCTCCACCTTTCTGCCGGTGCCCAGTTATGCGGGCACCCTGCTTGGCGACACGGTGCTGCAACTGGACCAAGACATGGCCCTGGGGATCGGCTTTCACGTTTACCGGATGCCCGCCGGCATGACGACGCTGGGTCACCGGCACAATGGGGCGGAACAATTCCTGATCCTCGAAGGCGAGCTGCATGAAAACGACGGCACGATCCTGCGCGCCGGGGATCTGGTGTTTTACGCCGATGGAACCGAGCATAATTCCACCACCCCCGAGGGTTGCCTTTTGGCCGTGCATATCGTCGGCCCCGAGTTTGAGGCGCAATAGCTGGCCGAAGACAAGGCCCGGATCAGCTTTTGAACCGGGTCATGATCCGGTTCAGCATCGGGATTGCGACCAGCGCAAGGGCGGCAAAGACGAAGGCAAAGCGCAGGCCGAACTGGCCCGCGATCAGCCCCACCAAGGGTGGCCCGACGAAATAGCCGACATAGCCGATTATGGTGGCGCGGGCCATGGCGCGGGCGCGGGCCTGGGGGCGCGACAGTTTGCCGACCAGCGAAAACCCGGTGGGCACGATGACCGAGGCCCCGGCCCCCATCACGATGAACCCGGCATATGCCATGCCCGGACTGACCGCCATCGCCGCCGTCATCGCCCCCAAAGCCGCGATGAATGCCCCGCCGATCAGCAGTGCCGTCGTGGAAATCCGGCTGGTCAGCGCCTGCCCGAACAGCCGCGCCACCCCCATGGTCAGCGCTATGGCCGCCGGTCCCATCGCACCCTCCTGCGGCGAGCCGCCAAGGGTCTGTTCGATGAAAAGTGCCGACCAGTTCTCGGCGGCATTCTCGGCCAGAAAGGCAATCCCCACCATGGCGCCACCGATCACCGGCACCCAGCCCAGATGCCGCTCCCCCTGGGTCTTGGGCCGGCTGAGCCCGTGAACCGTGCCATCCCGCTCATAGGCCAGCAGCGCCATCAGCGCCGCCGCCAGCCCGATCGCCCCCAGCACCCAGGACGGCGGCCAACCGGCGTCGCGCATCACGCCAGTCGCCACGGCAGCCCCGGCATAGCCGAACGAATAGGCGGCATGGCAGAGGCTCATCAGATGCAGGCCGCGCTGGTTTTCAATCGCGGCCACCCGGGCGTTCAACAGCACATCGGTCAGACCGGTGCCCGCGCCGCAGGCCATCATCGCCAGCGCAAACAGCCAGACGCTCGACGCCTGACCGGGAAGTTGAAACACCGCGCACATGATCAGGCTGGCACCGAACAGCGCCATTTTGCCCATCGCCGCCCCGATCCGGGCTGCGGCAAGCATTGCGGTGATCGCGGCAAAGGGTGTGAAGAGGAGCAGCAGCCCCAACTGCGATTCCGTGACATCGAGCATGGCCTTGATGTCGGGCAGATCAGCCGCGAAGCTGCCCCAAAGCATACCCATCGCGGCAAAGGCCGCAACGCCGGGGCGGGCAACGCGCAGGGTGGACAGCAAGGACATCTTGGCTCCGGTCTGACAAGATCAACCAGAGCAGGATGATGTTTGATGCAAAACACCCTCCTGCTCTGGTTTTTTGGTGGTCGCGTGATTGTTGCGGAAAGCCGAATTCCACTTTTCCTCATCACGCTGTAACGCGACCCGGATTACCGGGCTTGCCCAATGACGACAGGAAAACGGCAACCGCCGCCTTTCGCGCCCGAATACCCTCGCATACCTGCGTTTTTCCCGCTTTCCATCCCGCCGATTTCCCCCCCCGTTATAGTCCCTGCCGTCGCGCCATGCACCCTTGAAGGCGCTGTCAGAGGAGCGTTCCTTGAGGCTGGCGCCGGTCGCGTAGCCAGCCTGAATGACGAAACCCAGCCCTTTTCGCTATTTCAAGACGTCGCCCGAGACCGTCCGACTGGCAGTGATGTTGTAGGTTCGATATCCATTATTGCGGCACATCATCGAGGATCTGCTGCACGAACGCGGCAGCGATATCAGCCCAGATAGCGCGGCTTTGGCGAAATCGGCTCGGTCGCGGGATGCTTGATCAGCGGTGGCCAATCGCTGTATCGACCACAATTTCATAAAATAAATGGCTTACGAGATAGATAGGGTTCTATCGCATCGCTTACTTCTGTCGCAACTTGGCCCGTTTTTTTGACCTATTTGTTGACCTAGAATTTCGGCATGCGAAAGCCCCGCTTTTGGCGCACCCAAGCGTCAGTTTTGCACCAACGCCCTCCGCAGGCCTTATTCCGCTGCGAACTGGTTCATCGTATTGGCGTGGCCCCCCGCCTTCAAGGCGCGCTCTCCGGCGACCATTTCCTTGAAGGTGTCGCCCAGATCCGACCCCACTTCATGCTGATGCCTGACCGCCGAAATACCCCGGCGAATTTCCTGACGCTGGACGTTGGAAACATAGGCCAGCATCCGTTCCTCGCCGAAATAGCCGGTGGCAAGCTCGTCCACCGATTTGGCCGTCAGGTGGAACGTCGGCAGCGTGATCAGGTTGTGGAACACCCCCGCCCGGGCCGAGATATCAACCTGGAAGCGCTGCAACCGTCCGTCCGCCTCGATGCCCAACTCGGTCGCGTCATAGTCCGCTCCCATCAAAGCATTGCCGTCGGGATACTCGGCCTCAGTGATCTTGCCCTCAACCAGCCACTGCTTGCGGACCTGTTTGCGCAGGTTCAGCGTCCAGTTGAACGAAGGCGAGTTATTATAGGCCAGCTTCGCATTCGGCACGACCTTTTTGATCTCATTCACCATCGCGGCGATTTCCGTCACATCCGGCGTGTCGGTCTCGATCCACAACAGGTCCGCCCCGCCATGAACCAATGAGGCGATGCAGTCCTCGATCACCCTTGCGCGCCCGGTCCCCTCGCGGAACGGGAACAACCCGTTGGCGAGGCGGACCGGACGGACAAACTGACCGCCCTGCCAGATCGCCAGTTCACCTTCCCTCATCGGGTTGGCGGGGGTGATCGCCTCGGTCTTCAGCCATTTGGTATATTCCGCCGCCAGATCGCCCAGTGTGGCCGAAACCGGCACCTTCTGCGTCAACCCCGCCCCCAGACTGTCGGTGCGGGCCACGATGACACCGTCATCCACGCCCAGTTCCTCAAACGCCAGCCGGCAGGCCCGCAGCTTTTCGATGAAATCCTCCCGCGGGACGGTGACCTTGCCATCCTGATGGCCGCATTGCTTGGCGTCGGACACCTGGTTTTCGATCTGCAGGCAGCATGCCCCCGCCTTGATCATTTCCTTGGCCAGCAGATAGGTCGCATGTTCGTTGCCAAAACCGGCGTCGATGTCTGCGATGATCGGCACGACATGGCTTTCAAAACCGTCGATGGCGGCGATGGCGCGGGCCTCGGCCGCCTTGTCGCCCAGCTTGCGCGCGGCATTCAAGGCCTTGAACAGGTCATTCATGGCCACTTCATCCGCCTGCCGCAGCGAGGTGTAGATCTCTTGGATCAGGTCAACCACGGCGGTCTTTTCGTGCATCGACTGGTCCGGCAGATGGCCCCAGCGGTTGCGCAGGCCAGCCACCATCCAGCCCGACAGATAGACATAGGCGCCCTTGGTGGTGCCGCGCAGCCGCTTGACCGACTTGATCATCTGCTGGGCATGAAAGCCCGACCAGCAGCCAAGGCTTTGCGTGAACCGGGAATGATCGGCATCGTACTCCGCCATATCGGCGCGCATGACCTTGGCCATGGCGCGGGCGATGTCGAGATGGGTGTCATAGCTGTTTTGCAGCTTCAACTGGACGATATCGTCCACCGTGATCCCGGACGAGGTTTGCCCCGATGGATACCGCGCCGCCACTTCGGCTTGCAAGGCGGCATAGGTTGTTTGTTTGGTCATTTGCGATGTCCTTTGGGCGAGTGGGGTGGTCGAGCGGGGTAGCCGGGTGGGGTCAGTCCAGCGCGTTCAAAAGCGCATAGGCCTGAACCGTGATGAAATCGGGCAGTTGCGGGGCGGTGACCGCCTCGTGGAAGATGCGGGCCGCGCTGGCATAATGGCCGCGATGAAAGCCGTTCGGCCCCAGACGGTCCAGGATGGCGACGATTTCGCCCTGCACCAGTTCCCCCAGCCAGTCCACATCCAGCCGGCGCTGTCCGCCTGCGGCCAGTTGAACCTCGGCGCGGTGGCGGATCCATTGCCAGACCTGCGCGCGGCAGATTTCGACGGTCGAGGCGTCCTCCATCAGGTTGTTGATCGGCACCGCGCCTTTGCCCGACAGCCAACCGGCCAGATAGGTGATCGCCACCGAGATATTGCCGCGCAAACCCGCCTCGGTGATCTGGCCCTTATGCGGGCGCAGCAGCATTTCCGGCTCAATCCGGTAGTATTGCCGGGGCAGGCGGATCTGGTTCAGGCCGTGCATTTCCTCGTCAAAGACTGCCCGCGCGACGGGCACCAGTTCCGGCGTGGCGACCCAGGTGCCGTCATTGCCCATCTTGACCTCGCGCAGTTGCTCGGCCCGCGCCCCGTCAAGTGCTGCCTCGTTCGCGGCAGGATCGTTTGACATCGGCACTTGGACCGCCATGCCTCCGATGGCATGGATGCTGCGCCGATGCGCGACCTTGACGACACGCGCGCCGTAAGCGGCCAGAAATCCGCTATCCATCGCCAATTGGTCGCGGTCGGGCAGGACATAGGCGGCATGGTTGCGCAGCGTCTTGATATAGCTGAACACATAGTCCCAACGCCCACAGTTCAGCCCGGAAATATGGTCGCGCAGTTCCCAGATGATTTCGTCCATCTCGAAGGCGGCAGTCAGGGTTTCGATCAGGACGGTGGCTTTGATCGTGCCTTTGGGCAGGCCGATGCGATCCTGGGTGTAAAGGAAAACCTCGTTCCAGAACCGCGCCTCTTCCAGCGCCTCAAGTTTGGGCAGATAGTAGAAAGGGCCCTGTCCGATCGCCGCAAGGGCCCGGCCACAATGAAACGCGCTCAGGCCGAAGTCGAACAGCGCCGCCGAAACCGGTTGACCCGCGATCAGCACATTCGCCTCTTGCAGATGCAGACCGCGCGGGCGGACCATCAGGACGGCGGGACTGGCAGTCAGGCGCAAGGGATGACCGTTGGCGCCCTCAACTTCCAGCGTCCCATCCCTGTGGTCCAACAGATTTGCGTGGCCGGCGATGATATTGCTGAAGCTGGGCGAAGTGCTGTCCTCAAAATCGGCGACAAAGACGTTGGCACCCGAGTTGAAGGCGGCAATCATCGCCTTGCGCGCAACCGGGCCCGAGATTTCGACACGGCGGTCGAACAGGGTCTGTGGAATGGCCGCGGCCTGCCAGATGCCGCAGCGAATGTCGGTGGTGTCCTTGCGGTAGTCCGGCATGCGACCGCCGTCATACTGCGCCTGTCTGCGGGCGCGGGCCACCATAAGGGCGTGCAGGCGCAGTCCGAAACGGCCCTGCAAATCGGCCAGAAAGACCAAGGCTTCGGGCGTCAAAACTTGTGCCACACCGGGAACGCTGCGCAGGACAGCGGGAGTCGTGGTTTGTGCGGGTCGATCAAGCGGCATGAATGTTTCCCTTCCGAAACAAGAATGCAGTGTAATGTCACACTAGTAATGTCACGCCGCATATGCATTATATTCCTTGTGCGATTGGGTGCGCTTGTCAGTTATGTTGTGTGCGGTTGCGGAAACTGTAAGGTTTGTCACAATGTCAAAGCGTAGTGAAAAGCTGATCATCGGGCAAAGGCTGAAAGTCCTGCGCCAGTCCCTTGGGCTGACGCAGGGCCAGATGGCGGCTGAGTTGGGGGTGTCGGCCAGTTACATCACGCTGATCGAGGCGGATCAGCGACCGGCGTCGGCAAAGCTGTTGCTGCGGCTGGCCGAGGTCTATGACCTGAACATCTCGGAACTGGCGCCGAGTTCGAATGCGCAGTTGACGTCGGATTTCGAGGCGGCGTTGAAGGACCCGGCGCTGGAGGTGGGGGCAGTGTCGCGGGCGGAGGTTGAGGCGGTGTTGCAAGCCTCGCCCAGGATTGCCCAGGCCCTGGTGCGGCTGCATGAGCGCTTCACGCTCCAGGCGCTGCACCAGCAATCGGACGCCAACCCGCTGGCGGATCGCGAAAAGGTCGAGGCGCTGGCGGATGCCTCAAGGCCGGTGGATGCGGTCCGCAACTGGCTTTACGACAACCGCAACTATCTGGACCGGCTGGACCGCGAAGCGGAGGGCATGGCCGAGGAGTTGGGCCTGCAACGGGCGGTGCCGCATATCGAACTGACGGGGCGGCTGAGCGAACACGGCATTCGGGTGCGCATCCTGCCGGCCAATATCATGGCCGAGCAGCTCAGGCGCTTTGATCCGCACCGGCGGGAGTTGATGCTGTCAGAGCTGCTGGGTGAGGCGAGCCGGCGCTTTCAGATCGGGGTTCTGCTGGCGCGGTTGGAGCAGGATGCGGTGATTGCGGAAACGCTGGGCCTGTCCGGGCTGACCGACCCTTCCGCGCTGGCTCTGGGTCGGATCACGCTGGCCAATTATTTTGCGGCGGCGTTGTTGATGCCATACCGCCGCTTTCTTGCGGCCTGTGAAAGCCTGCGCTATGATGTCGAACTGATCAGCCACCGCTTCGCCACCAGCTATGAGCAGACCGCCCATCGGATGTCGACCTTGCAGCGGCCGGATGCGCGGGGGATACCGTTTTTCTTTGTCAGGGTGGACCGGGCGGGGAATGTCTCGAAGCGGTTCAGCGCCGGACGATTCGCGATTTCGCGGTTTGGCGGGACCTGTCCATTGTGGAATATCCACGCGGCTTTCGAGGGGCCGGACCGGGTGCAGACTCAGATCATCCGTATGCCGGAGGGGGCGAGTTATTTCTCGTTTGCCCGCACTGTGACCCGGGCGGGGGGCAGCCATTCAGCCCCGGCGCCGCGCTTTGCCATCGGGCTGGGCTGTGATGTCGCCTATGCGCCCCGGCTGGTCTATGCCGACGGGATCGACCTGAGCCGCATCCGGCCGGTCGATATCGGGTTGAACTGCTATCTGTGCGAAAAGGCCAATTGCGCCTCGCGCGCCCATGCCCCGATCAACCGCCGTCTGGTGGTGAATGAGCGGGAGAGGGGCCTTGCCATCCTGCGGTTCGAGGGGGAGTAGGGCGGCTGTCGCGTGATCTGACATCGTGTTTTTATAAGCGTTCACAGAGGCTTATTTAATTTTGTTAACATTTGTGAAAGCATGTTGCTAATGGTTCGCAAGGGGAGTGCTTGGATTCAAGTTTCAAGTGCAACGTTTGATCTGAAGGCCGCGAGTTCTTCGGCCATGGCTTCTTCGGGTGTTTTCCAGCCGAGGGCTTTGCGGGGCCGCTGGTTCATCAGGCGCGCAACATCGTTCAACTCGGTCTGACTGATGGTGCTCAGGTCGGTGCCCTTGGGGAAGAACTGGCGCAGCAGACCGTTGGTGCTCTCGTTCGAGCCGCGCCGATACTCCACCAAAATCACGCCACGTTCCTCGCCGTTGAGGTTCTTGTATCGTCTGTCCATCGCAACATCCTATGTCCTCTGGGCCGTGGGTGTTGCACTTGAAACCTGAGCCTAAGGAGCTAGAATTGTTATAAATCAATGACTTGCGCCACAGAGACGATTCGACCCCGGTCGCGTTCCCTCCGCCACTTGCCCTCGCGGAAAGTTTCTCCCGATCAGGATACGGCCGGATTTTTCTGTTGTTTTCGAGGGATAGACCATCTGAAAGCAAACGACCACCGGCGAAAACAGCCCTCCCGAAAAGCGAAAGGCACCTGCTTTTCAGGGGGACTCGTCAAACGTTGACAAGGCGTTGACAAGAATTGCGTAAGCAGAAACCCGACTGTTTAGGTCGGGTTCTATCTATTTGATATCGTTTTGTATTTTGGTTGCGGGAGTCAGATTTGAACTGACGACCTTCAGGTTATGAGCCTGACGAGCTACCGGGCTGCTCCACCCCGCGACACTGATCGGGAGCATATAGACCCCGCAATAAGGGAACACAACCCCAATCGCGGGAAAAAAGTGGTTTTGCTTTACGTAATATTTTCAATGGGTTGCTTGTCGGACCCGTAAAAGGGGCGAAACCCCGGGCGCTCAGGCGCGTGCGCCGACCATCTGTGGCAGGCTTGGGATCGTGGTGGTGCCGTCAATGTTGAGGCGGTCGCCGAGATAATCCCAGCAGGTGATGCCGAGTTTGGCGCAGGTCTTGGCGATGCCGAGGAAGGCATCGCGTGGGTCACGACCGGCGTCGCTCTGGTCGCGCCGGAGATTTTGCGCTTGGTGACGTAACCGCGGATGTCATTCTCCGATCCGTTGGTGTGGAGCGGGATTTCGGGACGACCCAGAACCATCAGGAGGTCGCGCCGGTTGGCGTCGATCCGCTTGAGCAGCCGCTCGTGCATGACCGCGCCGGTTCTGCGCCGGAAGATCCGGTCGAACCTGGCGCGCAGGCTGGCGCGACGGGTTGGGGACGGAGTGTCGCGACAGGCCTTGAGGTCGCGGCAGATGTCCCGGATCAGGCCGCGCCGATGCTGCTGTGCCGCCCTAGTGTTCCCCATCTGACGTAGGATTCCCATTTGAGTTGGCGTGTGCCATTGTCGGGACATGAGACGCGATGACATTTGCCTTTACCTGGCCCCGAATGACCGTGCGCAGCTTCAAGCTCTGCTCACCGACCGCAACACCTCGCGCAAGCTTGTCTGGCGAGCCCAGATCGTGCTGGCGACGGCAGACGGCTGCGGCACCAACGCGATCATGCGACGCGCGAACACGTCAAAGCCCACCGTCTGGCGCTGGCAGGCGCGTTACCTTGACGAGGGCGTGGATGGCCTCAAGCGCGACAAGACCCGCCCCTCGCGTGTGCCGCCGCTGTCACGGGAAACGCGCCTCAAGGTGATTGTAAAAACAATCCAGGAGACCCCGGCCAACGCCACCCATTGGAGCCGCTCGACCATGGCCGAGGCCCTGGGTATTTCGCCTTCGAGCGTGGGGCGTATCTGGTCTGAGGCTGGTCTCAAGCCGCATCTGACGCGCGGCTTCAAGGTCTCAAACGACCCGATGTTCGAAGAGAAAGTCACCGATATCGTCGGGCTTTACCTCGATCCGCCGGAGCGCGCGGTGGTGCTGTTCGTTGACGAAAAGTCGCAAATTCAAGCACTTGACCGGACCCAGCCGGGACTGCCGCTCAAGAAGGGCCGCGCTGCCACGTCGTGTTGGAAGCACGCCTTCGGCATGATGACCCATGATTACAAGCGCCACGGCACGACCACGCTGTTCGCTTACGCTCGATGTCAAATCCGGTATGGTCATCGGCGAATGCCTGCCCCGCCACCGTGCGAAGGAATTCCTGCGCTTTCTGCGCCGCATTGACCGTGCTGTCATCAAGCCGCGCGACGTGCATCTCGTGCTCGACAACTACGCCACCCACAAGACGCCCGAGGTTAAAGCCTGGCTGGAGAAACACCCGCGCTTCAAGCTGCATTTCACCCCGACCAGCGCGTCGTGGCTGAACCTTGTCGAGCGCTTCTTTGCCGAGATCACGTCAAAGCGCATCCGGAGGGGCAGTTACACCAGCGTCAATGACCTGGAGACCACGATCTACGACTACCTTGCGAAGCACAACGCAAAGCCAAAGCCCTTCACTTGGACCAAAACGGCTGAGGATATCCTAACTCGGGAACGACGCGCGCTGGACAAACTCGATGAAATCAGAGGAAACAGGTAGCAAGCGTCAGACTCGGAACACTAGCTGTGCGTGGGAATCGTTGCCAGTCGAAATCCAGAATTAACATTGCTAATGCGTTCCTGATATTTGTGTTTGGCTCGATTCATTCACTCTTACGATGCGAAAAGCTTCTTTGCGTGAAGCGCCGCGAACCAAAGCGCCTTGCGTCTAGGCAGGGGAATCGCGTTTGGGATTTGACCTGATCTGAGGGGTATTGCTGTTCTGGTGGGGATAGATTCTTGGGTGGGGATCGCCGTTTTGGAGCCCGTTCCCTGCATGGACAGCTTTATCGCCGCCTGCGACGACATCCCCGATCCCCGGGCCGACAACGCGCGTCACGAGCTGTGTGAATTGCCGTTGCCCCGCCAACATCGCCATCCTGCGTCGCCGCGCCGCAGGCGTCGCCCGCCGAGACACATCCAGGGGATCGCTCTCGATCAAACTGAAGCGGGCGGGTTGGAGCGATGCGTTTCCTCTCAGCCTTCTCAACCAGTTAGCCAAGGTGTAGGCCAAACGCGATTGCCCTGCAACAGATCGTTGCGGAAGGCGTTGCCAAGAGAATGCCTCTCGCCATGTCCCGCCTTGCGGTGCAACTCATGTTGGAAGAGCGCGGCGTTGTCATGCCATCCGAGCTCTTCGCGTGGGTGTCCGGCGGCTTCACTTCCGACACGATGCTGAAAAGCCGGATGTCATCGACGGGCGGCTGAAGAACAGAGCGTTGCCTTTCAGGCCGGTCGTAGATGTGCCTGCGCATACGCCTTCAGGAAGAACAACGACTCCACGCCAAAATCCTCATACCTGAATGGCTGGCCGTTCAGCCCCCGCAGATCAAAGGTCTTGCCTCAATCGCGTATTTTCGCTTGAAAATTGGGTTTCGCATTCCCCATTTTGGCTCGGCAATGTCGTGCGCGAATGCGTTTCTGACCTGATAGACCAGCCCAATGCACTGTTCTGCCTCGGCCGCAAATGCCGCCTTGGCACCTTATGCCCAGCTTCCTCAGTAGACCTGTGAAGGGTGATGGCCGCCGCGCCGAAGGCTTTCGTCAGGTTGTTGTGAAGGGCATAAATCAGGTCTTTCGGATCAGGAAAAATCTTTGCCGGCGGCACAATAAAGGGGCGGCCATCGTGATCTGGCAGGACAGGCGTGAGTGGGTTGCCGGGTGGCTTCGGTGATGTCGACAATCTGATGCTCAAAGTCGCCGGGGTTTCCGGCGCGGTCGCTCCAGGCCGGACCTACGACAACATGACAGGTGGCGCAGGACATCGAGCCTGCGCATTCACCGAAGATCAGCGGGATGGCGGCTGCGGTTGCGGCCGCCATCAGCGTTTGGCCGGGTTTGACGTCAAGCGTGGTCTGGCTGCCGTCGGATTGGATCCAGGTGGCTTTCAGGGGTGCCGCTCACACATACCAGATGTAGAAATCGCGCAGGGCGTCGCCTTCCAGACCGGCGGTCTTGGTCACCTCGATGCGCTTCATGAAGATGTGGTGATCGGTCAGCGGGCGGCCGACCGCGTCGCCAAGGGCTGCATCGCAGGCAAGATCGTCGATCGCCTCGGACAGCGAGGCCGCAACGCCGTGGCCGGCATCGATGCGGTCAAAACAATCGCCAGCCTCGGGCGCCGGCGTTGAATAGCCGTGCCGGACGCCCAGCAGCGCCGCCTGCAACATCGCCGCGACGGCGGTATAGGGGTTGCAGGTCGCGTCGGCATGCGGTGTTCAAGCCGCGTCTTGGCGCCACCCTCTTGCGACACCCGGACGGTGACGCCACGGTGATCGCCGCCCCAGTTGCACCAATAACCTGACAGCGAGGCCGGTTGCAGCCTTGCATAAGAGCCGACTGTCGGGGCCAACAGGGCCGCAAGGCCGCGGTGGTGGTGCAGCCAGCCGGCAATTACCCTGCGGCCAAGGTCACTCAAGTAATCCGGCCCGCCTTTGGGCCCGGTCTCTAAGGCGTTCCGGCCCGAGGCATCGGCAAAGGACAGGTTGACATGCAGTCCCGAGCCGCCCTTGCCCGCAATCGGTTTGGGCAGAAAGGTCAGCACCACGCCATGTTTCAGCGCCACTTCGCGGGCCATCTGGCGAAACAGCACGGTCTCATCCACCGCTTTGACGGCGCAATCATAGGCCAGGGTGAATTCGAACTGCGGCGTGTCATATTCGGCGGTGATCAGTTCCAGCCGAAAGCCGGAGGCCTCGGCCTGCGCCCAGATCGCATCGGAAAAACCGCGGGGGTCGGGCGGGCCAGCCTTGTGCTGTCGGAGCGCAGCTTGGCGGCGGGCAGGTATTTGCCGCGCATCAGGCTGAGGTGATCGCAGAACATGGCGCGAAGGCGGTCGGTCATCGAAGTCTCCCGGTCCCAGTCTTTGGTGATTGTCAGATCAGGATGATGTTTGATCGCAAACATCATCCTGATCTGGTTTCTTGGTGGTCGCGTGATTGTTGAGGAAAACCGGTTTCCACTTTTCCTCATCACGCTTAGTGAATCCTGACGCGAACCGGCAATGATTTCAGCCCACCGACGAAGTTCGAGCGCAAGAATTTCTGCGCCCCCGCCGGCTCAATGGATCTGATGCGCTTGGCAAGTTCCTGAAACAGCACCCGCACCTCCAGCCGCGCCAGCCACATGCCAAGGCAAAGGTGCGGGCCGCCTTGCCCGAAAGCGAGGTGCTTGTTGGGCGTGCGGCCAAGGTCAACCCGCATCGGGTCCGCAAAAGCCGTCTCGTCGCGGTTGCCGGACAGAAACCAGTACAGCACCTTGTCGCCCGCCCGCACTCTCTGCCCGTGCATGGCGAAATCGCGGGTTGCCGTGCGGCGGAAATAGATCGCCGGGGTGGCCCAACGGATGATTTCGTCCGCCATCGTGTCATCGACAGCGCCCGAGCGGACCTGCGCCAAGAGTTCGGGCTGGTGGCACAAAGCCTGTATGCCCGCCGCGATGGAATAGCGGGTCGTGTCATTGCCAGCCGCCACCAGCAGGCAGAAGAAATTGCGAAATTCATGTTCCGGCATGGTGCTGCCATCCGGACCAGGGCAAGGATCAACGGCAGGACGCCAGAGCTATCGCCGACCTGCGCCTTGCGCCGCATCAGGTCGCGGGCATAGACATACAACTCGGCCCCGGCGGGCGAGTTGAAGGGCATCATGCGAAACTCATCCGTGGTCATCTTGTCAAGGACATGGGCGGTAAAGTCGGGATCGGTGTTGGCGATCAGCGCATCGCCCTTTTCGACCAGCCTGGGCAGATCCTCCTCCGGCAGACCTGCGATGCGGCCCAGCATCCGCATCGGCAGTTGTCGGGCAATCTCGCGGGTGGCGTCGAAGGTGCCATGGGCCAGCGCCTGATCCAGGATCTCGACGCACAAGGCGCGGATCTGGTCCTCGAACTCGGCCACAACAGCCTTGGAGAAGGCGCGCGCCACCTTGACGCGGGTCTGCATATGCTCGGGCGGGTCGGTTTCCTGAAAGGTGCGGCGGGCGAGGTACTCCTCATAGGTCTGATCCTCCATCCTGATACCGCAGGCCGAGGACAACAGGTCATGCTGGCCGTTCAGCGCCAGGATGTCGGCATGGCGGGTGGCCGACCAGAAGCCCGCACCACCCTGCCAGTCGGTCCAGTGCATCGGCACGTCGCGGCGCAGACGGGCGAAGGTGTTGTACGGCGCACCGGCGGCAAAGCTGTCATGGCTGGCCAGATCGGCAAAACAATCGTCGGTCGGCGTCCAGATCGTCACGGCGGTCCCCTTGCCATTATTCACGCTTTGTATAATGATGAAGCATATAAATATGTAAAGGCCAGACTTCATGCAGATCGCGGTTCTGGTGACCAACACCGACAGGTCAGACTTCGCCGCCGCCCATCCGCGCGATGGCGAGAAGTTCGCGGCGATGATCAAGCGGGCGCGCCCCTATTGGCAGGTCAGCGCGTTTGATCTGACGCTGGATGAGTTCCCCGCCGACCTGAGCCGCTTTGACGGGGTGATGATCGGCGGCAGTCCCGCCTCGGTCAACGGGTGCCAGCCGTGGATCGCCCGGCTGGACCCGCTGATCCGCGACATCGTGGCGCGGCGGCAAAAGCTGTTCGGCACCTGCTTTGGCCATCAGGCGATTGCGCGGGCATTGGGCGGCCGGGTGGCTGCCAATCCGGGCGGCTGGGTAATGGGAGTGACCGAAACGCGGCTGGCGGGGCCCTTGCGGATGAACGCCGCGCACAGCGAGCAGGTCGTGGCGCTGCCACCGGGTGCCGAGGTTCTGGGCGGCAATGACGATTGCCCCGTGGGGTTCTACCGCATCGGAGGTTCGGTGTTTGCAACCCAGTATCATCCTGAAATGACCGATGATTTCATGGCGGAACTTGTTGCAGAATTCGCGCCGATGATGGAGCCATCGGTTGCAGGCAAGGCGCGGGCTTCCTTGACCGTTCTGGCGGATACCGGGCGTTTCGTCGAACGGATTGCCCGGTTCTTCGAAGCGGCGTGACCCGACGGTGGCGTTCGTCAAGCCCGAAGGGGGCTTTCCTCACGCCACCAGCACGAAGAAAGCCCGCTTGGGCTTGATGAGTGCCCGTCTGGCGAATTCAGGACAAAGCCGCCAGCAGGTCCATCGCGGTGACCTGATCGAACTGGACATGGCTTTGCATCATCACCTCGGCCGCCATGGTATCGCGGTCAAGGATCAGCCCGGCAATGGCGCGGTGGTCGTGGGCCGACAAGGCGATCGACCCGGCAAGGCGATAACGGGCACGGTAATAGGCCAGCAGTTTGCGGGCGTTGGTTTTCAGCGCATCGACCAGAACCGCGTTGCCCGCAGCCATGGCCACGGCCTCGTGAAAGCGCAGGTTGCATTGGTAATAGGCGTCCGGCTCGCCGTCGCCGTGGCGGGCGGCATGGGAATCGCAGGCGGCCACCGTCGCCTCCAGCGCCATCGCCCCCTGCCGCGACAGGCGCCGCGCGGCAAGGCCTGCAGCCTGACCCTCCAGCTTGGCGTGGACCTCCAGGATGGCCAGAAATTCCTCCAGCGTCGGGCGGAAGATGGTGGCGCCCTTGCGCGGCAGGCGGCGGACTAGGCCGATCGCCTCAAGATGCAGGATGGCTTCGCGGACCGGGGTGCGCGACACGCCATAGCGCGCCACGAGGTCCGCCTCGTCGATCACGTCACCGGGGTTCAACTGGCCAAGATCGATGGCCTGCAACAAGTGCTGCACGAGGTTGGGGCTTGCGGTTGGCATTCTGGGGTCCGTCTGCTTTGGCGGCACCCTTGCACGGGCCGGCCCGCCTTGTCACGGGGCTTGACCCGGCTGATCAAGCCTGGGTCGGGGCTGCCCGCCCGGCAATGGACGCCGAAACCCCGGCGCAGCGGCCAGGATCACAGCGCCCATCATCGGCAACGCCCGTTTGGCTCAGCCGAGTTTCAGACCGATCATCGTATCGGGATAAGGTTTCAGGCTGGCCTGCAACCGGTCCTCCGCCACCCTAGCACCCTTGCCCTTGTGCGGCACCACAGTGGTCTGGTCGGTTGCGGTGTTGACGGCCGCCAGCAGGGCATCGGTCATTGCCTGATGGTCGGTCACACTGGCATTGCCAAGGCCCTGCAAGCTGAGGTCAAGGGCCAGGTCCTCGCTGGCATGGCGGTTGACGGCAAACAAGGTCAGCGTGCCCGCCGCTTCGTCATGGACGCCGGAAATGTCGATCCATGGCAGGTTGTCGGCCACATCGGCATCATAACCCTGGCACTTGACCAACAGGTTCAGCGCGGTGCCCCGGCCATGGATCGAGGTGAAATATCAGGGGTAATAGATGGTCTGCCGCCCCGCCGCCGCCTTTGCCGAGATTGCGCATGGCACGCAAAACTGGTACGCTCCATCGGCGGCATCTGGCAATCGGTCACGCTGGAACGGCGCGCCTCCACCCATCTGTCGCACGCCGCCATAGCCGCCGATCTGAACCGCCGCCACATCGCCGCACCCCTGACCTTCCCCGCCGAGGCCTTTGGTGCGCGTGCCGAGGTGCGCGTTCTGGGCTCTCCGGGCGCGATGGTGGCAGGAATTTCCCGCGTCATCGGGCAGACCACCAGGCCGTGGACTTCACCCTTGATACCGTCGCCCCGTGGTCGCCCGAAACACCTGCGCTTTTTCGCCTTTCGGTCGATCTGCAAGGTGACAAAGCAGAATAGTCTTTTGGTTTCCGTAGCATAGAGACCTTGAACGGCGAGATCCTGCTCAACGGCAAGCCGTGGCTCATGCGCGCCGCCCTCGATCAGGATTGCGACCCCGAAAGCATCTTCACGGCGGCCTCGGCCCGGCGCATGCGCGAGACGATGCAGGGCATTCTGGCCCGCGACGGCAACCACCCCTCCAGCGTGATCTGGACCCTGTTCAACGAAGACCGGGGCACCCGCCTGTGCGAAGACCCCGCCCATCGTGCCTGGCTGAAAGACCCTTGCGACTGGCTGAAAGAGCGTGGTCCGACCCGCCTTGTCGTCGAAAATTCGCCGTGCCATGGCAATTTCCACGCAAATTCCGACCTCAACGACTTTCACCATTGTCGCTCGCTCCCCGAACGGCGGACCGAGCGGGATGCGCTGACCGCCTATGACACGCCCGGCTTGCCGCGCGGGTCCGACAGCCTTTTGCCCAACATCAACCTGGTGCCTCGCCACGGCACCAGGTGGCCCGGCAATGGTGGTCGCGGCTGCGCCGGGCTGATCGGCAGATTAAATATCCGAAACTATGATACGTCTCCAGTAGTCCGTTGACAGCCGGGAAAACCCCTACGCAATCTGCAAAAGTCCGGTCTGAGAGGCAAGACCAAGGCGCCACAGGCGGCGATGCATGCGGTGTCCAGACCGGTAAAGCTGCAAGCCGCAGGCCCCTGCGGCCCGGCAACTAAAGACGGCGCGAAGGGCCGGTCGGCGGACACCTTCGCCGCCGCCTCTTGGGAGGCAGTGCAGGTCGATGGCAAGCAATAGGCCGTGCCCTTCGACACCCATCCCATCGTGCTTTGCTACAACAAGGACAAGCTGGCCGCCGCCGGTCAGATCGGCGACAACGGCCTACCCGGCGGTCTTGACGGCACCCGGAATTTCTCGGCTGCCATTACAAAGTTGCAAACGGGTGGCGCCAAATGGGGCATGGCAGTGACCACAGCGGACGGTGGTTTTGCCTTCCGCCTGATCCATGAACTGCGGCAAATCCACCCTGCTTCGCATGATCGCCGGGCTTGAAGCCGTGACCGGGGGCCGCGTGCCGATCGGCGGTGTGGAGGCGACCACCGAAGTGCCCGCCAAGCGCCGCGTCGCCATGGTGCTCCAATCCCCGGCGAGATGTCGGGCGGCCAGCGCCAGCGTCGCCCTTGTCCGCAACCCCGAGGTGTTCCTGTTCGACGAGCCCTTGTCCAACCTTGACGCCCTTTTGCGCCTGCAGATGCGCCTTGAACTGGCCAAGCTGCACAACGAGCTGAAAACCACCATAATCTACGTGGCGCACGATCAGGTCGAGCCGATGACGCTGCCCGACAAGGTCAGCCATTCCGCGGGCCAGTTGACCGCGCGCTTCGCCACCGGCAGCGAGCTGACCATCGCCGCCCCCGCCGCCGGCGCTTTTGACGGCGAACAACCGGCTGAGCTTGGCCTGCGCCCCGAACCCCTCAGCCTGACCGATGTGGCGGGCACCATCCTGACCGGCACCGCCTCGGTGGTTAAGCGTCTGGGCAACCAGCTATGCCTATCTCGACACCCCGCTTGGCCCGGTGATCGTTAAGGTCGCCCAGCAGGTCAACCGGCATCCCGGCGAAACGGTCGGACTGGCCTTTGCCCCGCAACACGCCGATGTTTTCGATCAGGACGGCAAAGTCTGGGCGGTGCGCGGCTAGGCCGGATCCCCTTTCACATTGGCACAAATACTCTGCGGGGGGTGTGGGGGGTGCAAAACCCCCCGCCTACCTTGATGCAGCACCCGGCGCCCGGTTAACGAAAACCGCCAACCAATTGTGAACAACCCATAAAACAAGATGCCACATTACGCGACATCGCTTGACTGCCGCACAATCAAGCGCACCGCGCTGCGCGTCTCGGGCGCAGGCGGCACCCCCTCGACCAGCCATTTCAGCAGCATTTCCGCCGTCTGCCGCCCAAAGCCTGCGACATCGCAATGCACCGAAGTCAACTTGGGGTAGCTTTGCTGGCACTCCTCGATATCGTCGAAACCGACAACCCGAAAGCCCTGCCCGACCTTGCGGCCCATCTCGGCGCAGCCCGACAGGATGCCCAGCGCCACCAGATCGTTGAAGCAGATCACCCCATCGACCTCCGGATGAAGCTTGGCCAGCTTCAGCGCCACCTCGCGCCCGTAGGCCCGGCTGGCCCGCCCGGCAAAGCTCAGGGGCACCTGACCCGTCTCGGCCATCGCCTCCAGATAGCCCGCCATCCGCTCGGCCGTGACTGGCCGCCCGGCCAGCCCACCGGCAAAGGCGATCCGCCGGGCACCCATGGTGACCAGATGCAGCGCCGCCAGCCTGCCACCGCGTTCGAAATCCGGCGCGGCAAAGGGAAACTCGCCGGCACCCTCTGCCTTGCGCAGCACCTGCAACACCGCAATCCCCGCCCGCGCCAACAGATCAAACCCCGCCGCAGCACCGTAAACCGGCGAGATCACCAGCGCCGACACTCCATGCTCGATCATCGAGGCGATGACCTGGGCCTGCAACCGAGGATCCTCATCGGTATTGGCGAGCACCGTGGCAAAGCCGCGCTCCGACAGGGCCATCTGGACCGAGATGGCGAATTCGGTGAAGAACGGGTTGCGCAGGTCGTTGATGACAAGGCCGATCAGCCCGACCTTGCCGCCCCGCAGATTGGCCGCACTGCGGTTATAGACATAACCGATGCGCGCCATGGCCTGGCGCACCGCCGCGCGGGTTTCAGCCCGCACCGTCGGGCTTTCCTGCAAGACCAGTGAAACTGTCGATTTCGACACCCCCGCCTCGCGCGCCACATCATGGATCGTCGGCCGGCGCGGGATCACGCCCCGATACCGTGCAAGTCCAAGAGGGTCTGCATTCTTGGCTCGGCCAGATCAGGCCGCGCCAGCAAGCCCGCCGCATCGGCCAGCCGGAACACATTGGCGTAGTGGCTGATGTCCCGGCTCGACTGAAAGCCTGCGGGCATGATGAAATGGCGCTGATAGCCATTCAACCACGCCAGATACGCGATGCCCGCCTTGTAAAACCGCGTCGGCGCCCGGAATATCTCATGGGCGAGCGGCACGGTCGGGGCCAAGAGCGCGAAATAGCGCGCCATGTCACCCAGCGCCAATGCCTCCAGCGCCTGCGAGGCCGCCGGGGCGATGGCGGCAAAGATGCCCAGAAGCGCGTCCGAATGCCGCACCCCGTCGCCCGCGATCAGATCGGCATAGTTGAAGTCATCGCCGGTATAAAGCCTGACCCCCGGTGGCAACCTCGCCCGGAACGCCTCCTCATGGCCGCGGTCCAGCAGCGATATCTTGATGCCATCGACCTGCCCCGGATTCTCCGCAATCAGCCCCAGCACGAAATCCGAGGCGCGCGCCACATCCCGACTGCCCCAATAGCCCGTAAGCTGCGGGTCGAACATCTCACCCAGCCAATGCAGGATCACCGGCTGCGCCGCCCCGTCGATGATCCGGCGGTAAACCGCGCGGTAGGTCGCCTCATCCGCCGCCATCGCCGTGAACGCCCGGCTCGCCATCACGATCAACTGCCCGCCTGCCGCCTCGATCGCCTCGGCCTGAGTCTCATAGGCCCCGGCAATGGCCCCCGCATCCCTGAGGTCGGTTGCATGGTCGGTCCCCGCCCCGCAGGCCACCCGGGGCCGCATCGGATGCGCTTTGGCCGCCACCATGGTGCGCTGGATCAACTCCAGCGCCGTCGCCCAATCCAGCGCCATGCCGCGCTGTGCCGTGTCCATCGCCTCGGCCAGCCCCAGACCCTGATCCCACAGCCCTTGCCGAAAGGCCAAAGTCGCCTCCCAGTCCACGGCGGGCCTGGTGTCCCACGGGTTTCGCTCGGCCAAAGGGTCCGACACGACATGGGCCGCGGCAAAGGCTACCCGGGTCAGCGCAACCTTCGGCGCACGCGGCGTCAGGGCCACGCCCGACATTCGGTAGGGTTCCAGCGTTCCCTCATCGGTGGGCAGGATCAGCATGATCACACCACCAGATCGAACACGAGGATACCCGCAATCCCGCCCACCGCATTTGCCACCAGTGCTGCGCCAAACGCCTGGTGCCCGGCGTCGGCCTGATAGGTGGCAAGTGCTGCCCAATCGGCAAAGTCGATGGTGAAGCCGTGCAGATAGCCGCGCTCAATCTCTTCGGGGCTTGCACTCTGCCCGCTGGCAAAGTGCAGAACCCCCGGCAGCCGCGCTGACAATTCGGGCAGGGCGGCAAAGATGGCGGCAAAGTCGGCCTCGGGTTTGAAGCGGATCAGAACGATGTGGCGGATCATGTGGAGCCCTTTATCAGATCAGCCGCCTTTTCCGCGATCATGATCGCGCAGGCATTGGTGTTGGAGGAAATCAGCCTCGGCATGATCGAGGCATCGACCACCCGCAGCCCCGCAATGCCGCAAAAGCGCAGCGCCGGGTCAACCACCGCCGCCGGATCCACCCCCATGCGGCAGGTTCCGACCGGGTGGTGGTCGGTCTTGGCATGGGCACAGGCATAGTTGAAGTAATCCTCATCCGTCCGCACCTGCGGCCCCGGCAGGCGTTCGGCCAGCACATAGGGTTTTAGCGCTTCTTGCCCCATGATCTCGCGCGCCAACTTAAGCCCGCGGATCGACATTTCGCGGTCATAGGGGTCGGCCCAATAGTTCGGGTCGATCAGCGGAGCGGCCAGCGGGTCCGCACTGGCCAGCCGTACCGTGCCGCGCGACCTTGGCCTGAGGTAAGCTGAGTTCAGCGTCACCCCGCCCTGCGGCATCGCAGCCACCCCGGCCTCGATCCCCGATCCCAGACCCAGATGCAGTTGGATATCCGGGCTGCGGGCGGCAGGGTCGGCATACCAGAACCCGCCGGACTCAAACAGCGGTGAGGCGACCGGGCCTGTCCGGGTCAGCAAGTATTGCAGCCCGGCCAGCACCGCCAGATGCGGCTTGGCAAAGCGGTCATAGCTATGCGGGCCAGTGCATTCGGCAATCACGAACAGATCCAGATGATCCTGCAAATTCGCACCGACCCCCGGCTGATCCAGCACCACGGCAATGCCAAGCGCGCGCAGATGATCCGCCGGGCCGATCCCCGACAGTTGCAGCAGCCGAGGCGAGCCAATGGCGCCGCAGGACAGGATCACCTCGCCGCCCCTTTGCGTCCCGTCAGCCGTCTGGACACCGACCGCCCTGCCATTTTCAACCAGGACACGCAGGACTTGCACGCCGGTCCTGACCTGCAGATTTTCCCGCCTCCGCGCCGGGCGCAGATAGGCCACAGCGGTCGAGGAGCGTCGGATATTCTTCTGCGTCAGTTGGTAGAACCCCACACCGTCCTGCAACTCGCCCGTCATGTCCTTGTTGCGCGGAATGCCGACCTGCCCCGCCGCCGCGAAAAAAGCGTCGCAGATCGGCAGGGCTGCGCGCGGCTGGCTGACGCCCAACGGCCCGCCCTTGCCGTGAAAGCGGTCGTCCCAGGTGTCGTTGTCCTCGGCCTTGCGGAAATAGGGCAGGACGTCGTCATAGCTCCAGCCGGTGCAGCCCATCTGCCGCCATTCGTCATAATCCAGCGCGTTGCCGCGGGTATAGATCTGCGCGTTGATCGTTGACCCGCCGCCGATCACCCGCGCCTGGGTATAGCGGATCACCATATCCTTCATGTGGCGCTGCGGAACCGTGCTCCACCCCCACGACCCCAACCCCTTGGTCAGCTTGGCAAAGCCTGCGGGCAGGTGATAAAACGGATGCCAGTCCCGCCCGCCCGCCTCCAAGAGCAGCACGCGCGCGTTGGGGTTTTCCGACAGCCGCGCCGCCAGAACCGCGCCCGCCGAGCCTGCGCCCACGATGACAAAGTCGTATTCCATCCTACAACCGCCTGATCGAAAGCCCGCCGTCCACCGCAATGACTGCTCCGGTCGCAAAAGCCATCTGCCCCAGCGCCAATGGCACCGCGACTGAGCCCACATCCGCAGGCACCCCCCAGCGCGCCGCCGGAATCAGGCCTGCCGCAATCAGGCCGGTGTATTTGTCCGTCACACCTGCCGTCATGGCGGTTTGAATAATTCCGGGCCGCAGATCGAACACCCCGATGCCATGCGGCGCCAGCCTGACCGCGAAAAGCTGCGCCATCATGGCCGCTGCCGATTTCGACAGGCAGTATTCCGCCCGCTCAACCGACACCATCGCGGCCGAAACCGAGGTGACGAACAGCATCGAGCGATAGTCCTCAGATGCCGCAACCAGCATCCGCCGCGCCACTTCCTGCGCCAGAAAGAACGCCCCGCGCAGGTTTATCCCCATCACAAAGTCAAAGCCTTCCGCGCTGATCTCCAGCATGTCGCCGCGCACCCGCGCTGGCACCCCGGCATTCGAGACAAAGCAGCTTACCGGCCCAGCCGCATCCAACAGCGCCGCAATGCCGCCGATGCCCCGCAGATCATGCTGCACATAGCGCGCACCCAGCAGCGCGGCCAGTGCCGCCTGCACCACCTCGGCGCTCTCGGGCGCCTCAGCCGTCATCACCACCTGAAACCCCGCCCCATGCAGCGCCTGTGCGATGCCAAACCCGATGCCCTGCTGCCCCCCGGTGATCAGCGCCCGCTTCATGGCGCACCTCCAGCAATCCGCCCAGCCGTCCGCAAGGCCAGCGCCGCGATGGTCAGTGCAGGGTTGACCGCCCCCGAAGTTGGCAGCACCGAGGCGTCAACGATATAAAGGTTGCTCAGGTCATGGGCCTTGCAGAACGCATCCACCACGCTTGCGCCGGGATCAGCCCCCATCCGTGCGGTGCCGCATTGATGGCTTAACGTGCGCCGGTCAAAGGCGCGCGACAGGGTGACCGGATAGCCCGCCCGCCGCAGCGTAGCCTTCAGTCGCGCGACCAGTGCCAGATGCGCCTGCCAGTTCGAGCGCTGCCAATCCAGCACGATCTGACCGCCCTTCAGCGTGACGCGGCTTGCGGGATTGGGCAGGTCCTCGGACATCGCCAGCAGGTCCACCGCATGACCGGCGACCCAGTTGGCCAGCCGCAGCGGGATTTTGGTATCCGCCGCCAGAATCGGCCCCGAAATCTTTCCCAGCATCTGGATATTGCCCAAAGGCGCGCCCCCCGGCCCGCCCGAAAGGTAGAAGTCATTGACCATGATGGTTTTTTGGTAGATGCTGGTATTGCGCCGGAACGGATGCAGCCCCAGAACCGCGCTCAGATTATGGTTCATGAAATTGCGCCCGACCTGATCTGAACGATTGGCCAGCCCCCTCGGATGCGCCGCATCGGCTGAGGCCAACAGCAGCGCCGCCGTCTGCACCGCCCCGGCACACAGCACGACAATAGGCGCGCACAGCACCTCGCGGCTGCCCGCGCGCTCAACCGCAACCCCGGTTATCCGGCCAGCCTCGGCCAGCAGTCGCACCACCCGCGACCCGGTGGCCAGCGTCACATTGGGGTGCTGCAACGCCTGGTTCAGCCCGATGGTTTCGGCATCCATCTTGCCGCCGCAGGTATTGGGAAATGCGTCCCACGGCGTCCGCCCCTTGGCCAGCCAGCGCTCGATATCCACGCCCAAAGGCAGGCTGGCCGGGTGCAGCCCCGCCCCCTGCAAGCGCCGCCGCAGATCGGCGATTGCGGGTTCATCCGGCACCGGCGCAAAGTCATAGCCCCCGGAATGCACTGGCTCGCTGGGGTCCTCGCCTAGGCAGCCGCGCACCTGATACAGCCTTTCGGCCCGTTGATAAAACGGCTCCAGCACCTGATAGTCAAAGGGCCAGCCCTGCGTCACCCCGCCCATATGGCGTATCGGCCTGAAATCCTGCGCCCGGTAACGCATCAGAACCGCGCCATAAAACTTGGAATTGCCCCCCGCCACATAGTAATTGCCGGGATTGAAGGCCCGCCCCGCGCCGTCCAGCCAGATCTCATCCGGCCGAAAATGCCCATCGCGAAAGATCGCAACCGGATCGCGTGAGGCCGGAGTATCCGCCATCCGCTCGCCGCGTTCCACGATCAGGATGCGCTTGCCCGAAGGCGCCAGCGCTGCGGCCAAGGTCGCCCCCCCCATGCCCGACCCGATGATGATGACATCGGGCTGCATCAGCGCGGTCAGGTCATTCACCTCAAACCCCCGGAAATTCTGGCTTGCGCTTGGCCCGGAACGCAGCAACCCCCTCGGCCTTATCCGCCGTGGCCGCGGTCATGCCGCCGCCCAAAGCCTCAATCATGGCGTCGCGGTCCTCACCCACCGCCGCGTGGATCATGTATTTCGCAACCTCGGTCGCGCGGGGCGAGGTGACGCGCAACCGCTCAACAATTTCCAGCGCCGCAGCACAGGGATCATCCGAAACCTCAGCGGCAAAGCCCAGCGCAAAGGCGCGCTCAGCGGTCAGAACCCGGCCAAAAAGCGCCATTTCCTTCAGCACCGCCTCGGGCAGCAACCGCGCCAGGCGTTGCGACCCCGACCATCCCGGCACGATGCCCAGGCTGGTTTCCGGCAGTGCGATCTTGCACCGAGGCGACATCACCCTTATATCGCAAGCCGCCGCCAGCTCCAACCCGCCGCCATAGGCCACCCCCTCCAGCACGGCGATGGTCGGTTTGGCCAGCCGCGCCAGACGGTCGAACACCCGGTGCCCTGCCCTGACCCAGTGCCGGGCAAAATCGGCAGGCACCAGCCCGGCCCAGGCGTTGATATCCGCCCCGGTGCAAAACGCCTTCGCCCCGACCGCCGTCACCAGAACCGCCACAACATCCGCATCCCGCTCCACCCGGTCGCAATAAGCGGCGATCTGGTCCAGCATCTCAGGGGTCAGCGCGTTCAGCTTGGCCGGGTTGTCCAGCCGCATCTCGGCAACCTGGCCGTCGGTCAACAAATGAACTTCGCTCATGGCTGCCACCCCACCCGACCCTCACCCAACAGAGCCAGCGGCATCAGCACCGCATCCGGCGCCACCTGCACCCTGCCATGGCTCGCCGCCACAATGTCGCGCGCCGGATCAATCCCCGGCATGACTTCACTCGCAACCAAGCCCTCGGGTCGCAGCCGGATCACACAGCGTTCGGTCACATACATAACATCCTGCCCCTGTTCGCGCGCACGCTGCCCCGAGAAGGTCACATGCTCGACCGCCTGCACCATCTTGGTGAACTTGCCCGGCTTCACCACCCGCAAACCGCAAGCATCCAGCGCAATCTCGGCCCCCGCCTCAAACCAGCCGACAAACACGATCTTCCTCGCATGGGAAGTGATATCGACAAACCCACCGCAACCCGCCGTCAGATAA
>JBCKXH010000010.1:0-37349 GCA_038921555.1 Paracoccaceae bacterium
CAGCATCGGGAAGCGCTGTTGCACTGCTGGTAGGGTGTTCCAAGTCCTCAATCGGCACACTGCCAGCACTACGCGGCTGCACAGAACCCGCCAAAACGTTCTTCGAGAACCAACCTAACTAGCGGACCCGCAAGGCCAGGCGCATTTGCGTCACTTCCGGGACGCCAGCGCGACGACGTATATTCAGTTTGGACGCCAACTCCTGGAGCAGGGGCGCGCCCAGCAGAGTCCTTGGAGACTCCAGCTTCACCCGATCAAGCAGCGCTCTGACGCGGGAGCGGTTTGCGAGCTGCCCGTCATCGCTGGGCACTATCTCTGGCTCAGGAGGATCGGATCGTGCCATGCCTCACACTCCGGTAGAATGACGTTGCTTAGTTGTCACAGTACCCCAACTGTACCGCCGGAGATCACTAAACTCACTTTCTTAGGGCGCCGAACCTTCCCCGTTCGTTCGGCGGGTGAGTTCATCGAAGATGATCCGCATCGAAGGCCGCAGTGACGCAAGCGATGGTCGCGCGTAGCGTTGGCCCGTAATCGACAGCGGCGTGTGGTTCAACAGGCGCCCGACGACCTCTTCAAGAACTCCGGCTTCGACGGCGACAGTCGCAAACGTGCGCCTGTGATCATGCGGGCTCCACTTCATTCGCGTAGCCCCTGTCAGATGCCCGGAAGCCGCCTTCGGTGAAGGGAACACCCACTGGCGGCTCAGCCCCTTCATCGGAGCCAATATCTCGTGGTGCAAATGAAGGATTGGCAGGTCGAAGCTTCGACCGTTCTTCGTCATGGGCAGATGAACGTGATCTTCACGAACATGCTTCCACTCCAGCGAATAGGCTTCCGACTTCCTAAGCCCGGTAAACAGAATGAATTCATAGAAGGCTGCGTGGACGGGGCTGAACAGGGCGTCAACCGTGCGCCGCCATTCAGTCAGGTCGTCGATTGTGGACCCGTCTGGTTGCTCCTGATACCACTCGATCGCCAAGGTCGGGCACTCGGGCAGATCATGAATGCGTCGGGCGTGGTTCCATACTGTCCTGAAGTATTTCAGAAGATGGTTGGCACCGGACGGTGTCGCAGCCAGAGACCGGTGTCTGTCCACCACCATTGCCTTCGAGATCTCATCGAGCGGAAGGCGGAGCCAGTCCTTCAAGTGCAACTCGAACTGCGCACGTACGCCTGACCTGTGGGCATCAGACCGCAGCTTGCTTCGGGCGAGATAGGTTTCCATCGCGACCTCGAGCGAGGGCGCTCCGATCTGGATACTTTTGCCTGCCCCCCTGCCCCATTCAAGCGCAAGTCCCATGGCAGTTTGACGAGCCGCATCCGACGAAATTGCCGGAAACCGTCCGATCAAGACGCGCCGAGTTTGACCGCCAACATCCTTCTGGAAGTACCACGTCTTCGCAGACTTTCCGACGAAGAGAACAAGGCCCTTGATCTCGCTGTCCCAATGCTTCTGCGTCCCGCCTCCGAAGGGCGCGAGCTTGCGGACAAATGTCTCTGTGAGCTTCGGCATGTTGTAGGTATTTTGTCGGTTACGGTGCGATACTGCGCGCTATCGGACGATACGCGATGCTTTCATTTATTCTGTAAAATGAAATGATTAGCAAGTCAAAGATAGACCAAGAAACTCAAGTCTTCTGCTTGGAAGGCTAAGGTCTTACCATTACACAACACCCGCGCTGACCCGGATATAATCGCGCCGAAGCGCGGGTGCAAGCTGCCTGCCGGGGCACCGCGCGAGGTGCGAATGGTTCGCAAGGGCAAAGCTGCGCCATGAATTCGCACCCTACGGTTGAGGTGGGTGGGCTGGTTTGCTGCATTGAGGTCGAGTGGGGGGGGGTCACACCCCCCACATCCCCGGTGGAGTATTTGTGCCAATGTGAACCGGGGGAAGAATTCCAGTCGGAATGTAGGGACCGACCTTGGGTTTTTCACTTGGCCGACACGAAAGCAGTCGGCCCATTCGGCGCTGAGCGTGCCGGCCATCCGGTGGCAGGCCGCCTGCAGCGAATAGGCGGCGGTCAGACCCAGATCGGAAACGACTGCCAAGGCGGTGCCGACGGGATCGCGGGCAAGGGCCTCATAGGTCAGGGACTGAGGGGTGATGCCATCGGCGCGAAACCAGACTTGCCATGCCGCATGATCCGCTTGCGCCTCATTCAGATAGTGGCTGATGCTGGCATGGTCATGCTGCGGGACGGCGGGGTTATCGGCCGCTGCGCGGGGTGGCGCACAGAAAACCGGTCAGGTGCTGCGTCATATCGGTCGGGTCAACTGCGGCCCCTGCGCCCGGTTGGAGTTGACGGCAGTGTCAACGCGGTGCGCCCGCAGCACGCCTTTGGCGGTTGGCTTCATCAAGAGGGCCGCGCCATGGCCTGCCTCGCCCAGCCAGAGCGGCCAGTCGGCGGGTTCCAGAATGACCGGCTCGCGGTCGTGGATGCCTGCCATGTTGGGGCCACCCTCGACCGTGACGGTGGCCAGGCTGTCGATGTCGCACCAAGGGCTATAAAGCGCACCAAAGGCCATCGGTTGGCCATCGGTCCGGGTGATGTACCACGGCAGGCGGCTGCCGTCCGGCCCGGCGCTCCATTCATAAAAGCCGCTGGCGGGCAGGATGCAGCGGCGCTGGCGGATCGCCTCGCGGAAGGCGGGTTTCTGCGCGACGGTGTCGGCGCGGGCGTTGATGATCAGCGGCCCGTCACTCGGCGTCTGGTACCACGGCGGGATCAGGCCCCAGCGCATGGTCTTGAGGTGCCTTGAGCCGTCCGAGGTGACCACCGCCACCGGGCTGGTCGGGCAGATGTTGAAGCGCGGGCTGTCGGGCAGGTCATTGCCGGGCACGGCGTCAAACAGCGCCGCCAGCGCCGCGTTCGGGTCGGTGATGGTGATGCGTCCGCACATGGGCGCAGGTTAGGGCGCGGCGGGCGGCAGGAAAAGGGGGGACGGCAGGAAAAGGGGTCATCTGCGGCGAAAGGTCAGGTAGTGCGGCGCGCGGCCCTCGCGCAGGGCCTTTTGTTCATAGCGGGTCGACAGCCAGTCGTCCCACGGGATAGCACCCTGGCTGAGCAGGGTGAAGCCGGCCTTGGGCACTTCGACCAGGGTCTGGCGGACGTAATCGGGGATGTCGGTCGCCACGCGAAACTCGGCCCCGGGGGCCATGACGCGCGCCAGAGCGCTCAGGTAGCCCTGCGTGACAAAGCGGCGGCGGTGGTGGCGCATTTTGGGCCAGGGGTCGGGGTAGTTCAGAAAGCATTTGTGCAGGCTGGCGGGTGGCAGCACCTCGAACAGATCGCGGACATCGCCGGGATGCAGCGCCAGGTTCCGCACCGCCATTTGCCGCAAGCGGCCCAGCAGCATGGCGATGCCGTTCACATAAGGCTCGCAGCCGATCAGGGCGGTGTCGGGATAGCTTGCGGTCATATGGACCAGATGCTCGCCACCGCCAAAGCCGACTTCGAGCCACAGGGGTTTGCCTCCGAACATCGACAGATCAACCGGGCTGCGGGCCGGGTTGTCGTCGCGGGTGACACCCTGCAGGGTCAGCGGGCCAAGATCGTCGGCGAGGTAGGTCCTTTGCGCCGCACGCAGGGTCTTGCCCCGGATGCGGCCATAGAAATTGCGGCGTTCAGGCGGAAGAATGATCACGACTTTCATCCTTGGCCGGGGCAAGAGGCGGCGCTTTGGGTCATGTGGGCCAATGAAAAAGCTGCGCGATGAGGCTGCCCCCAACAGGGCGCGCATTCATCGCGCAGCGCCCCGATCATACCGCCTTCTTCAGCGCCTCAGTCAGATCGGTCTTTTCCCACGAAAAGCCGCCGTCCGCCTCGGGGGCGCGGCCAAAGTGGCCATAGGCGCTGGTGCGGGCGTAGATCGGGCGGTTCAGGCCCAGATGGCTGCGGATGCCGCGCGGCGTCAGGTCCATGCAGGTGGCGACGGAATGTTCGATCCGCGCATCCTCGACCTGACCGGTGCCATGGGTGTTGACATAGATCGACAAGGGCTTGGCCACGCCGATGGCATAGCTGACCTGCAACGTGCAACGGTCAGCAAGCCCTGCCGCCACCACGTTCTTGGCCAGATAGCGCGCGGCATAGGCGGCTGAGCGGTCAACCTTGGTCGGATCCTTGCCGCTGAACGCGCCGCCGCCATGCGGGGCAGCACCCCCGTAACTGTCAACGATGATCTTGCGGCCGGTCAGGCCGGCATCGCCATCCGGGCCGCCGATGACAAAGCTGCCGGTCGGGTTGACCCACCATTCGGTCGCCTCAGTGATCCAGCCTGCCGGCAGGATCTCGCGGATATAGGGCTCGACGATCGCCCGGACATCCGCCGAGGTCTGGCTTGCGCTGGCATGTTGGTGGCTGAGAACGATCGACATCACCTCGACCGGCCTGCCGTCTTCATAGCGCAGGGTCAGTTGCGATTTGGCATCGGGGCGCAACGACGGCTCGGCACCCGATTTGCGCGCCTCGGCCAGACGGCGCAGGATGGCGTGCGCATACTGGATCGGTGCCGGCATCAGTTCCGGCGTCTCGCGGCAGGCATAACCGAACATCATGCCCTGATCGCCCGCGCCGTCGCGGTCAACGCCCTGGGCGATATCGGCCGACTGCTTGTGCAGATAGTTATGCACTTTCAGGGTGTTCCAGTGAAACGCATCCTGTTCGTAGCCGATGTCGCGCACGCAGCCGCGCACGATGTCCTCGACCCTTTCCATCATGTCCGCCATGGCATGGCGGTCGCGCAGCCCGACCTCGCCGCCAACAATGACCCGGCCGGAGGTGGCAAAGGTTTCGCAGGCGACGCGGGCATTGGCCTCTTGCGTCAGAAAGGCGTCAAGCACGGCGTCCGAGACGCGGTCGCACAGCTTGTCGGGATGGCCCTCTGACACGGATTCAGAGGTGAATACATAGGATTTGCGCGGGGAAAAGGTTGTCATGCGGGGACGTGCTCCGTTCGGGTTTGGCCGTCACGCCAGGAAGCCGTTGTGACAGCAGATGTCGCGTGGGGTAAACCCAAATCCCGCAAGGGTCAAGCAAGCGATCTGCGGCCTTTGCGCAAGATTGCCGCCACCAGCCCGGCAAGCAACAGCAGAACCGGGATCTCGCTGAGCCGTGCATAGGGTGTGGCGGGCAGCGGGCCGGGCAGGGCGGTGTCCAGAAAACCATAGGTGCCGAAGGGCAGGCTGGCAGTGACGCGGCCCCTTGCGTCCACCACCTCGGTCACGCCGGTATTGGCGACGCGGACCAGCGGCAGGCCCTGTTCCACCGCGCGCAGCCGGGCTTGTGCTGCATGTTGGAACGGGCCGGTCAGCGTGCCGAACCAGGCGTCATTGGTGATCTGCAACAGCCAGTCGGGGCGCTCGACACCGCGCAGGTCCTGCGGAAAGACCGCCTCATAACAGATCAGCGGCAGCACGCGGCCCAAGCGGCCAAGGTTCAGCACCTGCGGCCCCGCGCCTGCCGAAAAGCCCCGCCCGGTCTGGGCGGCAAAACCCGTCAGGCCGAACCAGTCATAGGCCAGATCGCCAAAGGGCACATATTCGCCAAAGGGCACCAGATGGTGCTTGTCATAAGTGGCCAGCACCTGGCCGCCGGACCCGTAAACCTGCAATGAATTCCAGCTCCGCCAGCCCTCGACCCGTATCAACCCGACGGACACCACCGCGCCGCGGCCCGCCCTGGCGATCATGGCGGGCAGGTCGGGGTTGTCGCTGATCAGATAGGGCAGGGCGGCTTCCGGCCAGATCACCAGATCGGGTGAACCGGGGGCGGCGGTCGCCGTCATCAGCCGGTCAAAGAATTGCTGGGCACGGGCCGGGTCCCATTTGGCATCCTGCGGCGCATTGGGCTGGACCAGACGCAGGGCAATGCCGGGGGCAGCCGGGTCGGGCTGCGTCAATTGCCACGCCCCAAAACCCCACATGGCAACCGGGATGGCCAAGGCCGCCGCCACTCCTGCGGGTCGCAGGGTTGCCGCCAGTCCCGCCGCGGCCAGCGTCAGCAGCGTCAGTCCCGAAGGCCCGATCAGCGCCGCGACCTGTGCCGCCGGCGTGTCAATCCAGACATGGCCGATCAGCGCCCAGGGAAATCCGGTCAGCACATAGCCGCGCGCCAACTCGGCCAGCCCCAATCCGGCGACCAATGCCGCCAGCGGTGCGCGGCTGTGTCCCGCCACCCCGCAAGCCGCCGCCCAGAACAGCGCCAGCCCGAAGGCCAGCAGAGTAAGCGCAAAAGGTGCCATCCAGCCATGGCGCGCGATGTCGATCATGAAGGGCGAGACGATCCAGCTTAGCGCCACCGCGAAATAGCCCGCCCCGGCGAACCAGCCCAGCCATGCAGCTTGGCCGGCGCTCTGCCGCGACAGAAGGTGCAGCAGCAGCGCAAGTGCCGGCAGCGTCACCCACCACAGGCCAAGTGGCGCCTGCCCGGTTGCCATCAGCGCACCCAGTGCCGCGGGCAACCCGACCGCCCGCCAACCGGGAAAGGCCAATTTCAGCTGCATCGGCAGTCATCGCCCTGAACCCGGCGTTCATCAAGCGTCAGAACGCTTTCTTCACGCGCGAAGAAAGCCCATTCATGGGATTGATGAGCGGCGGATTGACAAGCGTCCCCGGGCCGGTCAGACTCGATCTTGTTAGCCGGCTGCATCAGGGGAAATGCCCGACTTGCGCACCCGCAGCCGTTTGATCCGGCGCGGATCGGCGTCGACCACCTCGAACTCGACCCCGCTTTCATGCGGCACAATCTCGCCGCGCGCCGGCATCCGCCCGGTGCGGATCATCACAAGCCCGCCCAAAGTGTCGATCTCCTGATCATCCTCGGTTACCCGCAGGGTGACGCCCAAGGCCGCCTCGAACTCATCCAGCGGTGCGGTGGCCTGCGCCAGAAAGATGCCGGGTTTCTCCTCTTTCCACAGGGCGTCTTCAGCCTCGTCGTGTTCGTCCTCGATCTGGCCGATCACGGTCTCGATCAGGTCCTCGATGGTGACCAGCCCGTCAACCCCGCCGTATTCGTCGATGACCAGCGCCATATGGACCCGCTCGCGCTGCATCTTCTGCAACAGCACCCCCACCGGCATCGACGGCGGCGCATAAAGCAGCGGGCGCAGCATCTTGCGCAGCGAGAACTTGCCCGCAGCACCAAAGCCGTAGTGCAGCGCCAGGTCCTTCAGCAGGATCAAGCCCTGCGGATGGTCAAGCGTGCCCTTGTAGACCGGCACCCGGCTGAAACCATGCTTGCGGAACACTTCGACCAGCGCCTCCTTGCCGATGTCCAGCGCCACCGCCACGATCTCGACCTTGGGGATGGCCACGTCATCGACCCGCAAACGGCGCAGATTGCTCATGCCATGGGTTGCCACCACCGGCACCACGGGCGAGGCGGCTTGGCTTGGCGCATCAGCAGCACCCGGACCCGCAGGCGAGAAGGCTTCCATCAGCCGACCAAAAAAGCCGCGTCGCGCGGGTTCGTCGGGGTCGTCCGTCTGGGCAATCTCTGCGCCAGACACGTCGGTGCTACTGCCCATCGGTCCTTGTCCAGAATGCGCCCAAGAATGGGCTAGCGTCAGTATGGGTCGGAAATGCCCAGGGTTGCAAGTATCCGCAGCTCTGCCGCCGCCATCAGGGTCGCATCAGCGTCACGGATGTGATCATAGCCTAGGCAATGTAACAGCCCATGCACGATCAGATGGCTGACATGATCAGCCATCGACTTGCCCGCCTCGGCTGCTTCGCGCGCGCAGGTGTCATAGGCGATGGCGATATCGCCCAGCGCCGTGGGGTCGTCAGCCGCACCCGGCTCGGGCAGATCGGGCGTGCCGCCATCCTCCTCCGCGCCAAGATCATCGCAAGGCCAGCTAAGCACGTTGGTCGCACTCCGCTTGTCGCGAAACGCCGCATTCAGCACGGCGATACGGGCGTCATCGCAACCCAACACGGCAAGGGTAAACCCCACCTCAGGCAGGCCCAGCAACCCCAGCGTGGCCTGAACGGCGCGCAGCGCCAAAGGCTCCAGCCCTAGGGCCGCCCAGCGCCCATCCTCGATCACGCAATCAACCAGTGGTTCCATGCCCGCCTGATAGCGCCTTGCCGCAGATAAGGAAACACCGCCCGGTCAAGCGAAACCCTGCTTGCCACAGGTCGCCCCCGCGCGTATAGCGGCGGCGTTGCCGGATGTCGGCCAGCGCCGTCCTTTGCATGGGCAAAGGGCAAAAGACCGGCGGAGCCAACCGCATGGCCTGTATATCACGAGAAAGGGACGCTACTGCATGTCTGCTAAAGCGACTATGGAAGACTTTGAAGCCCTGCTGAAGGAAAGCTTCGAGATTGACACGCCCCAGGAGGGCACCGTTGTCAAAGGCCGCGTCATCGCGATTGAAGCGGGTCAGGCCATCATCGATGTCGGCTACAAGATGGAAGGCCGCATCGACATCAAGGAATTTGCCAACCCCGGCGAAGCCTCCACCATCAAGGTCGGTGACGAAGTTGAGGTTTATCTCGACCGTGTTGAGAACGCCCGTGGCGAAGCCCAGATCAGCCGTGAGAAGGCCCGCCGCGAAGAAGCCTGGGATCGTCTGGAAAAAGCCTATGCCAATGAGACCCGCATCGAAGGCGCGATCTTCGGCCGGGTCAAAGGTGGCTTTACCGTGGACCTTGGCGGCGCTGTCGCCTTCCTGCCCGGTAGCCAAGTTGATGTCCGCCCGGTGCGTGACGCCGGCCCCCTGATGGGCTTGAAGCAGCCGTTCCAGATTCTGAAAATGGACCGTCGTCGTGGCAATATCGTGGTGTCGCGTCGGGCGATCCTTGAGGAATCGCGTGCCGAACAGCGGGCCGAGGTTATCAGCAATCTGACCGAAGGTCAGGCGATTGACGGCGTGGTCAAGAACATCACCGAATACGGTGCCTTCGTTGATCTGGGCGGCGTGGACGGCCTGCTGCACGTCACCGACATGGCCTGGCGTCGCGTCAACCATCCGTCGGAAATCCTTGCGATTGGTGAGACCGTCAAAGTGCAGGTCATCAAGATCAACAAGGAAACCCACCGCATCAGCCTGGGCATGAAGCAGCTGCATTCTGATCCGTGGGATGCCGTTGAAAAAGAATACGCCATCGGCACCGTCCACAAGGGCCGCGTCACCAATATCACCGACTACGGTGCCTTTGTTGAGCTGGAAGCCGGCGTTGAAGGTCTGGTGCATGTCTCGGAAATGTCCTGGACCAAGAAGAACGTCCATCCCGGCAAGATCGTCTCCACCTCGCAAGAGGTTGATGTCATGGTGCTGGAGATCGACAGCGCCAAGCGTCGGGTGTCCCTGGGCCTCAAACAGACCCGGCGCAACCCGTGGGAAGTCTTTGCCGAAACCCATCCGGTGGGTTCGTCGATCAAAGGCGAAGTCAAGAACATCACCGAATTCGGTCTTTTCGTCGGCCTTGATAACGACATCGACGGCATGGTTCACCTGTCTGACCTGTCGTGGGATCAGCGCGGCGAGGACGCCATTCAGAACTACCGCAAGGGCGACACGGTCAAGGCCGCCGTCATCGAAGTGGATGTCGAGAAAGAGCGTATTTCGCTGTCGGTCAAAGCCCTTGGCGATGACACCTTCACCGATGCCGTTGATGGCGTGAAGCGCGGCGGCATCATCACCGTCGTGGTCTCGGTCATTGAGGAAGGCGGCGTCGAGGTGGATTACAACGGCACCAAGTCGTTCATCCGCCGGTCCGATCTGTCGCGTGACCGGGCTGACCAACGGCCTGAGCGTTTCCAGGTTGGCGACAAGATCGACGTCCGCGTCACCAACATCGACTCCAAGACCCGCAAGCTGGGTCTGTCGATCAAGGCGCGCGAGATCGCCGAAGAGAAAGAAGCCGTCGAACAATATGGCTCGTCCGATTCGGGCGCGTCCTTGGGCGATATCCTTGGCGCAGCCCTGAAGAGCGGCAAGTAGGCCTGACTTTCGGCCTTAGGTCCTTGAGAACCCCGTCGCATCGCGGCGGGGTTTTTCGTTGTCTTGCCAGGCCATTTTGGCCGGGCTTAGGGGCGTTTTCGCTGCGTGTCACTGGTTAATCAAAAGTTAATGTAAATCGGTAAACCATTGGTAATACAAGATAAAAATGCATGCGCGCAAAACGACATTTTCTGATTCAGGGCAGGATTCACCGCGGTGAGACGCCTCACCGGGACTTGCGTCCACCCGAAATTCCCCAAAGGCCGGGCCAGTCCCCCCGCCGCACTCCTGTCCGCCAGGGTCCGCGCCCTTGCCGTCGCTTGCGGCTGTTTTTGCAGATTAATTTCAATTGTGCGGGGCCGAATATTGCCTATAGTCACCAAAGATGTGAACAGGTGGCGACCAAACGACCCGGCACAGGGACGGGGCGACCACGAGGGGGGAATGCTCGGATGATCCGTTCGGAACTGATCCAGAAGATCGCGGATGGAAATCCGCATCTCACGCAGCGGCAAGTGAATAAGCTCGTCAGCACGGTGTTTGAGGAGATCATCGAAGCGCTTGCCAAGGGCGACCGGGTGGAGTTGCGCGGCTTCGGCGCCTTCTCGGTCAAGGCCCGCGGCGCCCGCATCGCCCGCAACCCAAGGACCGGCGCGGCGGTGAAGGTCAAGGACAAGAAGGTGCCCTTCTTCAAGACCGGCAAGTTGCTGCGCGACCGGCTGAACGACAGGTAGGCCAGCGCTTGCACCTGCCAGCGCTTGCACCTATCGGCGCCTGCGCCGATATTGGGGCTGAAACCCTGCTTGCAGCAAAGGCCCCTGCCATGACCCGCGTCCTGCGCTATCTGTTTCTGGCCGTCCTGACGGTGGCCCTGCTGATCATCGCCTCGGCCAACCGCAGCCTGGTGACCCTGCGGCTGCTGCCTGACGACTTTGCGGCGCTGTTCGCGGTGGGTTGGCAGGTTGAGGTGCCGGTGTTTCTGGTGCTGTTTGCCGGCATCATCATCGGTCTGTTGGTGGGGTTCACCTGGGAATGGCTGCGCGAACACAAGCATCGCCGGGTGGCCAGTACCAAAACCCGTGAGGTCGGCAGGCTGGAACGCGAACTGGCGGCGATGAAGGATCAAACCTCTTTGCTCGACGACGACGTGCTGGCTCTGCTGGAAAAGCCGAAACGCTGATGGACCGCCTGCGCGTCAAGATCTGCGGCTTGCGAACCCTCGGCGATGTTCAGGCAGTCGCCTCCGCCGGTGCGGCCTATTGCGGCTTCGTGTTCTTCCCCAAAAGCCCCCGTAACCTTTCGATAGCCGAGGCCCGCCCCCTGACCCTCGCCGCCCCCCCGGGCCTGTGCAAAGTCGCCCTGACCGTCGATGCCGATAACGCCCTGCTGGACGCCATAACCGAGGCGATGCCGCTGGATATGCTGCAACTCCACGGTGCCGAGACGCCCGATCGGGTAGCCGAGGTTCGCGCCCGCTATGGACTGCCCGTGATGAAGGCGCTGGGCGTGGCGGGTGAAGGCGACCTTGCGGCGCTGATGGATTATTCTCTGGCAGCCGACCAATTGCTGATCGACGCCAAACCGCCCAAGGGCGCTGCCCTGCCGGGCGGCAACGGCCTGGCCTTCGACTGGCGGCTGGTGGCAGGGCGGCGCTGGCTGCGGCCATGGATGCTGGCGGGGGGCTTGACGCACGAGAATGTCGCCGAGGCGGTGCGGCTGACCGGGGTGCTACAGGTCGATCTGTCCTCGGGTGTGGAATCCGCGCCGGGGATCAAGGATCACGCCAAGATCGCGGCGTTCATGCGGGCCGTCGGCGCCGCCTTTCCTTGACCGCCCCCTTTCCTTGACCGCAGCATGGCGCTACAGCGGGTTGGATGATCAGGAGGGCGCAGAATGGCCAAGGACAATGCGAATTCTTTCATGACCGGCCCTGACGAGCAGGGCCGCTTTGGCAAGTTCGGCGGGCGCTTCGTGTCCGAAACCCTGATGCCGCTGATCCTCGACCTTGAGGCGCGCTATGAGTTCGCCAAGACCGACCCGACGTTCTGGGCCGAGATGGACTGGCTGTGGAAGCATTACGTCGGCCGCCCCTCGCCGCTGTATTATGCCGACCGGCTGACCAAGCATCTGGCTGGGGCGAAGATCTATCTCAAGCGGGACGAGCTGAACCATACCGGCGCGCACAAGATCAACAACGTGCTGGGCCAGATCATCCTGGCCCGCCGCATGGGCAAGACGCGGATCATCGCCGAGACCGGGGCCGGCCAGCATGGCGTGGCCGCGGCCACCGTCTGCGCCAAGTTCGGGCTGCAATGCGTGGTCTACATGGGTGCCCATGATGTCGAGCGGCAGTCGCCCAACGTCTTTCGGATGCGGCTCTTGGGGGCCGAGGTTATCCCGGTCACCTCAGGGCGTGGCACGCTGAAGGATGCGATGAACGACGCCATGCGCGATTGGGTCACCAATGTCCGCGATACCTTTTACTGCATCGGCACCGTCGCAGGCCCGCATCCCTATCCGGCCATGGTGCGGGATTTCCAGTCGATCATCGGCAAGGAAGTCCGCTGGCAACTGGCCGAGCAGGAAGGCGAGGGGCGGCTGCCCGACACTTTGATCGCGGCCATCGGGGGCGGGTCGAATGCGATGGGGTTGTTCTATCCCTTCCTTGATGACCCAGCGGTGCGCATCATCGGGGTGGAAGCCGGCGGCAAGGGGGTTGACGCGCGGATGCAGCATTGCGCCAGCCTGACCGGCGGGCGGCCGGGGGTGCTGCATGGCAACCGGACTTATTTACTGCAAGACCCGGATGGGCAGATCCTGGAGGGTTTCTCGATCAGCGCCGGTCTGGACTATCCCGGAATCGGTCCCGAGCATTCCTGGCTGCATGACATGGGCCGCGCCGAATATGTCAGCATCACCGATGCCGAGGCGCTGGAGGCGTTTCAACTGTCGTGCCGGCTGGAGGGCATCATCCCCGCGCTGGAGCCGAGCCACGCCCTGGCCCATGTGATGAAGATCGCTCCGTTCCTGCCGCCCGAGCATATCATCGTGATGAACATGTGTGGCCGGGGCGACAAGGACATCTTCACCGTGGCCCGCCATCTGGGCTTCGACATGAAGGTCTGATGCCGCCGGTATTCGGGCCGGTTTTCGGGGCTGTAGCGTGATGTCGCAGAATGCGACATCTAGTTTTATCATTTTACACCAACGACTTACCTGTTTTCGTTAACTAAGTGGAAAGGGCATGATTGAAGCGCTTTGCCTATCTTGCCGGCGATGGTGAGGGGTTCCCGGCTCCGAAAAGAGCGTGTTTTAACCGAAGTGAAGCGAAATTTCAGTCAAATCCGGCGGGTTTGCGCCCAACGCGTGATTGCGGGAAAATTCTTCCAGCTGCCCGAAAAACCCCCGTTTTTCTTGGATTTTTGTTGATCGGACGCCGGGTAAACGAAGGTTTACAGGTAATCTTGCGGCAACGCTTGGTGGCCGCAAACGTTTGGCAGATAGATATGACGGCAGACTTACCACACCGTTCAGGGGCCCACTGCGATTCGGAGTGACGGACGCAGGGCTGAGGCGGAAACGGCAAGGTACGAGGGACCATGGTAATTGGTAATTTCAACAGGCTGATGCTGCGGGGCGGATTGACCCTGGCGGCGCGCTGATGATGACGATGGCGGTCTTTGGACAGGATCAGTCGGACCCGGGGGACGCACTGACCCTTGATCCGGTCGATGTGGTCATCGACGCGGTGGGCGAGCCTGATCCGATCGTCATCGACGATGGCTACGAAATCGGTGACGGCGGCTGGCCTGACGATCCGGCCGACGGCGGCACCGATGACGGGTCGAACGATGGCTCGGACGGCGGCACCGATGATGGGGGAGTCGTCGATGAAGGCGAGAGGGTGAGCCATGGCTTTGACGGCGATGTCGGGATCACCGGTTTGCCGGCTGAGGCCTACCAGAACGCCGCCGCTGGCCCGCGTGCGACGGGAAATGCTGCGTCGGCGGCCAGATCGCGCGTCGCGGTCAAACATCCGATTGCGGCAGGAGCCATGGCAGACTGCCTTGTGCTGCATCCGCAATGGCCGTGGATTTGCGAGTTTCTGTATGGTGCAGGTCCGTAAGACGGTCTGACAAGGATCGTGTGGCATCGGTCGGCTGTCCGGCCGGTGCCCCAACTTCTTGCGGTGAGGGCCGCATAGGGTAGACTGGCAAAGGGCCGATGGTCCTTGAGGGGTAGCCGGATGAACAAGCTGCTTTTGGCAGTAGCGCTGTGGGTGGGTCTGGTCGGTGTCGGTTGGGCGCAGACCGTCGAGCAACAACTGGTGGCCAGCCTTCAGGCGCAGGGCTATATGATCCTTGAACAGGGCTACACGTTTCTAGGCCGGCTGCGCATCGTGGCCGAGAATGGCGTGTTTCGCCGCGAGATCGTGGTAAATCCGGGCACTGGCGAGATATTGCGCGATTACGCGATCCTCTTGCCCGATGGCCTGCCCTTGAATCCCGGTCTGACGCCGGGTTCCGGTGGATCAACCGGCGTGGCTGTGACGGGCAACCGCAAAGCGGGCGGGGGCACGACGGCCGCAACGGCGGGCGCGCTCGGGATTGCGTCAGGCGGAACTGACGATGGCCAGACTGTTACGGCCACGACCTTGAGCAACCTGGACGATACCGCTGGCTTGTCTGGCGACGTGCAGACCGAGGACGAGGGTTCCCTGGGTGGTCTGGAGACGCCTTCTCTGATCATAGGCGACCCCATCCTGCCGTTTTCGCCGGATTTTCCGTGACAAGGGCGGGGGCCTTTCTGGCCCTGTTGGTCGTGCAGGCGTTCAGTGCCTTGTTGTTCACCTCGGACATCCTGCTGTCGGTGATCGGCATCTACCCGATCCCGCTGGCCTGGAGCACGCGCGAGATGATGGAGGTCGGCGCGCTGATCGGCCTCTTGCTGGGGCTGGTCTTTGGGGCCCTGCTGGTCTGGCGGGCCTTTGGCGATCTCAGCCGGGCCGAGGCGCGGCTGAAGCGGGCCTCGGGGGCGTTCATTGATCTGTTGAATGCGCGGTTCGACGAATGGCGGCTGACGGGTGCCGAACGCGATGTGGCGCTGTTCGCCATCAAGGGGCTGACCGTGCAGGACATCGCCCGTCTGCGCGAAACCAGCGAAGGCACCGTCAAGGCGCAGACTGCGGCGATCTAGCGCAAAGCCGATGTCTCGGGGCGGCCGCAGCTGTTGAGCCTGTTCATCGAGGATATGATGGGCGCCGAACGTGGCGATGGGCTGGCCGGGGCTGAAAAGGTCGCCTGAGCGGGGCAAGCACCCCAGCGCTGCGAATCAGGGGCTGTGGGTTGTGAACAGCGGCTGCGGCTCTGCGGCTGTGGTTGATCCGCCCACAATAGCCCGAGATCCCGTCGATTGTTGGTGATGCGCCACGGACCCTAGTCTGAAACAGGTCCTAAACTGCGGTTTAGGGCGCGAAATTCTGGGTTTAGGGGGGGCATTCTAAACCGCAAGTCAATTCTGTTTGGTCGGCAAGTCGGGCAATCAGGCTCCACCGCAGCAATGCGACACGAGATCCAAACGACCCGAGCCCAAGACAGACCAAGGCGTTCCGGCACATCCCCATTGCGATGCCGGGCCCTGATCCTCGCCCCCAACGAGGACTGTCCCCGCCGCGACTGTCAGTCATCCCGCCGCTTCGGGCTATCCCGATCCCGGAGCGGAAGCTGGCAGAACCGGCAAGGCTCGGGTCGGGCGGGTGCCTTGTGTCGCCCAACCCAAGGATACCAGAATGAAACGTCTTGTGCTTTTGTCAACCGGCCTGATCTTTGCGGCCAGCATGTCGCTGGCCGCCATCACGGCTGATGAGCTTGTCCTCACCTATCAGGAGCAGGGCTATACCAAGATCACGGTCAAGACCGGCCTGACCCAGATCAAGGTCAAGGCCGTCATGGGTAAGGCCAAGATCAAGGTCATCTATGACGCTTTGACCGGCGAAATTCTGCGACAGAAAACCAGCCGCGCCAACCGCAAAGATCGCGGCACCGGGGTTGAAGTGCCCCAGGAGGAGCGTGACTTTCTTGGCGATGGCAGCGACGACAGCGACGAAGGCGACGACAGCGACGACAGCGACGAGAGCGACGACGACAGCGACGAGAGCGACGAGAGCGACGACGACAGCGACGACAGCGACGACAGCGACGATGACGCGGGCGCTGGCAAAAGCAAGGGCGCCAAAAGCAAGGACGCCAAAGGCAAGGACGGCAAGGACGACTGAAACCGGGCGACCGGGCAACACGGCAACCGGGCAGCTTGCGCTGTCCGGTTGGTTGCGACAAAGACGATGACTGCCAAGGGTTGCCGTGCAGCGGGCCATGACAGATACTGACCCGGCAGCACCGGGACGATCCGGAGAGTGAAATGAAACGCCGAGGATTCCTTGTCGGGTTGGCAGCAGCCTCGAGCCTAGCCGTGGTGGCGGGCCCCGCCATGGCGGCGTCCTATGCCGAAGACGTCATAGCACAACTGACCAAGCTGGGGTTCTCCAATATTTCGGTCGAGACGACCTGGCTTGGCCGGATCAAGATTGTTGCCACAAGGTCCGATGGTATCCGCGAAATCGTTCTGAACCCGCGCACCGGCGAGATACTGCGGGACGTCTGGCGTCCGGTTTCGGGCGGCGGGGTGACGCGGAATGTTCTGGGCGACGTAGATGATAGCGGCGGCGGCCATGACGGCAAGGACGATGACGGCGGGGACGATGACGGCGGCGGCCATGACGGCAAGGACGATGACGGCGGGGACGATGACGGCGGGGACGATGACGGCAAGGACGATGGCGGCAAGGACGATGACGGCAAGGACGATGGCGGCAAGGACGATGGCGGCGGGGGCGATGGCGGCAAGGACGATGGCGGCGGGGGCGATGGCGGCAAGGACGGGAAAGACCGCGGCGACAAGAAAGACTGAACGGCGGCGCAGGCACTGCCCTTAGGGGCCAGTTGTTCAGTCGCACGGACAAGGCGGGGGATGTGTGGGAAGGCTGGGATTGGTTGCGGCGTTGTTTCTGGCGCAGGCGCTTAGTGCGATTGTATTCGTATCGGATGTCATTTCGTCACTCTTCGGCTTTGAATCCTCGGCGCTTAGCTGGGAGATGCGCGAACTCTTGGAAATTTCCGCCGCTTTCGGCCTGATCGCGGGCGCAGTTGTCGGCGGGTTCGCCATGCGGCGCGTCGTGCTGGATCGCAACCAGGCGCAAGAGCGGCTGCGGCGGGCCTCGGGGGCGTTTATGGACCTTCTGGAGGAACGCTTTGCCGAATGGCGTCTGACCCCGGCGGAACGCGATGTGGCGCTGTTTGCCATCAAGGGCATGTCAACGGCGGAAATATCGGGACTGCGCGCCACATCTGAGGGCACGGTCAAGGCCCAGACCAACGCGATCTATCGCAAGGCCGGGGTGTCGGGACGCTCGCAACTGTTAAGCCTGTTCATTGATGACCTGATGCGCGACGATGGCACGGTGCGGGCCGCCGCCCAACCGTTGCCGGAAAGCACCTGACTTCAGCCGATAGTGGTTGGGCGGGCGGTTGCCGGAAACGCCCGCACCAGCTTGCCGCCAAGGAGGCCGCGATGACGCAAAGCCCGTATCCCGCCCCCATGATGGGGGAGCCTTATCTGCTGACCCCCGGCCCCTTGACCACCGACATCCGGGTGAAACAGGCGATGCTGCGCGATTGGGGCTCGTGGGATGCCGACTTTCGGGCGATGACCAAAAGCATGTGCGATCAACTGGTTGGCTTGGCAGGGGTGAGCGGGGATGCGTTTGCCTGCGTGCCGATGCAGGGCTCGGGCAGCTATTGTGTCGAGGCGATGCTGGGCACATTCGTGCCGCGGGATGGCAAGGTTCTGGTGCTGGCCAACGGGGCCTACGGCTTGCGGGCGGCGGAGATCATGCGCTATATCGGGCGGGCCTATACGCTGATCGACAAGGGCGACTACATGCCGCCACGCGGCGACGAGGTGGCGGCGGCGCTGGATGCCGACCCGGCCATCAGCCATGTCGTAGCCATCCACTGCGAAACCTCCAGCGGTATCCTGAACCCGCTGGCCGAAATTTCGGCGGCGGTTTCTACACGAGGCCGCAAGTTGCTGGTTGACAGCATGTCGGCCTTTGGCGCGGTGGATATGGCAGGGATCAGCTATGAGGCGATGGTATCCTCGGCCAACAAATGTATCGAGGGCGTGCCGGGCTTTGGTTTTGTCATCGCTCGCAAGACCGAACTGGCGGCGGCCAAGGGCAATTCTCATTCGCTGGCGCTGGATGTCCATGCCCAATGGGCCACTATGGTAGCAACGGGGCAGTGGCGCTATACTCCGCCGACCCATGCCGTGGCGGCTTTTCTGGAGGCCTTGCGCCTGCACCGCGTTGAGGGGGGCGTGGCGGGGCGTGGTGCGCGCTATACGCAGAACCGCGATGTGATGGTGGCGGGGATGCGCGATCTGGGGTTTGAGACGCTGCTGAAGGAGTGCTGGCTGTCGCCTATCATCGTGACCTTCTTCTGCCCCGCCGATCCGGCCTTTGTGTTCACCCGGTTCTATGACCTGATGAAGGCGAGGGGCTTCATCATCTATCCCGGCAAGCTGACCGTGGTGGACAGTTTCCGCATCGGGGTGATCGGCCGGATGGATCACCATGTCATGCGCCGGGTCGTGCAGGCCGCCCGCGAGTGCCTGACCGAAATGGGCGTCACCTCGGCCGCCCCGCCCGCCGCAGCACTTGCCGAACGCGCCAGACTTGCCGAATGAAGGAAGCCGGATGAGTGCTGTTAGAGTCAACGACCGGACCTATCCCTGGCCCAAGGTGCCGGCCGTGGTCATCTGTTTGGACGGCTGCGAGCCGGAATATCTGGCGGTGGCGATCAAGGCCGGTCTGATGCCGACCCTGCAGCGCATCCGCGCCATGGGCAGCGACCGTCTGGCCCATTCGGTGATCCCGTCCTTCACCAACCCCAACAACCTGTCGATTGCCACCGGGCGGCCCCCCTCGGTGCATGGCATCTGCGGCAACTACCTGTATGAGCCTGAGACCGGCCAAGAGGTCATGATGAACGAGGTCCGTTTTCTGCGGGCCCCCACCATCTTTGCCGGTTTTTACAACGCCGGGGCGCGGGTCGCCATTGTCACCGCCAAAGACAAGTTGCGCGCCTTGCTGGGGACCGGATTGGCGTTTGACAAGGATCGGGCGCGCTGTTTCTCGGCCGAGCGTTCGGCCTCAACGACATTGGCCGAGCATGGGGTGGACAAGGCCGCGCTATGGTTGGGCATGGCGCAGCCGGAGGTCTATTCGGCGGAATTGTCCGAGTTTGTCTTTGCCTGCGGAGTCAAGCTGTTGCGGGAATGGCACCCCGACCTGATGTATCTGACCACCACCGATTATGTGCAGCACAAATACGCTCCGCACCAAGCGCAGGCGCAGGCGTTCTACGCGATGTTTGACCGCTATCTGGCGCAGCTTGACGCCATGGGTGCGGCGATCGTGGTGACGGCGGACCACGGCATGAAGCCCAAGCACCTAGCCGATGGCCAACCCGCCGTGGTCTATGTGCAAGACTTGCTGGATGGCTGGCTGGGCTTGGGTGCGGCGCGTGTGATCCTGCCGATCACCGATCCTTACGTCGTCCATCACGGCGCGCTGGGGTCGTTTGCGACTGCCTATCTGCCTGCGCAGGTGGACCTGGCCGGCCTGATCGCCCGGCTTTGCGCGGTGCCGGGTATGTTGCTGGTGGTGGACAAGGCCGAGGCCGTCCGCCGGTTTGAGCTGCCCGGCGACCGGATCGGCGATGTGGTGATGATCTCGACCGAGAACATGACGCTTGGCACATCCGCGCACCGCCATGACCTTGCCGCGCTGAACGAACCCTTGCGCAGCCATGGCGGGCTGAGCGAACAAGAGGTGCCGTTCATCGTCAACCGGGTGATCGACCTGCCGTCACAGCCGGTGTTGCGCAACTTTGACGCCTTCTTTTACGCGACCAGTGCCGCAGCAATGTAAGGAGCCCGAGATGCAACCAATTCCGATGCGGCACGAGGCGATGCGGATCGCCGGGCGCAAGGTTGACTGCAAGGAGCGGGTGCCGGTGCATTACCCCTATACCGGCGAAGAGATCGGATCGGTCCCGGCAGGCAGTGCCGAACACGCAAGCGAAGCCTTCGAGATTGCGGCGAGATATCAACCGACCCTGACCCGGTATGAGCGGCAGAAAATCCTGCTGAACACCGCCCGCATCATCGCGGAGCGCAAAGCCGTGCTGGCCCGGATCATCATCGCCGAACTGGGCATATCGCTGGCCGATGCTTTATACGAATGTGGCCGGGCCCATGATGTCTATACTTTGGCCGGGCAGTTGTGCATTCACGACGATGGCCAGATATTCTCTTGCGACCTGACCCCGCATGGCCGCGCCCGCAAGATTTTCACCCTGCGCGAGCCGTTGCGCGCCATCTCGGCAATCACGCCGTTCAATCACCCCTTGAACATGATCAGCCACAAGATTGCCCCGGCGATTGCCACCAACAACTGCATCGTCTGCAAGCCGAGCGAACTGACTCCGCTGACGGCGATCTGGCTGGCGGATGCCTTGTATGAGGCGGGGTTGCCGGTGCAGATGTTGTCGGTGGTGACCGGCTGGCCTGCCGAGATCGGCGACGAAATGATTACCAACCGGCATATCGAGCTGATCACCTTCACCGGCGGCATTACGACCGGCAAGATGATCGCGGCCAAGGCGGGCTACAAGCGGCAGGTGCTGGAACTGGGCGGCAATGATCCCTTGATCATCTGCAGCGACCTTACCGACGCCGATCTGGCCCGCGCGGCCGATCTGGCGGTGGCGGGGGCAACCAGGAACTCGGGCCAGCGCTGCACTGCGGTCAAGCGGATATTGGTGCAGGAAAGCGTCGCTGACCTTTTCGTGCCCTTGGTGCTGGAACGTGCCCGCCGGCTGCGCTTTGGTGACCCGATGGACCCCGCGACGGATCTGGGCACCGTCATTCATGCCAGAGCGTCGGAGTTGTTCGAGGCGCGCGTCTATCTGGCGCAGGCTCAGGGGGCCAAGGTTTTGTACGATCCGGGCCGCAAGGGCGCGCTGCTGCCGCCCATCGTGGTCGATCATGTGCCCCATGACAGCGAATTGGTGATGGAGGAAACCTTTGGCCCGATCATCGCGATCATGCGGGTATCAGATGACGATGCCGAGACCATGCGAGTCTCCAACTCGACCGCTTACGGCCTGTCATCCGGGGTCTGCACCAACAACTTTCACCGCATGAGGGCCTATATCAGCGGCCTTCAGGTCGGCACGGTGAATATCTGGGAAGTTCCGGGCTACCGTATTGAAATGTCACCCTTTGGCGGCATCAAGGACAGTGGCAATGGCACCAAGGAAGGCGTCATCGAGGCACTGAAAAGCTTTACCAACGTCAAGACGTTTTCCTTGCCATGGGGGTGAAGGGTGGGGGGTGAAGCGGCATGGCTGACCAAACCGCCGCGTGAAGGTGCCGTTTGATTGGCGCCGCGCCGGACATCCATCACGATTTGGGCATCGGGGCGGGGTGCAGACGGGTTCCCCAGTTGGCGCATTTTGCAGCCAAGTCGACAGGCAGCGGTTGATCGGTAAACATCGTGTCGATTTCGGAAAGCGAGGCTAATCGGGCAGGGGCGGATCTGCCCAGTTTCGAATGGTCACAGACCAGAAAGGTCTTGCGTGCCTGGCGGATGATTGCCTTTGACACCCGCACTTCTGCCAGATCAAAGTCCAACAGGTCGCCATCCGGGTCCAGCGCCGAAGCGCCGATCACCGCGTAATCCACTTTGAACTGCTCGAAAAATTGCGTCGTCAGCTCTCCCACCAACCCGCCATCGGACCGCCGCAGCGCGCCGCCGGCCACCATGATCTCGCAGCCCGGATTGCCGACTAAAATGTTTGCGACGTTCATATTGTTGGTCACCACGGTAATGTTGGAATGCTGCAACAGCGCGCGAGCCACCGCTTCGGTGGTGGTGCCAAGGTTGATGATGATCGAGCAGTTGTTCGGAATTGCCGCCGCACAGGCGCGCGCAATCGCGGTCTTGGCCGCATCGTTCATGCGCCGCCGCTGTTCATAGCCAAGATTGGTCACCCCGGTGCGCGGCACAGCACCACCATGCACCCGGTCCAGATGCCCGGCATCGGCAAGCTCGGTCAGATCGCGGCGGATGGTTTGCAAGGTCACATCAAAGCGCTGCGCCAGATCTTCCACGATCACCCGCCCGTCGCTGCGGGCAAGGTCAAGAATCTCGGTTTGGCGAAAGCCAAGGGCCATGCAAAGCTTCTCTTGTGTTCGATTCGTCAGGTTCAGTTTGCGAAGAAAACCGCGGCAGGATCAAGTCGGAAAGGCTGCGGCACCGGCAGGATCAACCCATGCCGCAGCGCTGAGCGATGCGCGCATTTCTTCAGTAGCGGCGAAAAATCAGGGACTTGTCGGGATTGGATGCTCCAAAATGTTCGTTTCATAGAATGTCGCGTGTAAACGAGTATTCCTGTTGACCAAGGCGAAGAATCCCCTCACGTTCCGTTCATCCGCGGGAGGGGGCCAGCGTGACCACAGACCAGCGGCCAGCGATGGCCGATCTTTTCATCATCGGCGGCGGCATCAATGGCTGCGGCATTGCCCGTGATGCGGTCGGGCGCGGCTTGTCTGTGGTGCTGGCGGAACAGTCCGATCTGGCGCAGGCGACCTCGTCCGCCTCGACCAAACTCTTCCACGGCGGTCTGCGCTATCTGGAGTATTTCGAGTTCCGTCTGGTGCGCGAGGCGCTGGAGGAACGCGAGACCTTGCTGAGTGCGATGCCGCATATCTCGTGGCCGATGCGCTTTGTGCTGCCCTATCAATCCGATATGCGGTTTGATGGCGACACCCCCGCCGGCCGTCTCTTGGCAACCTTCATGCCCTGGATGAAGGGCCGCCGCCCGGCCTGGCTGATCCGTCTGGGCCTGTTCATCTATGACCATCTTGGTGGCCGCAAGATCCTGCCCGCCACCCGCACGCTGGACCTCGCCCGCGATCCGGCCGGCAAGCCCTTGCGAAAGCGCTTCCTACACGCCTATGAATACTCTGATTGCTGGGTCGAGGATGCCAAACTGGTGACGCTGAACGCCCGCGATGCGGCCCTACGCGGTGCCACCATCCTGACCCGCACCCGGGTGACCAATGCCGAGCGGCACGCCGATCACTGGCTGATCACCAGCCAAGGCCCGCAGGGCGACCGGCAGCACAGATCCCGCGCTTTGGTCAACGCCGGCGGCCCCTGGGTGGAAGACATCATCCGCAACGTCGCGCGGATCAATTCGACCGAGGGCGTCCGCCTGGTGCGCGGCTCCCATATCGTCACCGCCAAGCTTTACGACCACGACCGCTGCTATTTCTTCCAAGGCACCGATGGCCGCATCATCTTTGCCATTCCCTATGAGCAGGATTTCACCCTGATCGGCACCACCGACCAAGACCACACCGGCAGCCCCGGCCCGGTGAGTTGCACCGACGAGGAGCGCGACTACCTCTGCGCTTTCGCCTCGCAATATTTTGAGCGCAAAGTCACCGCGCAAGATGTGGTGTGGAGCTTTTCCGGCGTGCGCCCGCTTTATAACAACGGCGCGAAATCCGCGACTGCCGCCACCCGCGACTATGTGCTTAGCCTTGATGCCAACGGCGCACCCCTCTTGAACGTGTTTGGCGGCAAGATCACCACCTACCGCCGCTTGGCCGAAGCCGCGCTGGCAAAGTTGCAACCGTTCTTTCCCGCAGCCAAAGGCAAATGGACCGCCCGGGTGGCACTGCCCGGCGGTGATTTTGCGGTGGACGGCGTCGCCGCCCTGACCGCCGCCCTGAAATCCAGCCACAACTTCCTGACCGACTACTGGGCCGCCCGCCTGATCCGCGCTTACGGGACTGAGGCGAAAACCCTGCTGGGCCATGCCACCTCTGCCGCCGGGCTTGGCCAGAATTTCGGCGCCACCCTGACCGCCTGCGAGGTGCGCTGGCTGATGACCCATGAATTCGCCACCCGCGCCGAGGATGTGGTCTGGCGCCGCACCAAGCTTGGCCTGCGTCTTACGCCCGAACAAATCGCCACGCTTGACGCCTATATGACCCAAGGCGACCCGACCCGAACCGAGCCGACCGTTGCCGGGGTCGACGCCCTGATTGCCGACTGAGGAAAATGAATGGCACTTGAACTGAAAGCAGTGTCGCGCGTCGTGAATGGGCAGGTGCATATCCAGCCCGCCGACCTTGCGCTGCAAAAAGGCACGATGAATGTGCTGCTGGGGCCAACCTCGTCGGGCAAAACCTCATTGATGCGGCTGATGGCGGGCTTGGATGCCCCCACCACCGGGCGCATTTTTTGGCATGGCCAGGATGTCACCGGCCAGCGCGTGCAAGACCGCAAAGTGGCGATGGTCTACCAGCAGTTCATCAACTACCCCGGCATGAGTGTCTATGACAACATCGCCTCGCCCCTGCGCCTGATCGGCAAGTCGAAGGCCGAGATCGACCGCGCCGTGCGCTCTACCGCCGAGATGCTGAAGATGACCCCGATGCTGATGCGCAAGCCGCTGGAACTGTCGGGTGGGCAGCAACAACGCTGTGCTTTGGCGCGCGCGCTGGTCAAAGATGCCGGCCTTGTGCTGCTGGACGAACCACTGGCCAACCTTGATTACAAACTGCGCGAGGAGTTGCGCGCCGAAATCCCGCGCATCTTTGAACAATCGGGCGCGATTTTTGTCTATGCCACCACCGAGCCGGAAGAGGCTTTGCTGCTCGGCGGCAACACCGCCACGCTGTGGCAAGGCCAGATCACCCAATTCGGCCCGACCCCCATGGTCTATCGCCAGCCCGCCACCGCCATCACCGCCCGGGTATTTTCCGACCCGCCGATGAACTTCATCCCCTGCACCAAATCGGCTGGCAGCCTGCGCTTTGGCCAAGAGGTCAGCGCCCCGGCCACCGGGAGTTTCGCGGCACTGGCCGACGGGCTATATACCGCAGGTTTTCGTGCCAACCATCTGGAAATCCACCAACATTCACCGCAAGCCGTGCAATTCATCTGCACCCTTGGAGCGAATGAGATCACCGGGTCAGAGACCTTTCTGCACCTCTCGCATGGCACCGACCGCTGGGTTGGCCTGGTCCACGGCGTGCATGACATGACGGCGGGCAGCACTATCGGCGTCTGGCTGGACCCCGCCCACGTCTATCTTTTCGACACCACGGGCCGGCTTGCGGCCTCGGGCCACAAGGCTCAACAGGGGTAATCATGGCACAAATCACGCTTGCAAACCTCGCCCACAGCTATTCTGCCAAGCCGACCAGCGAAGCGGATTTCGCGCTGAAGGAAATGAACCACGTCTGGCAGGACGGCGGGGCCTATGCGCTGCTGGGGCCGTCGGGCTGCGGCAAGACCACGCTGTTGAACATCATCTCCGGCTTGCTGCGCCCCTCGCAGGGCCGGGTTCTGTTTGGCGACACCGATGTGACCGATGCCCCCACCGCCACCCGCAACATCGCGCAGGTCTTTCAGTTTCCCGTGGTATATGATACCATGACCGTGCGCGAAAATCTGGCGTTTCCGCTGAAGAATCGCGGCATGGCTGCGGGTTATATCCAATCGCGCGTGGCGCTGATCGCGCAGATGATCGGGATGGAGGCGACTTTGGATCGCAAGGCCCGCGGCCTGACTGCCGACGCCAAGCAAAAGATCAGCCTTGGCCGCGGCATGGTGCGCGAAGACGTCAACGCCATCCTGTTCGACGAGCCGCTGACGGTGATCGACCACCACATGAAATGGCAGCTGCGCACTCAGCTGAAAACGCTGCACCGCGAATTCGGCCACACCATGATCTATGTGACGCATGACCAGACCGAGGCGCTGACCTTCGCCGATAAAGTCGTCGTGCTGCACGATGGCCGCGTGGTGCAGATGGGCACGCCGGAAGAACTGTTCGAGACCCCCGCACACACCTTTGTCGGCTATTTCATCGGCTCGCCGGGGATGAACCTGCTCGACGCCGAAATTCGCGGCAATCAGGCCATTGTCGCAGGCCTGCCGGTGCCCTTGGGTGCCGGTTATGGCGCGTTGTCGGGCCGCACCCAAATCGGCATTCGCCCGGAATACGTCACCCTGACCGCAGGTGACGGTCTGCCCGCCCGGATCAAACGCATCGAGGATGTTGGCCGGCACCGCATCATCCGCGCCGAGGTGGCAGGCTTTGCCGTCAACCTGATCCTGCCAGAGGGTCAAGCAGTGAGTTCCGATCAAACCCACATCCGCTTTGCCCCCGATAAAATAAACGTCTACGCCAATGACTGGCGCGTGCAGGGAAAGGCCGCCTGATGGACAAGACGCAAAACAACAAGGCGTGGTTTCTGGTGCTGCCGGTGCTGGTGCTGGTCGCCTTTTCCGCCGTGATTCCACTGATGACAGTGGTGAACTACGCCTTCAACGACACCTTCGGCGAAAATGAGTTTTTCTGGAATGGCATTGGCTGGTTCGAGGAAATGGTGGCCTCCGAGCGCCTGCACGCAGCCCTTGGCCGCCAGATCACCTTCACCGCGATCATTCTGGCAATCGAGGTGCCGCTGGGCATTTTCGTGGCGCTGAACATGCCGAAGAAAGGCTTCTGGGCCAGCTTCTGCCTTGTTCTGATGGCGCTGCCGCTCTTGGTGCCGTTCAACGTCGTCGGCACCATCTGGCAGATTTTCAGCCGGGTTGACATTGGCCTGTTGGGCCACACACTTGCAGCACTTGGCATCGACTACAACTACACCAACGACGCATTGGACGCCTGGGCCACCATCATCGTGATGGATGTCTGGCATTGGACTTCGCTGGTGGCTCTGCTCAGCTACGCCGGTCTGCAATCCATCCCGCAGGCCTATTACCAGGCCGCCCGCATCGACCAAGCCAGCCGCTGGAGCATATTCCGCTATATCGAACTGCCGAAAATGGCCGGCGTGCTGCTGATCGCCGTGCTGCTGCGCTTCATGGACAGTTTCATGATCTACACCGAGCCTTTCGTGGTCACCGGCGGCGGCCCCGGCAACTCCACCACATTCCTGTCGATTGATCTGGTGAAAATGGCCATCGGCCAGTTCGACCTTGGCCCGGCGGCGGCGTTCTCGCTGATGTATTTCCTGGTGATCTTGTTGGTCAGTTGGGTGTTCTACACCACCATGGTCACACTGGACAGGCGGGAGACGAAGTGATGCGTATCAAGGGCTCTGCCATCGTCATGACGATCTATCTCATGTTCCTCTTGGTGCCGATCTACTGGCTGATGAACATGAGCTTCAAGACCAACAGCGAGATCACCTCAAGCTTCTCGCTGTTTCCGGTGCGGTTCACCGTGGAGAACTACGCAACCATCCTGACCGATCCGAGCTGGTATAACGGCTACATCAACTCGATCATCTATGTGGTGATGAACACGGTGATCTCGCTTGTTGCAGCCTTACCAGCCGCTTACGCCTTTTCGCGCTACAGGTTCATGGGCGATAAGCACCTGTTCTTCTGGCTCTTGACCAACCGCATGGCACCGCCCGCCGTCTTCGCGCTGCCGTTCTTTCAGCTTTACTCAAGCGTCGGCCTGTTCGACACCCATATCGCCGTTGCGCTGGCGCATAGCCTGTTCAACGTGCCGCTGGCGGTCTGGATCCTTGAAGGCTTTATGCGCGGCGTGCCGAAGGAAATCGACGAGACCGCCTATATCGACGGCTACAGCTTTGGCCGCTTTTTCCTGAAAATCTTCACACCGCTGATCGCCAGCGGCATCGGCGTGACGGCGTTTTTCTGCTTCATGTTCTCATGGGTGGAATTGCTGCTGTCGCGCACGCTGACCGCCACCAATGCCAAATCCATCGCCGCCACCATGACCCGCACGGTGTCAGCCTCGGGGATGGATTGGGGCGTTTTGGCGGCTGCCGGGGTTCTTACCATCATCCCCGGCGCGCTGGTGATCTACTTTGTCCGCAACTACATCGCCAAGGGCTTTGCCCTAGGAAGGGTATGATGACCGCCGCGCGCTGGACCCGGATTTACGCAGCCATCATCACGGTGATGCTGGCGATTCTTGCCGGCCTGTTCTTCGCCGTGCCGCGCAGCGAAGACGGCATGCAGTGGACCGATCCGATGATCAAAGGCGGCTGGATGGCCTGGACCTTCCCGGTCGCCCTGTTCTTTTTCTGCATCGCCGCGCTGTTGATCCTGTTCACCCTGCTGGCGATCCGCTTTCCCGAAACCCCGCGCCTCGGTGTGTTGCACATCGAAACCACCCGTGGCGACCGGCTGTTCATCACCCTATTGGGCTCTGCCTTCATCACCATTGGCTGGCTCTATTTTTTCGGCGCACCGCTGACCGGCGCGCTGATCCTTTGCCCGATCTATGCACTGGCGGTGTTTCGCTGGGTCTAGGGCGGCATTAAACCGCCGGGCGGCGGGGGGGTAAGGCCCCGCCGCCCGGCACACAAGAAGACTGCAATGTCTTACACTCTGGGAGGAACATAATGAGAATGCGCTATACCTCAACTGCCATGGCGCTTGCGCTGATGGCCCTGGGCGCACCGGCCTGGGCGGATATCGAGGCGGCGAAAGCCTTCCTCGATACCGAGATCGGCGATCTGTCGGTGCTGGACCGCGCCGGGCAAGAAGCCGAAATGCAATGGTTCGTCGATGCTGCAGGCCCCTATCAGGGCATGGAGATCAAGGTGGTGTCCGAAACCATCGGCACCCATGAATACGAATCCAAAGTGCTGGCCGATGCCTTCTTCAAGATCACCGGCATCAAGGTCACCCACGACCTGATCGGCGAAGGCGATGTGGTTGAAAAACTTCAGACCCAGATGCAGTCGGGCGAGAACATCTATGACGCCTATATCAACGACTCGGACCTGATCGGCACCCACTGGCGCTATCAACTGGCTCGCAACCTGACCGACTGGATGGCCGGCGAAGGTGCGGCGGTCACCAATCCCGGTATCGACCTGGCTGACTTCATCGGGCTGAAATTCACCACCGGCCCGGATGGCAAGGTCTACCAGCTGCCCGACCAGCAGTTCGCCAACCTCTACTGGTTCCGCTATGACTGGTTCAACCATCAGCAGAGCAAGGACGATTTCAAGGCCAAATACGGCTATGATCTCGGGGTTCCGGTCAACTGGTCGGCCTATGAGGACATTGCCGAGTTCTTTACCGGCCGCGACATGACCTATGCCGGCGGCCCGCCCAAGGTCTATGGCAACATGGATTATGGCAAGAAGGACCCCTCGCTCGGCTGGCGCTACACCGATGCGTGGATGTCGATGGCCGGGATGGGCGATATCGGCGAGCCGAACGGGTTGCCGGTTGACGAATGGGGCGTCCGGGTGGACGAGAATTCCCGTCCGGTCGGCTCGTGCGTTGCGCGTGGCGGTGCCACCAATGACGCGGCTGCGGTCTATGCGATCAGCAAGTCGATCGAGTGGCTGCAAAAGTACTCGCCGCCCGAGGCTGCGGGGATGGTGTTCGGCGAAGCCGGGCCGGTGCCGGCGCAGGGTGAAATCGCCCAGCAGATCTTCTGGTATACCGCCTTCACCGCCGACATGGTCAAGCCCGGCATCCCGGTGATGAACGAGGATGGCACGCCGAAATGGCGCATGGCCCCAAGCCCGCATGGCACCTATTGGGTCGATGGCATGAAGGTCGGCTATCAGGACGCCGGTTCGTGGACCCTGATGAAGTCCACCCCGGTCGATCGCGCCCAGGCCGCTTGGCTCTATGCGCAGTTCATAACCTCGAAGACCGTGGACGTGAAGAAAAGCCATGTCGGCCTGACCTTCATCCGCGAGTCGACGATCCAGCACCAGTCCTTCACCGACCGCGCCCCCAAACTCGGCGGCCTGATCGAGTTCTACCGCTCGCCCGCCCGCGTTCAGTGGTCGCCGACCGGCACGAACATTCCGGACTATCCCAAGCTGGCACAACTGTGGTGGCAGAATATCGGCGATGCCATGTCGGGCGACAAGACCCCGCAGGAAGCGCTGGATGCCCTCTGCGCCGAACAGGAAAAGGTGCTGATCCGTCTGGAGAAATCCGGCGTTCAGGGCGATATCGGCCCGAAGATGAACGAAGAGCAGGACCCTCAGGTCTGGCTTGACGCGCCCGGCTCGCCGGTCGCCAAACTGGACAACGAAAAGCCGCAAGGCGAAACGATTAGCTATGACGAGCTGATCAAGTCCTGGCAGAACTGATCCAAGATGACGAAAAGGGGCGGGTGCCGTGGTGCCCGCCCCTTTTGAATTGGCCGCAAGGTTCCATGAAATCCCTAGAAAAGTGTTAAGGTCGATGGGTCAACTTATTGATATATAACACATTGAAGAATATCCCGATTGGGGACATGCTTGATTGAAGGCTGCTCTCATGCCCCCTATCCTCGCGCTTGATCAAGGCACCACCTCGTCGCGGGCTGGGTAGAACACGATCCCTCAGACCTGTGGTCCACTGTCGCTGGAACCACCCGCGCCGATCTGTTTGGCCGCGAGATCCCGATCCTTGGCGTTGCGGGCGACCAACAAGCCGCCACCGCCGGGCAAGCCTGCTGATCGCCCGGCATGATGAAATCCACCCACGGCATCGGCTGCTTTGCCCTGCTGAACACCGGTTCGGATCGGGTGCCCTCGAAGAACCGTCTGCTGACCACCATCGCTTGTCAGTTGAACGGCAAGCCCACCTACGCGCTGGAGGGCTCGATCTTCATCGCCGGAGCTGTCGTCCAATGGCTGCGCGACGGGCTGAAGATCATCCGCGATGCGAAGAAAACCCAACTCTTGGCTGAACCGGCCGACCCGGCACAGGAACTGATCCTGGTGCCCGCCTTCACCGGCCTTGGCGCGCCCTATTGGCGGCCCGATAGCCGGGCTGCCATCTACGGGCTGACCCGCAACTCTGGCTCCGCCGAACTGGCCCGCGCCGCGCTGGAAAGCGTGGGTTACCAGACCCGCGATCTTCTGGAAGCGATGCGCGCCGACTGGGGAACTGCGGCGGATGGCCTGCTGCGGGTCGATGGCGGGATGGCGGCCAGCAACTGGGCAAAGCAGTTCTTGGCCGATATTTTTGGAGCGCCCGTCAACCGGCCCGTGGTGACGGAAACCACGGCGTTGGGCGTGGCCTATCTGGCCGGGATGCAGGACGGGCTCTGCCCCGCGCCAGTGGAGTTCCAGAAAACTTGGGTGCTGGAACATCGCTTTGCACCGCAAATGGACACCGCCGAGCGTGCTGCAAAATACGCCCGCTGGCACCGCACCGTTGCGGCGACAATGTCGATATGACCCACTGAGCGGCCTTGGCCCTGGCACTTTTCGGAAGGCCAAGCGTGCGCGGTGTCTTTTCCGACGCCGCCACCGCAGCGCGACCAAAGCGATTGGATCACCGATTGCGGGGCGGATCAATCGCGATCCGCTCGAAGCCCTGCGGCAGCTGCCAAATCACCACAACAATTCCGTATGCGAGCCGCTCTGCTGCAGAAATCGGGTAAAGTGATTCATCATGTGAATCCAGTGGGCTATCCGGCGCGGGCGAGGTTATGAGCATCGCATAGATCGCCGCCACCTTTTTGCGGTCCAACTCGGCGTCGTCATATTGATCGAGCAGGAACAGCTTCAGGGTGGCAGGCGCAAGATCATGGTAAACGCAAAGTTAATGAAAATCGCCAACCCCTTGTGAATGCGGGTAAAAGAACGATGTCGCTTTTCGCGACATCCAAGCGAGATGTCGCCCGGATGGCGGCACGGCGGCCGAGCCGGTCAAACTCGATGCCCTGGCGGATCACGTTGCCGTTGCCGTCCACCGCGTTGTGGGCGAGCGGCAGCATTTCCGACGGCAGCATCTGCAGTTGCAGCGGCACCGCCAGCCCATCCTCGACGCGGCGGGGGGATCAGCGCAGGAACACCTCGCCGGTCATGAACACCTCGCGGGCGGCGCGGCGCTGCAGACCGTAGAAATCGGTCAGCCCTTCGGCGTCGGCATCATCGGTCCAGGCCAGCCAAAGCCGCTGCACCGCGTCCTTGCGCGCACCTTGCGCAATCGTCGAGTTCGGGCTGATGCCGTTGCCCACGGTGTTGGCCGCCCAAGACTCGGGTGGCGTTGGCCGCGTAGCCATTGTTGCGCAGCGCCAGCGGGCGCGGGCGTTCATCTCGGGCCCCGAGGCCGCGATCAGCGCGTTGACATGGGCGCGCGATGAAACGAAGCCCTTCAACCGGCGCTGACCCGAGGTGGCATCAAAGCCACCCGGCACGCCGTAACCGCCGACCCATGCGCCAACACGGGCACGCCAGTTGGTCTTGGCCATGATCACAAGTCCTTCGAGGCGAAAGGCCGGGAAATCCGCGACCGCACAACTGTGGTGTCCGCGACCGCAATCCGCCGCTCCAGATCGAAGATCGCGGTCGCGAGCTCGGCGTCCGAGCCATAGGTGATCTGGCGGCCGTCGTAGGTGATCGAACGGACCCCGCCAAAGCGCATGCCCAAGAGCGCCGCCAGCAGCGCCTGCATCTCAACCAGTGTCATCTCACTTACCTCATATATGTCGGGGTCACCGCGCCTTGGCGGCGACGGCGCGGTGTCAGCACGGCTCCGGCGGTGGGCGCGGTCGGTGCGACCACCTCGGGGGCAGTGATGACCTTGGTCTCAACGCCCGCCTGCGCCTCCAGCGACCGCCAGGTGGCCTCGTCCCAGCGGTCGGCGCCGAGAATCCATGCAGCGGCGCGGGCATAGACCCGGCAGTCCAGCGCCTCGTTGCGCTCGCGCATCTTCTGCCATTCCTGGTGGCCAAAGCCGCGCTTGTTGCGGACCGTCACCATCTGTTCGGCCACCAGCTGCTTCAGCCATTCGCTGTCAGTCCACGTAGGCAGGTGCAGGGTGCCGGGGGCATCGCAGACGCCCAGCGCCCGGTCTTCATCGCTTGGCCGTTCCAGCCGCAGGAAGCGGTAGGTTTCCGCCTTGAAGGTCGAGACAGCGATGGTCCAAAGCCGCGCGCCACGGCGCAGACGCTTGCCGCCGATGGTGGCGTCGACGAAGGTCGGCCCCGAAACTGGCGTCGAGCGGTTGAAACTTTCCACGCCCTTGATCGGCGTCACCTGCGCGTAGCCCACGGCGCGCGACCAGGCGTAAACCGCTGGAGCCTCATAGCCAGTGTCGATGGCGAGTTTGGAAAGCTGCATCACGGCACCGCTTTCATGCGTCCAGGTCCGACCCAGCACGGCGGTCAGCTTGTCCCAGGCGCCGGGATCCTCCGGCCCGCCCGGAATGACGATGTGTTCGACCAGCCAGCTTTCCAGCCCCCGGCCCCAGGCCCAGACATCGACCTCGATCCGGTCTTTCTGCACATCCGCCCCGGCGGTCAGGAATAGCCCGAGATGCGGCACGGTGGCGGCAAACACCTCGCGGCGATCCGCCAGCCGCTGCCACTCCGGCGCGTCGCCCGACTCCACCCATGTCTCGCCCAGCAGCGTGTTGCGCGCCGCGCGCAGCATCTCTTCCGAGCCTTGCGCCGCCAGCCAATCTCGCGCGATCTGGGACCAGCTCTTCCAGCCCAGCGGCGAATAAAGCGCCGAAATATGAAAGCCGATCGAATGCGGATCGGCAGACACTGCCATGGCCCGCCACTCGCCCCGCTCCAGCATCCGGGTCTTGTGGTGCTCGGCGATGGGCTTTTCGCAGCCATCGCAATGATAGGCGGCGGTCTCCGGGCGACCCTTGTCCCAGCGCAGCCGTTCAAACTGCAGCCATTGCATCGCCCCGCAATGCGGGCATGGCACGAAATAGCGGCGCTGATCGCTGGCCTCATATTCCCGCTCGATCCGGCTCAACCCCCGGATTGTCGGGGTCGAGACCATGAACACCTTGCGCCGGTGCGAGAAAGTCGTCGTGCGCGCGACGGCCAGTGTGACCGGATCGCCTTCCTCGTCAGCCGAAGCCGGATAGGCATCGACCTCGTCGAGAAAGATATAACGCGCAGGCATCGAGCGCAGGCCAGTGGCCGAGTTGGCGCCAGTCAGCACCAGAATGCCGCCGGGGAATTCCTTGGACAGCATCGAATTGCCCGCATCGCGCGACCGCGCCGGGTTGACCCGTTCCCGCAGGGCCGGGCTGTCAGCGATCAGCGGGTCCAGCCGCCCGCGCGAGGTGCGTTTGGCCATCTCCAGCGTCGGCAACACCGCCAGCATCGGCCCCGGTGCGTGGTGGATGACAAAGCCGATCCAGTTGTTGCCCGCTTCGGTCGCCCCGACCTGCGCCGCATTCATGAAGCTGATCCGCTGCGCCGGGTGGCGCGGCGACAGCGCATCCATGATCTCGCGCAGGTAAGGCGTGCGGGCGGTGCGATAGCGCCCCGGCTCGGCCGACGAGCGCGACGACAGCTTGCGGTGCTGGTCGGCCCATTCCGACACCGTCAGGTCGGCGTCGGGCCGGATGCCCCGGTGCCAGAAGCGCAGGATGTCGTCCGCACCGTCGAACCCCAGATCGCGCCCGGCGGTCAGATGGTCTTCGGTCAAATCGCCATCGTCACCCGAGGTTGACGCGGAGATCGGCAAGGGCGTCGAGTTGCTGTCTGACATGGGTTTCCAGCACCCTCTGCAGGATCGCTGCCTCGATGATCACCGGTCGCACCGGTCGCGCCGGTCGCACCGGTCGCACCGGTTTGCCGGATTGTTTTTCCACCTCCGCTGCCACTTCGGCGGCCATCAGGGCCGCCACCCGGGCGGGCCAGGTCACCCAAGTGTCGCGTTCCTGCCGCGCCAGCCGGAACACCAGCCCCACCGCACGGTCGCGGTCGATCAACTCGCCCTTCAGCTTGGCCAGCTTCAGCTTGGCACTCCTCGCGCCTTCAGCACCTCATTGGCGGTCTTCGCCTGCAGGAAGGTCGTGCCGCCACCTGTGATCGGCGGCACCAGCCCATGTTCACGCAGCGTATCGCCCACGGCCGAGAGTGCGGTGTCGGGCACCGGCTTCAGCTTTGGCGATGACGGGGCGGGAGATGTTTTGCCGCGCTGCTTTGCCGGATCCGTCATCGCGGCGCGCCGCGCGTCAGAGGCTGCGGCATCAATCGAGCCGTCGGCATGTTGAACCAGCCGCCCGGTCTCCTTCGCCTTCTGGATTGCGCCCCGCGACAACCCGACATGGGCGGAATATTCCCGCTCGCTCATCCCGTCCATTGCGCTGTCCGATCCGATTAAAGCAATGATATTGCTTGTTATTCAGTTGATTGCGCTCGCCAGAAGAGTGATCCTGATTGCACGGAAACGATGCGACTCACCCACAGGAGACCACGCCATGACCACCCGCCGCGCCGCCGCCACGAACGACAAAGCCCTGAACGCCTTCCTTGCCGCCAAGTTCGAGATCGACGCGATGCTGGCGCGGCTGGCCGCCCTGAGCGACGACCATTTCGAGACCGACCCCGACGCGATCAACTGGGGCCATGTCGGCACACTGAACCACTACGCCAGCCTGCTGCGCCGGATCACTGACAGCGCCTTCAGCGAGGGCGAACACGCCGAGTGACGCTGGCACCTCTCATGCCAGCCCCGCGATGGCGGGGCTTGCTTGCGTAGGAGGGTCCGCAATTCCGCGCGCCCGGACCAACGGAGATGCCAATGTCTTACCAGACCCTGCTTCACGAACTGGCACCGAACCTGAACCCCGCCGGGGTCGAAGCGTCGATGCGCCTGCACTACGGCACCCTGAACCACCTGCCGCCCGAGACATTCGCCGAGGAAGCCAAGCTCGCCGCCGAGATGGAACGCCAGTCGCCGGGCACCCTGCGCCGCATCGCGGACAGCATGGGGCTCGCAGACGATTTCGCCAAGTGGGAGGTATGAGCCATGCCGCTTGACCCCGCCCTGCGCCATCAGATCGAACAGGACGCCATCACCGCCGCATGGGAGGCCGAACGCCTCGCAGACACCGGCACCGAGCCAGACGCCGCCCACAGCGCGCCCAAGGCGCGCACACCGCGCGAGGGCACCAAGCAGGCCACCCTGATCGCCATGCTGCGCGCGCCGGACGGCGCTACCATCGACGAGATCGTGGCTGCTACGAATTGGGCGGCTCACACTATTCGGGGCGCGATGTCCGGCGCGCTGAAGAAAAAGCTCGGGCTGACCATCACGTCGGAAAAGGTCGACGGTCGGGGACGCTGCTACAAAACTCCGGCCGCCTGACCCACCTGAGCCAGAAAAGATCATGGCCGCCGTCCCACCGGGGCGGCGGTTGCTCAGTTGGCACTCCGCATCCGCATCCGCATCCGCATCCGGATCGCCTCGAACAGCCGCCGCAAGGCGAACGATCGTGCGATGCTCACGAAAGAAAAGATAGCGCCCATCTTCATGTTCTGCGCCAGCGTGGTGTGCAGACCGAAGATCGGGAAGATCAGGATCTGCGTCACGACCGCGACGCCGTAGCCGACCACGACATTCGTTACGGACTCGACCAGCGACATGGTGCGCGGCTGTTTCATGCTGCAGCCTCATCCGTCGGCCAAAAGTTCAACCGCGAGAGTTCGCAGCGCATGCGCCGCAACCAGGGGGATCGAGCGGGCGAACGCCACGGGTTTTGAGCGAACCCGCGAGGTCCGTTGCCGCAAAGGCGAAGCCGGTCCACGCGGGTCGGGCCAGCCCATCAGCGCCTCGACGAACTACGGGTTCAAGGTCCGGCGCAGATCGCAGGTATCGCTTCCAGCCACCCGCGTCACCAGGACCTGGCGGCCAAGCAGGCCGTTGACCGGCGTGTTGGCAAGGCTCGTCGCCCCGTCCTTGTGATCCCGCGCCGTCGGGGTCATCCACATTCCAGCCGCATGGGTCAGATCGGCCGTCCTGCGGTTGCCCGCGCTCGGCTTGCACCCGTCGTTCGCCATCGGCGTCGGCCAGTCCCGCGCCATCCGGTCCAGACCCTTCTCGCCCTGCCGTTCGCCACCCCGGCTGCGAAAACTGTCGGTCTGCGGCGTCGGCCACAGCGCCGCCGTCGTCGCGAGGTTCATGCCGTGCTGGCCCGCTTCCTGCGAGGGCGTCGGTTTCGTCTGCCGGTTCTCGTTTGCACTGGCACGGGGCGTCGGCCACAGTCGCAGCATCTCCGTCCGGTTGCCGCCGCTCGAGCGGGTCCCAGAGCAGGCGCGCGGGGTCGGCCAGTTCGCAGGCCTCACGGATGGCGAGGATGAACAGCCGCTCGCGCCGGTGGGGCGCACCGACTTCCGCCGCAGTGAAGAGGCCTGCCGCAAGGCGGTAGCCCATGCCGACCAACCCGCTGGCGACTTCGGGAAAACCGAGGCGGAGATGATGGG
>JBCKXH010000011.1:0-37302 GCA_038921555.1 Paracoccaceae bacterium
CTTGGTCAAGCAGTGCCACCGGGTCGCCGGTCCAGCCAAAGTAGTCGGCGACGGCCCGATCCAGCAAGGCGACGGCTGGTTGGGATGCGGTGACGCCAAGTCCCTGTTGATCACGCACGGTCATGTCATTCCCCCCCAAGGCTATGGTTGCCGGTCTGCACTTCGACCACGGTCAGGTCGAATATCTCGACGAAATAGCCATTGGACCAGCTGTATCGCCCCTCTTTCAGTGGAAGACCCACCCGATAGACCCGATTGGCCTTGATCTTCATTTTGGCGCTCCTGCGGCTGCGGGGGGGCGTGAAAGCGGGTCCGGGTGCTGTCGCCCAGCCTAGTCGGGAAGACCGGCTGCGCAAAGCCCAAGATGAACCCGACGCACCGCGCGGGTGCCGGACTGCACGCCCCTGCCAAAGCAAGTCGCCGCCCGGTTTCCCGAGCGGCGATGCCGTGGCAATTCGCGCCCTGTGCAGATCAGATCAGGCCCGTTTTCACCCGGACAGGCGCGACCTGCCGCACAGCCGCGAGGCGGTCACTTCATCAGATCGGCCACCGAGATCGGCTCTGAAATCGTCCAGCTGTCCACCACCGCCGGTTTGCCGGCATTGGTTTCGACAATCAGATACTTGAACGAATTCTGGTGGTGCAGTTCGCTGGTAAAGGTGCGCGGGCCAAAGAGCGTCGGCTCGTCCTTCATCTTCTCAAGCTCGGCAGTCACAGCGGCAGTGTCGGTTGTCCCCGCGCGCTCCACCGCCTTGGCCCAGACGTCGATCATGACATAGCCCGGATAGACATATTGGGTCGACGGATCGCCGCCGGTTGCTTCCTTGTACTTGGCGTTGAAGGTGGTGACGTCGGGATTCGGGTCGTCGCCATAGATCGAGCCCTGAACCGGCACATAGAAATTTGACAGATCCGGCACTGCCGACAGCCAGTAGCTGCCGTCAACGCCCGAGCCATTCAGGATCATCGAGGTGATGCCCGCCGCGCGGATTTGCTTGATCGCCGAAACCGCGCCCGGCATCATGGTGCACAGCATGATCGCGTCGGGTTCCGCAGGCAGCGCTTTGATCCGGGTGATCTGGGCGGCAATCGAGGCATCCTCGTTCTTGAAGGTGTCTTCGCCCACCAGCGTGGCGTCAGCCAGCTTTGGCATCATCCAGTCGAAACCGTCGCAGATCCCCTTGTTGTACTCGGTCCAGGTATCGAGCAAACGGTAGAAACTACGCGCCTCCTTCTTGGTATAGGCCCATTCCGACATGGTGGCACCTTGAACGGCCGCCAGCACCGAAGCCGAAAAGCTGTTCGGCCCGACGCCCTGAATACCGGCCTTGATCGATTCCGCGCAGAGGAAGAAGGACACCTTCCCCGAGCTTTCGGCCGCCAGTGCCGCCGGCGCGCCAAAGTCGTAGTCGCAGGATACGACGACCAGATCGGCCCCGGCGTCGATCACCGACAGGCCGGCCTTGGCCCCTTCGGCGCGGTCGGTCTTGGTGTCGGCCGTCACCACTTCGATCTGCATCCCCAACAGACCACCGGCCTTGTTGATCTCGTCGATGCGGATCATCGCGGCATCCTGCGCGGGCTTGTCATAGGCCTGCATGAAGCCCGATTCCGCCGTCGCAAAGCCGACGATGATCTTGTCGCCCTGGCTCTCGGCCCAGGCCGGAGCGACTATCGCGGACGAAGCCGCCAGGGCCAGCGTCAGTTCTGTAAGTCGTTTCATTGCAGTCCTCCTAGTTTGACGTTGCTTATTGTCCGGGCCGGGATTGGTCCGGTTTCACTGCTCTGGCAGGGGGCCAGATGAGTTCCTTGTTGCCGAAGATCCCCATTGGTCGAAACGCCAGGATCATGATCATGACGATGCCAAGGGTGATTTCCTGCAGGCCGTTGGGGATCGAGACGGTTGAGGTGCCGACGGTGACCCCCGCCTCCAGCCAGCGCAGGGCCTGAATGAGGCTCGACAGGATGACGACACCAAGCACGGCGCCGGACAGGCTGCCCATGCCGCCGACGACCAGCATCGACAGGCTGGTGAATGTCAGCGTCAGGTAGAAGGTGTCGGGGGTCACCACGCCGATGGAATGGGCGAATAGCGCGCCGCCCATCCCCATGACGCCGCCGGAAATCACGAAGGCAATCAGCCGTTCGCGCGGGATATCGATGCCGGATGCGGCGGCGGCCGTCGGCTCGTCGCGGGCGGCACGCAGGGCAAGGCCGGCCCGCGAAATCGCATGGGCCCAGGCGATGACCACGGCCAGAACGGCGGCGATCATATAGGGCCAGATTGTGCGGATGATCGGAATGCCGACGACCGATGAGGTGGCTGCCGTGACGCTTTCCCAGTTCGAATAGACCGAGTTGATCATGGCCAGCATGGCGAATGTGGCGATCGACGCGGCAATCCCCGACAACCGCATCAGGATGCGCCCGAACAGCGCCGCCCAGACCGCAGCCCACAGCCCGGCGATCAGCGCGCCCGCCCAATACGGCAGTTGGGTCTGCATCAGCCAGTCCGGCAGACCCGGCAGCAGGGTTTGCTTCATCATCGGCGGCATGGTCAGCCACGCCGCCGCATAGGCTCCCAGACAGGTAAAGCCGATATGCCCGAATGAGATCACGCCGGAATTGCCGACAAAGATGTAGAGGCCAACCACAAGGATCACCCGCAGGAAGATGTCGATCATGGTCTGGTTGAACGGTCGCGATCCCGAGGCTACGGCGATCAGCGCCAGCGCCACAAGGATCAACGTCAGGATCACCGGGGTCGAGATGAAGCGAAGGGCTGCGGATCCGCGCACGGCCTACACCCGCTCTTTCATGCCGCGCGCGGCGATCAGACCGGTCGGTCGGATGATCAGCACCAGAATGACCGCGCCATAGACGAAGGCATCGCGGAACGGGCGCGCCTCGATCGGCAGAACCACCTGCATCACGACGGACGCCCCGCCCAGCAGGAACCCCGCCAGCACCGCGCCGGGCAAACTGCCCAAACCGCCGATCACCGTCGCGATGAAAGCCATCAGCATCATCGCCGCCCCCATCTGGATATCCACCGTCCCGGTCTGACTGGCCAGAATGAGCCCAATCGCCGCCGCCAGCGCGCCCGACAGCGCAAAGGCTCCCATGATCACCCGGTTCGCCCGGACCCCCAGCATCCGCGCCATGGTAAAATTCTCGGCCGCCGCCCGCATCTCCAGCCCGAAGCGGGTGCGTTTGAGGAACGCCGTCAGCCCGAACAGGATCACGATGGTGGCGATGATGGTGATCACCTGCAGCAGCGGCACCCGCGCGCCAAGGATCTCCACCGGCTGGCTGAGGCTCGGCAGCAGCGAGATCGACTTTGGCCGGCTGGAAAACAGCATCAGCAGGAAGTAGCGGATCACGAATCCCAGCGCGAAAGAGGCGATCATCATCGTGGCCGGGTTGGCCTTGCGAAAGCGCCGGAACACCACAAGTTCCAGCAGAACCGCCAACCCGGCCCCCACGATCAGGACAAACGGGATCAGGGCGAACCACGGCAAGTTGCCGGCAAACACCACCGCCACCGCATCGACCGACGGCCACAGCAGCGCGAAGATCGAAAACGAGATCACATCGCCATGCGCAAAGTTCACCAGCCGCATCACCCCGAAGATCAGCGCGATCCCGAGCGCCCCCAGCGCGTAAAGCGAGCCGAGGCTCAGCGCGTCAAAGAAGATTTGCAAGAGACCCGACATCAATGCTCTCCATATCCGAAATAGGCGGCCTGCATCGCAGCACTTTGCCCGATCGCGCGGGCATCGCCGTCCAGGAGGACCTCGCCGCCGCGCATCAGGATCATCCGCCCCCCCACCAGCATGGCGCGCGTCGAGCTTTGCTCGACGATCAGCAAGGTCAGTGACCGGTGCGCGCGCAAGGCGATCAGGCGGTCGTAGACCTGGTCGATGATGTTCGGTGCAAGCCCCAGCGAGGGTTCGTCAATCGCGATCAGCCGCGGGTTGGTCATCAGCGCCCGCCCGATCACCAGCATTTGCTGCTGTCCGCCCGACAACAGCCCCGCCTGCGAATGCCGGCGGTCTTTCAGCATCGGAAAGGTGTCATAGACCGCCGCAAGTTCGGTCGCGGCGCGAGACCGCCAGTTGCGCGCTTTGGCGTGCATTCCGGTGCCGACCATCAGGTTTTCCTCGATGGTCAGACTGCCGAACACCTCGCGGCCCTCGGGCACCATCGACAGGCCCATCCGGGCAATGTCTTCGGGCGCGCGCCCGGTGATCTCGGCCCCGGCAAAGTCGATCCGGCCACCCACCGGCGGCGTTATCCCGGCGATGGCGCGCAGAAGCGAGGATTTCCCCGCGCCGTTCGGCCCGGTGATGAACAGGATCTCGCCCTCTGCCAGAGTGAAGGCCAGGTTGCGCACTGCCGTCAGGCGACCATAGCGAATGGTGATATTCGACAGGGCCAGCAGGCTCATGAGCTGACCTCCAGAACCGGCAGATCGGTCTCGGTGGCGGTGCCCATATAGGCGTGGCGCACCTTTTCGGAGGCGCGGATCGCGGCGGGATCGCCGGTCTCGATGATCATGCCCGAATCGAGCACCACGACCCAGTCGCACAGGTTAAGCACCAGACCGACATTGTGCTCGATCAGCAGCACGCCGCAGCCCATTTCACCCACGATGCGACGGATCAGGGCGGAAAGGTCGGCGGCCTCAGGCGCGCTCATCCCGGCCGCCGGTTCATCCAGCAACACATAGGATGGCACCCCGATCAGCGCCCGGCCAATCGCAACGCGGCGCTCATCGGTATAGTTCAGGGTGCCGGCGATGCGATGCGCCAGCGGCCCGATGCCCACCCAGTCCAGCATCGCCGCGGCTTCGGCGCGCGCCTGCCGCCGACTTTGGCCGAGGCCGACTCCGGTCACCTCCAGATTGTCGATCACCGCCAGATCGCGGAACAGCCGTCCGCCCTGAAACGTGCGCGCTATGCCGCGGCGGCGCAGCTCGTGCGGCTTCAACCCCGACAGGGAGGCGCCGTCCAACGTCACCGCCCCGCCGGTCGGGGTCTGAAACCCGGTCAGCACATTGACAAGCGTGGTCTTGCCCGCGCCATTCGGGCCGATCAGCCCGGTGATGCGGCCGGGAGTGACCGTCAGATCAACCTCCGACAGGGCCTTGAGCCCGGCAAAGGCGACCGACAGCTTGTCTGCGCTCAGGTGGCTCATCTGGCCCCCTTCTTGCTCCGGGTGATGAGGAACGACCCGCTTTCATCCAGCGTCGCACTCCACCCGGGCTCGATCACGATGGTCGTGGTCACCTCCTCGATGATCGCCGGGCCTGCGACCCTGGACCCGGCCCCGAGGGCCGCGCCGTCATAGATCGGCGTTTTCACCCGCGCGCCATCCGCCGAAAACACCGCATTGCGATGCGCCTTGATCGCAGCCGAGGCCGGTTTGCCCTTGGCGATGTGCATCCGCTTCGGCTTTTCAATCAGCCCGTAGACCGTGCTTTCGATGTTCACAACCTCGACCGTCGAGTGCGGCTCGGCATAGGTGTAAAGCTGTTTGTGGCGGGCGTGAAAGGCCGCCTTGATCTGGTCGATGGACGACGCATCGATTGGAAAATTGCCGATTTCTACCGTACATTCATGAACTTGACCCACATATCGCATATCGAGACTGCGTTTGATCACGGTCTCGCTGGCCGCAAAACCGTCGGATCTGACATGCGCCAGCCCTTCCGCCTCGATCTTGCCGAACAAGGCGTCAATCCTTGCATAGGCGGCTTCGGTTTCCAGACGCAGCACCGCCGTGGCCATGTAGTTGTATTTGACGTCCGAAATGATCTGCCCGAAAGCGCACAGGCCCGAGGCGAGCTTGGGCAGAACGATGGTTTCGATGCCCATGTCGGCCGCCAGCGCGCAGATATGCGCCGCCGTCGCCCCACCCGCGCCGACCAGCACGAAATCGCGCGGATCGTAGCCGCGTTCCACCGTCACGCGGCGGATGCCGTTGACCATGTTGGCGTTGACGATGGTGAACATGCCATAGGCCGCCCGCTCGACCGACAGGCCAAGCGGCACTGCAAGCTTGCGGCGCACCGCCTCTTCGGCCTTTAGCGCATCCAGCGGCAGGCGGCCACCGACCAGCCCGTCGGGGTTCAGATAGCCCAGAACGATGTTGGCATCCGACACCGTGGGTTCGGTGCCGCCCTGACCATAGCAGGCGGGCCCCGGATCGGCCCCCGCCGATTGCGGCCCGATCTGCAACAGCCCGGTCTGGTCAATCCAGCCGATCGACCCCCCCCCCCGCACCCAGGGATTCGACCTGAATCATCGGCACCCCGATGCGGTAGCGCAGAAAGTCGATGTTCTTGTTGATGTTGGTCGACCCATCCTTGGTCAGGGTGATGTCGAACGAAGTGCCGCCCATATCCACCGTGATCACATTCGTCTTGCCAAACGGTTCACAGACATAGAGCCCCGCCGCAGGTGCCGAGGCAGGCCCCGAGTTGATCGCATAGACCGCGCGGTCGGACATGGCCTGCCCGTCGGCGAGACCGCCGTTCGACTGGAAATACCGGACCGGCTGCTTTGCGCCTAGGCTTTGAAAATAGCTGTCCACCGTCGCAACATAGCGCTTCATGATCGGCGCGAGGTAGGCGTTGACCACCGCGGTCGAGGTGCGGGTATATTCGCGCACTTGCGGATAAAGCTCGGACCCCAGCGTCAGGATCACCTGCGGCATCATCTCGCGCACGATCTGGCCGGCCCGGAGTTCATGGTCGGGCCGCAGCACCGACCAGACAAAGCTGACCGCCACGGTTTCCACGCCTTCCGCGAGGAAAATCTCGCAGGCCGCCCGCACGTCGGCTTCGGTCAGCGGCGTGCGGACCCGGCCATCCGACAACACCCGCTCGCGCACGCCGCGCCGCAGGTAGCGCGGCACCAGCATGGTCGCGGGCGGATATTCCGGGTCATAGCGGTAACCGTCTTCCTTGTGGCCCAGACGGATTTCCAGGCTGTCTTCATGCCCTGCTGTGCAGATCAGCCCGGTTTTCCCGCCCTTGTGCTGGATCAGGGCGTTCAGGCCGACCGTGGTGCCGTTGATGCACAGGTCGCAGTTCGAAATGATCTCGGTGGCAGAAACACCGAGTTCCTCGGTCATCAGCGCCAGACCATTGCGGATGGCAAGCGTCGGATCTTGCGGCGTTGACAGCGCCTTGAACAGCCGGACCTGCCCGGTTTTGTCGGCCAGCACGAAATCGGTGAAGGTGCCGCCCGCGTCGATGCCCAGACGATAATCGGTTTTCATCATCTCCCCCCCTATTTCGCGGTCGCCGCACGCCGCTTGGCGCGCAGGGTTTCGGTGGCGCGCATGTCGACCGTCAGCTTTCCGGGGTCGGTGATGATGATGCCGTAATCCTGTTCCGCGCCTTTGATCGAGACCAGACCGTTCTTGATGTCCCACAGCACCTTTTCCACCGCCCGGTCCATCGGATCACCGTAGCCGCCGCCGCCGGGGTTCATGTTGGTGATGCGGTCGCCGGGTTTGATCGTCTCGATGATATTTTTGCGGATGGTGGTGGCGACCGCACCCTTCACCAGTTCCAGCCGCCCGACCTTTTCGTCGATCATGGTCGAGGCGGCCCCCGCCGCTCCAACCGCCGGAATCCGCCGCCCCTCACCAAAGGTGATGAAGGTCATGTCGTCGCTCAGCGGTTCGACTTCCCAGGCAGTGCCCGATCCGCCGCGAAACTTGCCCGCACCACCAGAGTCGGTCATCAGCGAGTAGCGGTGAATGATGATCGGATAGCTGTGTTCCAGCAATTCGACATCCCCCGACGTCAGCGCGCCAAAGCAGCATTCCGGGCCGCAGGCGTGCCAGCCGTCCTGCGACGGCGTGGCGCCTGCCCCCGAAATGATGGTCGCCAGCACCATCGTCACATATTCCTCGTCATGGCGCTTGTCCCAGCCGGCAATGTTCAGCCCGTTGGCATGGCCCCAGGACGCCGCCACTTTCGACGGCACCGCCCGCTCGAACGCCAGCCGGACCGCGTCGGTCAGCGTTTCCATCGGCGTGGTGGTGCAGTTCATGTGCGGGGCGGGTTCCTTGGCGTTGCACAGCGTGCCCTTCGGACCCATATCGACCGAGATGCAGCGATAGAGCCCCTCGTTGTAGGGCGGCGGCAGTTGGGCGAACATCATCAGGCCAAGGTAGACGCCGGAATAGCTGTTGCCCTCGTAACTGTTGATGAAATACGGGATTTGCGGCGGGCTGGAGATTTCGATATGGCAGGTGTCGGCCTTGATGGTGACGCGCGCCTTGATCTCGAAATCGCCAAATCCGTGGCCGGCGTCCTCCAGAATGGCCATGCCGTCATAGACGCCATCCGGCACGGTTGAAATCAGGTCGCGCATCTGCTTTTCGGCCATGTTCAACAGCGTGTCGATGCAGGCATCGACCACTTCTTCGCCGTATCGGTCCAGCATGCCGATCAGCGCCCGCTCGCCAACCAGACAGGACCCGATCAGGGCGTTGAAGTCGCCTTCCTGATCGCGCCGGGCGCGCAGGTTGGTAAAGATGAAGTTCAGAACGTCCCGGCGCGGCATGCCGCGATCCCAGATCTTCACCGGCGGAATCCGCAGGCATTCGGCGTAGATCTCTTTGGCGTTCGGGTTATACCCCGCCGGCACCGGGCCGCCGATATCGGTCAGATGACCCTTGCAGACGGTCCAGTATTTCAGGCGGCCCTTGTAGAACACCGGGCGATAAAAGCAGGTGTCGATGGCATGGCTGCCGCCCCAGGCCGGATCGTTGTGGATCAACAGGTCGCCTTCGTGAATATCGCCCGCGAAATACCCCGCCACCACCTTCATCGCCGGGATCAGCGAGCCGAGGTGGATCGGAATGTCCTGGCCTTGCAGGATCATCTCGGGCTTGGCATTGAACAGCGCCGTCGAATAGTCATGCGCCAGATTGAACACGCTCGATCGCGCGGTCTTTTCCAGCGAAAGCGTCATTTCGCGCTGGGTGGTTTCCAGAATGCCGCGCACGACCGATAGCGTGATCGGGTCGACCTTGATATCCGTTTTGCCAGCCGTCGCCATGCTCATTCCCCTGTCAGCGCTTGAGATGGTCGCGAAGGCGCGACAAGGCGGCCTTGCGGTCGGCGCGTGCCGCCAGTGCCTGATCCATGTCCACCTTGACGAACCGCGCCGGACTGTGTGGCTGCAACTGGCCGATCAGGTCCATGTCGGCGGAAATCACCACGCCCAGCATCATGTAGCCGCCGCCCGACACCGCATCGCGGTGCAACACGATCGGTTCGGTGCCGGAGGGCACCTGAACCGAGCCGTAGGGATAGCAGGCGTCCACGATATTCGACGGATCGGACCCCGCCCCGAACGGTGGGGTGCGCGGCACGAAGTCCAGCGCCCGCCCGCCCTTGAAGCGATAGCCGATCCGGTCGGCCTCAGGTGCCACTTTCCAGGTGTCCTCAAAGAAATACCGCCCCGCCGCTTCGGTGATGCGGTGCCAGTAAAGCCCCGGCAGCATCCGCAGCTCCGCAGGATTGCCCGGACCCCGGCGCAAAGCCTGAGGGATCGACCCGCCGCCTTTGCCGCCCGCGCCCAGTGCCAGAATATCGCCCGCCTGCAAGGCCCTGCCCGCAAGCCCGCCCAATGCGCCCAGGATATAGGTCGACCGCGACCCCAGCACGACCGGCACATCGATGCCGCCCGATACCGCAATATAGGCCCGCGCACCGGCTTTCAGAAAGCCGAACGACAGCCGGTCGCCGGCCTTGACCGGGAAGGCTTCCCAGGTCGCACGCGCCTCGCCGTTCAATTTCGGCGGCAATTCTGCACCGGTGACCGCAACCGTCGCGGGCGTGGTGAACTCCAGTTCGGGACCAAGAAACACCGCCTCCAGAACCGCAGCCCCTTCCGGGTTGCCGACAAGCATGTTGGCGGCGCGCAGCGCAAAGCGGTCCATGCCGCCCGAGATCGGAATGCCCAGATGATAGTAGCCCGGTCGACCCAGGTCCTGCACCGTGGTGGACAGGCCGGGGGATACGACATTAACGGCCATGAAGAACCTCCATCAGCTTGGCATTGGTGCCGTTGATGTCGCGGTTGAACGCGGCGAGGCTGAAATTGGCCTCGCGGATCACCGGCTGAAACACATTCCGCGCAACCTGCTCAAGCACTGTGTCATAGGCGTCGCGGTCGATCGGTTTCCACTTCACGATATCGCCGGGGCGGAACAGGCACATGTTGTCCTGCAGGTAACCGACCTTCTGCTGCGGGTCATAAATCGGCATCGGCGTGATGCCGAACATCTGATAGCCGCCCGCACCGCGCACCGAGTAGATGGCCGAAAAGCAGCCGCCATGGCCGACGGTCAGCTTTGGCGTATCGGTGCGCGGGCGCAGGTATTTCGGCACCTGCAACTGCCGTTTTCTTTCGACCATCTGATAGAGAAACGGCAACCCGGCGACAAAGCCCACCATCGACACGAACCACGGCTGACTGGAATGCGCCGCGATGAACGCCTCGACCGAGCCGAGACCGTTCACCGCAGCCGCATAGTCCAGATCGGTCGCCTTGGGATCCTGATGCCGCTCGCGAAACCGCATCAGCGTCTCGTGGGTCCAGGGGTCCTGATAATACACCGGGATTTCCATGATCCGGGTCTTCAGCGTCGCATCCGATTGCGACGCCGCTCCTTCCATCGACTGCAATTCGCGCAAAAGATCTTCGGGCTTGATCTGATCGGGGTCGTATTTGACTTGGAAACTGGCATTGGCCGGACAGATTTCGGTCACGCCCCGGATGCCTGCGGTTTTGACGGCATTGGTCATCGACAGGCTGGTGAAGAACGCCTCCAGCGACATTTCCTCGGACACTTCCGCGAAGATGTGCTCGTCGCCACCGAATGAGAAACGTATCGACATGGGCTCTCCTATGCTTCGAGTTCGGGGGTCAGCCGGGAGGCGTGGCGCTCCAGCCATCCTTCCAGCCAACGGGTATGAAAATCGCCGGCCATGACGTGGCGGTCATTGGCCAGTGCCTGAAACAGCGGTTTGGTGGTCTTGATACCCTCGATCGACAGTTCCGACAGCGCGCGCTGCAACCGCACAAGGGCGGCTTCGCGGGTTTCGGCATGCACGATCAGCTTGCCCAGAAGCGAGTCGTAAAACGGCGGCACGACGCAGCCGGGGTAAAGCATGCTGTCGAACCGCACCCCCGGCCCGCCCGGCAGACGCAGCGCGCCGACCGTGCCGGGAAAGGGCGCGAAATCGCGGGACGGATCCTCGGCGTTGATCCGGACCTCGATGGCATGGCCGGTGACGGTGATATCGGATTGGCGCAGCCGCAGCGGCTCGCCGCCGGCGATGCGCAGCATTTCGGCCACCAGATCAATGCCGGTGACCATCTCGGTCACCGGGTGTTCCACCTGAATCCGGGTGTTCATCTCGATGAAATAGAACCGGTCGGCCGCATCGTCATAAAGATACTCGACGGTGCCCGCGCCGGAATATTTCACCGCCCGCGCCAAAGCGACGGCCGAGTTGCAAAGCTGATCGCGCAACCGGTCCGACAGGGCGCGCGACGGGGCCTCTTCCCAGACTTTCTGGCGCCGACGTTGCAGCGAACATTCCCGTTCAAAGCAATGCACCGCATTGACGCCGTCGCCCAGCACCTGCACCTCGATATGCCTTGCGCGGGGGATGAGCTTTTCCATGTAAAGCCCGCCATCGCCAAAAGCCGCCAGCGCTTCGGCCTGGGCTTGCGGGAAGGCGGCTTCGAATTCGGCCAGATCGGTCGCAATCCGAATACCACGACCGCCGCCACCTGCCGCCGCCTTGATCATCACCGGAAAGCCGGTGAGGGTCAGCACATGTCGCGCGGCAGCGATGCCCTCGATGCGGCCTGCCGACCCCGGCACCACCGGTACACCGGCCGCATGGGCGGCGGACCGCGCCGCCACCTTGTCGCCCATCAGCCGGATCGCATCCCCCGAGGGGCCGACGAACACCAGCCCCGCCGCCGTGACGGCATCCGAGAACCCGGCGTTTTCGGCCAGAAACCCGTAACCGGGATGGACCGAATCCGCGCCGGTTTCCGCCGCGGCCTTCAGGATATTCGCGATGTTCAGGTAGCTTTTCTTCGCCGCTGGCGGCCCGATATGCACCGCTTCATCGGCAAGCTGCACATGCAGTGCGTCGCGGTCGGCGTCGGAATAGACCGCCACCGTCGCAATCCCCAGATCACGCGCAGCCCGGATCACCCGCACCGCGATCTCTCCGCGATTGGCGACCAGCAGCTTTTGCAGCATCAATCCAGCTCCGCCAATACCGCCCCCGCCATCACCGGATCTTCGTTGTCGATGACAAAGCGCAGCCCGGTCCCGGCGACCTCGGATTTCACCTCGTGAAACGACTTCATCACCTCGATCAGACCGATCACGTCGCCTACGGCCACGGCATCGCCATCGGCCTTGAAGTGCGGTGTGTCGGGCGAAGAACTGCGGTAGAACGTGCCGGGAAGCGGGGATTGGATCTGGGGCATTCGAGGCTCCTGTCATGCGGCAAAGGGGGCAATGGCGGCGCGCACTGCGCGGGCGATATCCAGGGCGTTGGGCGTGTCGGAATGGATGCAGATGCTGTCGCAGCGCAGCGATATGTCGCTGCCGTCGGTGGCGGTGCCGCGACCGTCGCGGATCGCGCGCGCCGACCGCGCGGCGGCAATTCCGGGATCCTTGGCCTCATGCTCGCGCGTGACGATCAGACTGCCGTCCGGGCGATAGTCAAGATCGGCAAAGAACTCGGCGACAAAGCCATGGCCACGGGCCGGATAGACCGTTTCATGCAGCGTTCCGGTCATGCCCAGCAGCGGCACTGTATAGATATCGGCAGCGTCACAGACGGCTTGCGCAATCTCGTCCTGCCGGGCGGCCATGCCATAGAGGCTGCCATGCGGCTTGATATGGTTCAGCACCATGCCCTCGGCTTTCAGAAAGCCAACCAACGCACCGATCTGATAGATCATACAATTGGCCATTTCCTCGCGGTCCATCTTCATCTCGCGCCGCCCAAAGCCTTGCAGATCCGGCAGCGACGGATGCGCCCCCACCTTGACGCCATGCTGTTTCGCCAGCCGCACCGTCGCACGCATATGGTTGAAATCCGAGGCATGAAACCCGCAGGCCACGTTGGCAAGGTCGATCAGCGGCATCATCCCGGCATCATCGCCCATCCGGTACAGCCCGAAACTCTCGCCCATGTCGCAATTTATCGTGACAGCCATGGTCCCCCCGGAAATCGCAGTACAGGTCTGATGGTGGCGAGAATCGCCTGTATTGTAAAATTCTAAATTTTTGGGCATGGTATCTGAAAATCAGATACGGATTCTCGCATGACGCTATCACTGAAGCAGGTTCGCTATTTCATTGCTGCGGCCGAAACCGGGCAGATCAGCCATGCGGCGATGGAGATGAACATCTCGCAATCGGCGGTCACGGCCGCCATTCAGGGGCTTGAGACGCAACTGGGCGCGCGCTTGCTGGACCGCTCGCCCAGCGGTGTCTCGGTGACGGTCGAAGGCGCGCGGTTCCTGAACCATGCCCGCGCCATTGCGGCGGCGGTCGAAGATGCGCTCCGTAGCCCCTTGGGTGAAAACGCCCAGGTGACGGGGCGGGTTCGGCTGGGCGTGACCTACACGGTCGCCGGCTATTTCATGGCCCGTCACTACGCCCGCTTTCGCCGCAGCTATCCCGGCATTGCGCTCGACATGGTCGAGTTGCCCCGCGCCGCGATCGAAACTGACCTCGCGACCGGCAAGCTCGATCTTGCGGTGCTGCTGGTCTCGAATCTTGACAATCATGCCGGACTGGAACGCGAGACCCTGTTCCGTTCGCGCCGGCGTCTGTGGCTGCCGACCGAACACGCGCTGCTGGGGCGGCCCATGGTGTCTTTGGCCGACGTGGCCCGCGAGCCCTATATCTTGCTGACGGTGGACGAGGCCAACCAGACCGCCAGCCGCTACTGGGACCGCGCCGGCCTGAAACCGGACGTCACCTTCGCCACCTCATCGGTCGAAGCGGTGCGCTCCATGGTCGCCGCCGGCATGGGGGTCACGATCCTGTCGGATATGGTCTACCGTCCCTGGTCGCTGGAAGGCCAGCGCATCGAGCTTCGCGCCCTGTCCGATGATGTGCCCAGCATGGACGTCGGGCTTGCATGGTCGCGCCACGTCGAATTGCCCGCTCCGGCCCGGACCTTTCGTGCCTTCATGTCCGTCGCGCTGGGCGGAGGGCGGTCCTAGGTGTCGCGTCCCGGACGATTGTGGGGCGTTTTGACGAAGAGATGCGGGTGGGATTTGTGCCAGTCCTTCATGGCCTGCATCGGGGTTCGACTCCTCAGGGCGGACTGTGGCACTTGCGTGTTGTATAAGTGTGAGCCGTGAACGCCATCGGTCCGAGAGAACGGCGAACGACATGGCGCATCAGGGTCTGCTCCAGGTCAAGGGCAGAGTCGGAGCGGTTGGTTCTCAGCACGTCGCTGATGCGTCCGTCAAAGCTGTCCGTTGCCCGGCAATGGTGAGCCGCCCCGGGTTTAGCGGAGGGCAAAACTCTCAGAGGATTGCCCGTTACGGAACAGAAAAAATCATCGAAGTCCTATTCACCCGAATTCCGCGAACGCGCGGTGCGGCTGCTTATGGAACACCGCGCCGACTATCGGAGCGAAGCTGCGGCGCTGGTTGCGATTGCAGGCAAACTTGGCTGTTCGGCCTCCCAGTCTTCGCGCTGGTCCAGCAGGTCCAGCGCGATGGCGGCGAGCGGCCTGGGCTGACCAGTGCCGAGAGGGCGCGGATCAAGGAGCTTGAACGCGAGAACCGCGAGTTGCGTCAGGCCAATGAGATTCTGAAGAAGGGTGAGCCAGTGAAGGTGCCACTGGTTCAAGCCCATAGGCGAACGCGTATTTTGCTGCGGTGCGAAAGGCAGTGCGGCACTGCTTCAGCACTGCCTGTGGCGGCTCGACCGCCCATTCCGCAAGTGATTGCCTTCATTGAGGAAAGCCGAGGGTCATTCGGGGGTCCGAGGGTCCAGAAATTGATCCGGGGGATCAATTTCCCTGAAGAACGCCGATCTGCCCTCGCCATGGTTGCTCGAACCAGTGGCGCAACATGGCTCGATGCTGCAGGTCGCCCCCTCAACCTACTACGAGAGGGTTGCGATTGCCCGCGATCCGGACCGCGCCTCGGCCAGGGCGAAGTCGGATGCGGCCATGTGCACCCCGATTGACCGGGTCTGGCAAGACAACCGCAAGGTTTACGGTGCGCGCAAGGTCTGGCATGCCTTACGCCGCGCAAGGCCCAGGATGTTGCACGGCTCGCATAGTGGAGCGGCTGATGGGCGATCTCGGCATCCAAGGGGTTGTCCGGGGGAGACGCGTCATCACCACCAACCCCGACACATCGCAGCCCTGCCCGGACGACAAGGTAGATCGCCAATTCACCGCCGAGCGACCGAACCAGCTTTGGGTTTCCGACTTCACCTATGTGCCCACATGGTCCGGCGTTCGCCATTGGGTTTGAGCCAATGGCGCCTCAATGGCTCACTCTATGTGGCTCGATGATAGATGTGTTTGCGCGGCGGATCGTAGGCTGGCGCGTGTCCACGAAGGTGACAACACAGTTCGTTCTGGATGCCTTGGAGCAGGCAATATGGCAAAGGAAACTGCCGGCAAACAAGGGCTTGATCCATCACTCTGATCGTGGCTCGCAGTATCTGTCGATCAAATACACCGAGCGTCTGGCCGAGGCGCAGATCGACCTCGCGGTCGGAACCCTCGGTGACGCCTATGATCGAGACAGTGGGCGCCACTGGTTCAAGCCCACTGGCGAGGGCGCTGCCGAATGTGTTATCCATTCCGGGGCTTACGCGGCTGCCCCGCAGCCACGGTCCCCTCCATATGTTCAAAACGGAAGTCATCAACCAGACCCCACCGTGGAAATCGAGGCGCGAGGTTGAATGGGAAGCCCTCAAATGGGTCGAGCGGTATGACAACGTTCGGGGGTTCTCTCGAACCGGTGGCGTTCACCCCCTCACCCTCCTCGCCCCCACCTCTTACATCCCGCCCACAGAAGCCGAGGAGGCGTTCTATGCAAACCTGAACACGCTTGATATGATCACATGATCGACGGATAAATCACCCGCAGGTTATGCCGGGGCGGTTCAATGCCCGCCGTCAGCCCGGACGTGTGAGGCTAGGGAACTGTTGTCTTGCCGTGGCGTCGCTGCATTGAAGGGGCCGGCGATGATTCCGATGCCTGATATCGAAGCAGCGCGGGCGCGCATTGCTTCCCACATCCGCAAGACGCCGGTGATGACCGTTGCTGCTGCACGAAACCCATTGCCCGCGTCGGCTGAAGTGGTGATGAAGCTGGAGCTTTTTCAGGTGACGGGTTCGTTCAAAGCCCGAGGCGCGATGAACCGTTATCTGGCCGATCCCCATGGCAAGCCGAAGTCAGGAATTGTCACGGCGTCGGGCGGTAACCACGGCCTTGCAGTGGCCCGCACGGCCCATGTCGGCAACACCACGGCCACGGTATTCGTGCCCAAGTCCGTGAGTCCGGAAAAGGTAGCACGCATGCTCGGCTGGAACGCCGATGTGCGGATTGTCGGCGACGAGTGGATGGTTTCCAATGAAGCCGCACTGGCTTTCGCGAAGGAAACCGGCGCCACCTATTTTCATCCCTTTGCCGATCCCCTGGTTGTCGCGGGGCAGGGAACCCTTGGGCTTGAAATAGCAGAGCAGATCGATGACCTCGATGCGATCATCGTGTCAATTGGCGGCGGCGGATTGATCACTGGCCTTTCAACGGCCATCAAGTCCGCAAATCGCTCCATCTCGGTGATCGGCGTTGAGCCGGAAGGTTCGCCGACGCTTAAGGCAAGCATGGATGCAGGCCGTGTCGTGAGGCTTGCGGAAGTGACCACGCGGGTCGCCACAATGTCATGCCGTCAGACTGATGCTCGCATCTTCGAGATGGTGAACAAGCAGGTTGACGATGTGCTGTTGGTGTCTGACGATGACATGCTGGCGGCAAGCCGCTGGCTCTGGTCGGAATTTGCCATTGCGGCTGATCTTTCCGGTGCCGCCTCCATTGCCGCCTTGCGGCGTTGGCCGCAGCGTTTCGCGGCATACAAGAAGGTCTGCGTCTTGATTTGCGGTGCGGGCGCTGATGGCGTTGGGCCATGACCGGATCGCCGAACAATCCCCTTGGCATCGTGATAGCCGGAGCAGGTGCCTTTGGCCGCGAACATCTGGCACGTCTGGTAAACCGCAAGGATGTTTCGGTCGCAGGCGTTGCGGACTCCTCCGCCGTGGCGCTGGAGCGTGTGGCGGCACATTACCCCGCGATGGAACGCTCTACGGACCCCCTCAGGCTACTCGATGAGACAAGGCCAGATGGCGTTATCGTCGCCACCTCCGCATCGTCGCATTTCGAGATTGCGGCGCATGCCATTTCGAAGGGTATAGCGGTGTTGCTGGAAAAGCCGGTGACCCCCTCCGTCAGCCTGGCTCAAGAGCTTGCGGCGCTGAGAGGCGCTTTCATTCTTCCAGGCCATGTCTTGCGTTTTTCCAGGGATCACCAGACATTGGCCGAAGTCGTGCGATCGGGCACCATAGGCGATATCATCTATCTGAACTCGAGGCGTTATCGCGGCGACGACCATGCGGTCCGCTATGCGCATGAGGACCCCGTCTTGACCACGCTCATTCACGATATCGACCTATCGGTCTGGCTGGTCCGTGCGCCGTTCACCTCAGTGCGCAGTTGCCGAAGTTCCGGGACGGGTTTTCGCTCGCTTACAAGCGCCACCCTGCAAACGGATTCGGGCGTATGCTGCCACATCCGCACCTGCTGGACCTTTCCGGGCGGCAATCTTCCGCCGGACCGGCTGGAGATTGTGAGTGAACGCGGCAGCATCGAGCGCGATGTCGGCGTTGGCATGACACTCTATGCCGACGGGAGGAGCAGGGTGCTGCCCCTGGTTCCTGGCGATGATCAATTGGCCAATGAACAGGATTATTTTCTGTCTCTGATAAGGGAGGGGTCCCGGCCTGTCATTGTCACGATGGACGATGCGGTTCGGGGGTTGAAACTGGCCGATGCTATTCTGGAGTCGCAACGGGACAGACGCGAAATGAGAATTGCTGCTGGGTTATGATAGGCTGCCGGTCGTTGGCCGCCGGGTGCCATGAATGGGAGTTCCAATGATTTTGAGATTCGCGTGGATTCAGTGGCGGGTGTTCGTGTCGCCAAGGCCGCTGGCGCCAGTCGTGCCGAGCTTTGTGCCAATCTTCTCGAAGGCGGCTCCACGCCAAGCCGCGGCATGATGCACGCGGCACGCAAAATCGCAGGCATCGGTCTCAATGTCATGATCAGGCCACGGGGCGGCGACTTTTTCTTCGATGACGACGAGTTTGCAATCATGGTGTCCGATATCGAGACCGTCAAAGCCGCAGGCTTAGGTGTCGCGCCCCGGATGATGGTCTCGGCCGATGCCACCCGCTTGGCACCTGACGCTGGCCACGGTGGCCTGCGAGCAGGGTCGCGAACTGAAGGCGGCGCTGGAAGTGCCTGGGCCTGATCGCGCTCAAGGGCAAGGTCGTGACCGCCGATGCGGCTCGCACTGCAATCGCCGTACGGTTGCAGCGATCACCGAAGGCGCAGCGGTGATTATTGCCTGGCGGTGATGGCCAACCAGGTAAGCTGCTGTCCGATGCCCGGTCCGGTTTCGGCAAGCTGTCGTCCGAGCACCCGGCCCCGCGTCGGGAGGAGAAAGGGCATGGCCGCAAGGAGACCTGGACCGGCACGGTGGTTTCCGCCAAGGGCTTGGCCGAACACCATGATTTCCCCGGACTGAAGGCATTCGGCCGGATCGAGTACCGCCGCGAGACGGGTGGTACCGCGCAGACCGAAACCCGCCATTTCGCGCTGTCCTGGATGCCCGCGCCCGAGGTTTTCATGGCCACCGTCCGCGCCCATTGGGAGACCCGGAACGCCCTGCACTGGCAGCTGGATGTCTCGTTCCGCGAGGATGCCTGCCCCGCAACCGCAAGGATAACGGCCCCGCCAGTATCGCCATCCTGCGCCGCCGCGCCGCAGGCGTCGCCCGCCGAGACACATCTAGGGGGGCGCTCTCGATCAAACCGAAGCGTGCCGGTCGGAGCGATGCGTTTCTTCTCAACCTTCTCAACCAGTTAGCCAGCGTGTAGGCCAAACGCGATTGCCCTGCCGTGTTGGCACGGAGGGGAGCCGACATTACAGTTGCACGGCTACGCGATCTATGCGAACTTGACTCAACTTGAGTGTTCAAAGAGTTCCAGAGAAACAATATCAACTTGGGGATGGAGCCGATGACGATACGTAAGGAACAAGAGTACATCTTGCAGGAAGCTGCTCGCCAGCAACTTTTGCAGGGTAGCATAGACCGGCGTGAATTCCTCACGCGCAGTCTGGTGACGGGCCTCGGCCTGGCGGGCGTGGGAACCATTGCCAAGTTTGGCATCAGTCCGGCATTTGCCCAGGACCGGCCGCTGACACCAACCTTCTATCAGTGGATCCAGAACCTTCATCCCGGCATTCCGGCGTTCAATGAGCAGTTCCCCGACGTCAATTATCAGATTGCCCCGGTCGAAGGGTTCGGCATTGAGCGTTTCGTGGCCGAGGCCAAGGACAAGGAAAGCACCTGGGACGTTTATGTAGGCCAGACGCCCTTCGTCGAAATGTCGGCGATGATTGCGGCCGATGTCATCGAGCCATGGGATGATTACATTCCGAAGGACGTTCTTGATGATATCATCCCGTCCATCCGGGAAGAGGGCACCATCAACGGCAAGCTCTATGGCTGGCCGTTCCTGCTCGACGTGATCGGAAATTCCTGGCACTCAGGGATCACCACCAAAGCCGGCCTGGCGGATAAGGCGCCGGAGACGTGGGATGAGCATTTGGCCAATGCCAAGGCAATTGTTGAGTCACAAGCAGCCCCCTATGGCGCTACTTTCGACAACCATGGCTGGCGTTGCATTGCGCCGATGGCCCACAGCATGAGCTCCGACACCTATACGCCGGAAGGCCTGTTCAACTTTGAAAGCGACGCCGCAGTCGAAGCGCTGATGTTGATGAAGAAGATCATGGCACTCTCGCAGCCCGACATCCTGCTCGAAGGAGGCTCCGATGGCGGTGTGAACGGAACGGTGGACGAACTGGCCTTTGCGGCGCAGCGCGTCGGTTACATAACCAAGTACTTCAATGCGCCGCTGCGCATGGCGGCTTATTGGGATGATCCAAAGGCCCTGCACCTTGGACCGCTGCCGAAATTCAGCAATGGCGAAGGCTCGACCGTGTTCTGGACCACGGGCTGCGCCCTCTTCAAGCACGGCAAGAACAAGGAAAAGGCGGCTGAGTACATCAAGGCGCTCACCTATGATGCGCAGATCTGGAAGGACTCGATCGCCGGAACCGACCTCGGCCGTCCCGGCCACTTGCCGCCCTATAAATCCATTTATGCCGGTTGGGAAGCCGACAAGCCCGATTGGATGGCCGACTTCGTGCCACTTGTGCGTGGCCAGCTCGACCGGGCCAAGGCGATCACGAACCACCTCTTCGGCCTGCAGCAGTTTGTCATCGGCAAGCCGCTCTGGGAAACCTACCTCAAGGGCGAGGAGTCTGACCCTAGGGCAGCCATGAAGCGGGTTACCGAGGCGGTGCAGGCCGAAATAAATCGGGGCTAAGTAGCTCACGTCATGATGCAAGGATCAGGTTGGTTCGCCAGCCTGATCCTCATTTGACCCGGGACCCAGCATGGCAGACATAAAGCAGTCCGGGCAGATGGCGAGGAGCCGTCGGCTCGCAAGTAATACGGTGCGGCGACCCAGGGGGCACTGGGCCAGCCAATTCCGCAAGAGCTTGGGGTCGTGGGTTTTCCTGTTGCCAGCCTTGATTTTTTTCGTCGGCTACCAAGTTTATCCCATCTTCCGCGTGCTGTGGATGAGCTTCACCGACTACCAGGCCCTCACCAACGAACCAGCAAACTGGGTCGGTCTCGACAATTACAAGGCAGCCATGAGCGACCCCTTGATGTGGTCGAGCCTAGGGCGGGCGGCGCTGTTCACCCTCATGTTTCTGCCCGGCACCATCATACTGCCCCTGCTGCTGGCCATTCTCGTCGACCGGGTGAAGAACCCGTGGCTCGCCACCGTCTACCGCGTGGTGCTGATTATCCCGGCGGTTATTCCCAGCACCTTGGTTTTCGTGTTGTGGAAGTGGATGTATAATTTCCAGAGCGGACCGATCAATCATTTCCTGGTCGAAACGACAGGCTTGTTCACGCTTCAGAATGCCCCGCAATGGCTGGGCGGCACGGCGCTGACCTTGCCGTCGATTGCCATTATGGAAATATGGTGGGGGCTCGGCTACCACACGATATTCTTCCTTGCGGGCCTCGCGATGATTTCCAAGGACCTTCCTGAAGCCGCCCGCATCGACGGCGCCAGTGAATGGAAGGTCTTCTGGCACATCACGCTGCCGGGTCTGGCGCCCATCATGATGATCTTGGTCATATTGCGTTTTGGCACGGCCATGGCCGTAATCGACGAGTACCTCATATTCGGCGGCTTTAACCGGGCCTCGCCGACCTACACCTGGACCGTATTCATGTATGAACAGGCCTTCAAGATCGGCCTGTGGCGGCAGGGTTTTGCGGCGGCGATCGGCATGATCGGGGCGGCGGCGATGATGTGTGTGATGCTGGTTCTCTTGCGTATTTTCCGGCCGAAAGGCTGAAGGAGGGAAGTCGATGAGTGTCGATGTTTTTCAAAGGAGACCGGCGGCTGCGAGGCCCAAACGGAGTTGGTTTGTACGCAACAAGAGCGCCATTTTCAGCCACTCGATAATCAATTTCTTCCTTCTCATCATTTTGCTGCCGCTGACCTGGGTTCTGATGATGTCGGTGAAGTCAATGCCCGATGCGATGCGCGGCAATTTCTGGCCGCGGAAGTTTGATTTTACCCACTATGCCTATGTGTTACAGAAGATCGAAACCCTGCCGGTCAATCTCTTTAACAGCATCTACGTGACGGCCGCCACCGTGCTGCTGACCACATTGTTTGCGGCGCTTGCGGGATATGCCCTAGTTCATCTCCGGCCGCGCTTCAGCGGCATTCTGGTTGCGGCCCTGTTGATATCGCTGTATTTCCCGACGCGCGTGGTATCGATTATCAGCGTCTATGAGATCCAGAGCTTTCTCGGCTTGATCAACAGTACTGCCGGGCTCATACTTCCCTACATCACGCTCAACCTGGCGATCAGTATCCTGATCATGCGCAGCGTGTTTCAGCTTGTGCCCCATGAAGTCATTGAAGCGGCGAAGGTTGATGGCGCGGGAAACTGGCGTACATTATGGACCATTGCGCTGCCGATGGCGCGCAATGGCCTGGTGGTGGTGTTAGTCGTCAATTTTGTAACCGCATGGGGTGAGTTTTTGCTAGGTGCCACACTGACAAATGACCAGTCAGCGCGCACCATGCCGGTTGTCCTGGCGGGAGCCCAAGGCGGGCTCGGCCAGTGGACCTGGCCGAACCTTGCGGCAGTCTATGTAATCGTCGTGGCCCCCGGCCTCATCGCTTTCACCTTTGTGCAAAAACTCTTCTTCAAGGGCATGAATGAGGGTGTCGGCAAAGGTTGATTGCCGCATTCACGGAAGCAGTAACAAGATCGCGCTCAGCAAGCTGACAAGGGAAATCGCATGGCTTCGGTAGATATCATTGACGTGAGAAAGAACTATGCCGACATCGAGGTGATTCACGGCGTATCCATGGAAATCGCCGATGGCGAGTTCGTGGCGCTTGTTGGCCCTTCGGGATGCGGCAAATCCACCCTGCTGCGGATGATTGCCGGCCTCGAGGAGATTACGGCTGGCGACATAGTGATTGATGACCGGGTGGTGAATGACCTAGAGCCCAAGGACCGGGATATCGCCATGGTGTTCCAGACCTATGCGCTTTATCCGCACAAAACCGTCGCCCAGAACATGGGGTTTGCCCTCAAAATGCGCAATACGCCCAAGTCCGAGATCGAAGCACGTGTTAAAAATGCGGCGGAGATTCTCGACCTGGTGCCTTACCTGGAGCGCTATCCGCGCCAGCTTTCCGGCGGCCAGCGCCAGCGCGTGGCCATGGGCCGCGCCATTGTGCGTGACCCCAAGGTCTTTCTGTTCGACGAACCGCTGTCTAATCTTGACGCAAAGCTTCGGGTGCAAATGCGTGCCGAAATCAAGGAGTTGCATCATCGACTGAAGACCACGATGCTCTACGTCACCCATGACCAGGTGGAAGCCATGACAATGGCGGACCGCATCGTTGTTCTGCGTGATGGCATCGTCGAGCAAATCGGCACGCCGCTGGAATTGTATGACCGGCCATCAAACGTTTTTGTGGCAGGCTTTATCGGTTCGCCGGCCATGAACATGTTCAAGGGCACCATCCGCGCCGGTGAGCGTGCGTGGTTTGAAGCGACCGATGGCACGCGGCTTCCCTTGGCCGGGGCCCCGCCGGACTCCAACGGCCAATCGGCGATCTATGGCATTCGCCCTGAGCATTTGACCCTCGGCAAGGGTCTCGATATTGCGGTCACCGGCATCGAGCCGACTGGCTCCGAAACCCAGGTTCTGGGCAAGCTTGCCGGCGAAAAGACCACCGGTGTATTCCGCGAGCGCATCAACACCAAACTTGGGGAACTGCTCGCCGTGGCCCCGGATATCTCGCTGGTTCATCTGTTCGATGCGGAAAGCGGAAAACGCCTGAATTGAAGCCGGTTGAAACGCTTGCTCCGGCGGTCGATACGGTTGCGTTCATGCGCCAAAACGTAACCCGCTCCTCCTGGATTGCTGCACCGGTGAAAGAGGGGTAGCTGTTCTGCAAGGCCATGGGAGCTTGTGATCATGTCCAATATGTACAACGGCCCCATTATCGACGCGCATCACCATCTCTGGGACCTCGGGCTGGACCGGCATCCGTGGCTCAAGGCCGCGGCTGGACGGGGTGGGCTTGGCGATCTTGGCCCCCTCCAGAAAAACTATCTCCCGGCAGACTATCTGCGCGATACCCGCCATCACAATGTCGTTGCGAACATTCACGTCGAAGCCGGCTGACTTGTGGCCGATTGTGTGGGTGAAACAGAGTGGCTGGAGCAGATCGACAAGCCTGGAGGCATTGCGGAGCGCTATGTCGTGCATGTGCCGCTTGGCGAGCCAATGGCCGAGCACCGCATCGCGGCGCAGGCCTCCCATGGGCGCGTCGCCGGGGTGCGCGACATTCTGAGCTGGGACCAGGATCCGGCGCGCCGCTTTGCGCAACGCGGCACGATGATGGACGAACCTGCGTGGCGGCACGGTCTAGGATTGCTGAAGTCCCATGATCTCAATTTTGATCTCATGGTGTTTGCCCGGCAGTTGCCCCAAGCGGCACGGCTGGCTGCCGCCTTCCCGGACCAGCAATTCGTCCTCAATCATTGCGGCAGCCCCATCGACCGCGATGCGGAAGGCATGCAGGCGTGGCGCGAAGGCCTGAAAGTTTTGGCGCGTCAACCCAACGTCGCCATCAAAATATCTGATCTGGTGGCCTATGATAACCATTGGACTCTGGAAAGTCTCCGGCCCGTGGTGTTGCACTGCATCGATTGCTTTGGGCCGCAGCGGTCCATGTTCGCCAGCGATTTCCCAGTCGCTGGACTGCATGCAACATTTGATGAAGTTTATGGCAGTTTCAAAATGATCGCCTAGGATTTTTCGCCCAACGAGCAGAAGCAGCTATTTTTCGAGACGGCGAAGCGCGTCTACCGGCTGCACGGCGTTGCCGTCGCCTGATTGTGAAGATGGATCAGCCCGGAAGCGAGGTCCTGGCGGCGGCGTGTCCCGCGTGGCACCCCGGACATCGTCGGCTGCGTCGCGGGCCATCGGCTACCCCGTGCAGGAGCGGATCCAGTTCAGACGGGCGGGCGGGACGAGGCCAAGGTTGTAGAAGTTCAGCCCGTCGACAAAGCCTGCGGTTTCACCACAGCGACTCAGCAGGTCAGAGGCATCGCTGACCGTTGGGTGGAACAGCTGGAACCCGGCAATCAAGGACTTGTGCGGACCCAGCAAAGCGCGGGTCTGCGCCATCAGGGGCGCAATGCGCTCGGTCGCCGTAAAGTAGGCGCAGTGCAGGATACCGTCGAGATGCGGGATCAGCGCCGGCAGGTCGATGCCGCCGGTCCAGGTTCCTTCGGCGTCGATCAGCAGCAGGCGCGTGTCGGGATGGGTCGCGGCGCGGATGTCGCGGATCAGGGTGGTGACCGGGGTGGGGCGCCAGTGCAGATAGGACGCCAGCGCTGGCCATTCGGCAAAGGCGCAGGTTCCGGCGCCGGGGAAATCGGCAAGTTGCGGCTCGGGCAGTTCGCGCGCCAATGCGCCGTCCAGCAGGCGCAGAGCCTCACGTCGGGCGGCTTCGGCATCGATCCCGGCGGCGCTGGCCGCCGCCGTGCAATGCGCGCAAAAGCACACCCCCAGCAAAAAGCTGTCCTCGGCCAGCAGCGGCAAGCCGTCCTTTTCATGGTGATAGCCATGCGCAAAGCCCATGAAATCTGGGCTTTCCAGCTCGATCCGGTCGGGGCGGTAGCGGTGCGACACTTCTGCGGCCAGTCCCGTGACATAGGTCCGCACGGCTGGGCTGGAGGGGCAGAGCGCGTAATGAAGCGGATCGCCATGCGCGGTGCGCATGACATGGCCGGGATGGGCCATCCCGAGGCGGGTGTTGTGCAGGCAGACCGTCCAGCAGGAAACCCCAAGGCCACCGGACGCGCGGCGCTGGATCAGGGCGGCCAGCATATCGCCCTCGCTGTCAACGATCGCGGCCTGTCTCGGGGCGATCTCATGGCCAGACCAGACCGCAGGATCGGGGCGGTAATAGACGGTGCCATCTTGTGGAAAGTAGACCCGCCGCCGGGGATTTCCCGGCTGCAAGAACCGCCCGGCGTGATAGGAGGTCGCAAGACTGACCATATTGACTCCGACATCGGCCAGCAGCCCCAGGGCCCGGTCGATCCCGATATCGTGCAGGTCCCATGGATAGACCCAGACAGAGTGCTCGGCCATCGGCTAACCCTTCGATCCGTGCCAGTTCCCCGCGATCACTGTGCCCTGCGCCGTCAGGCGGGCCGGGTGGCGGACCACTTCGCCCTGCACGTCTTCAAGATCGATGGCGCGCTGTTCCAACCGGATCACCGAAGCCTCGCCGATGCCGCCCACGGCAAGGGTTCCAAGGTCGGGACGGCGGATGGCCCGGGCCGGAGCCTGCGTCGTGCATCCGACCACTTCGGGCAGCGACATGCCGAGCGCCAGGAATTTAGTCATCGTCCGCAGCAGGTCATAGGCCGGGCCGGCGATGCACATCGCGTGCACGTCCGACGAGATCGTATCGGGCCAGAAGCCCTGCTCCGTCATGGCCCGCGCCGTCCTCCAGGAAAACGAGCCCATGCCATGACCGATGTCGAACAGCACGCCACGCGCGCGCGCCGCAAGAATCGCCGGTTTGATCTGGCCATCGCCCCGCATCGGCGCATTGGGTGCGGGACGAAAGCAATGGGTCAGCACATCGCCGGGTCGCATCCGCTCGACGACGGCCTCGTAACTCGGCGGCGGCTCGTCGATATGGACCATCAGCGGCAGCCCGGTCCGGTCGGCCACATCGAGCGCCACGTCCAGGGGCAGAATGCCCGAGGGGCCGCTGGCATGGCGGCCCAGACGGACCTTGATGCCGATGATGCAACCCGGATTGGCCAATGCCACCGCCACCGCTTCGTTGGCGGCCATCAGGCGCATGTCGTGGCTTTCGCCCACCATGATCGTCGGGGAAAATGCGTAGATCCCGGCGAAGGATACATGCAGATAGACCAGCACCCGACTGACCGCGCGGTCGATCACATGCGCCTTGAAGCCGGGAAAGTTGCCCGGCCCGGCGCTGCCGGTGTCAACGCAGGTGGTGACGGCGCTTTGGCGGGCATAGGCATCGGCCTCGACGCCAAGCGAGGTGCCGCCCCAATAGACATGGGTATGCAGGTCGATCAGGCCGGGGGTGACGATCATGCCCGAGACATCGCGCTCATGGGTTGCCTGCAGGTCGTCGCCGATAGCGGCGACCCGGCCATCCGCAAAGGCTAGGTCCGTCACCCGGTCGATCCCCTGAGACGCATCGATCACCCGACCGCCTTTCAGCACCAGATCATGGGCCATGCCGTCCCCCTACCCGCCGACCGGCGGGCACCGGTCTTTCCACGGCATCACCTGTTCCAGAACTGCCGCAACCGCAAGCAAGGCGCCGTCGCCGCCGCTGCGACCGACAAGCTGCACGCCGACCGGAACATGCCCGCTCATCCCGAGCGGCAAAGACACCGCAGGCTGACCCGACAGGTTGAACGGCGCCATGAAGACCGCGTCCGTCCACAGCGCATTATAGGCGTCGAGGTCGGTCATGCTCATGTCGTAATAGCCGTTGGGCCGGGGCAGCCGGGTCAGCGTCGGCGTGAGAAAGACATCGAACGGCAAAAGGTCCTGCACCACCGCCCGCCCGATCTGGCGCACCGTCTCGATCTGCCCGGCATGGGTGATGCCCGAGGTCGCGCGCCCGCGCTCGATCAGCGCGCGGGTCAGCGGCTCGACATCGCCCGGGCCGATGGGTCGCCCGACGATGGTTTCCATATAGCCAAAAAACGCCGCCGACTCGACGCAGGTCATGTCGGTATAGGTCCGCCACAGGAGGGCCGCGTCGAAGGTCATGTCATGTTCGCGGACGTCGTGGCCGAGGTTTTCCAGTGCAGACGCTGCGGCAAGCACGCTGGCGCGCACATCCGGATGCACCGGGTTGCCGGCCGGGTCGGTGACGGTGAAGCCGATCTGCAGCCGCTTGGGCACCCGGCTCATCAGGCTGGCAAAGCTGGCGGGCGGATCGGGCAGGGCGTAGGGGTCGCCCGGCAGCGCCCCGGCAATTGCATCCAGATAGGCTGCGGTGTCGCGAACGGTCCGGGTGTTGCAGCTGAAATAGGCCCCCCCCGCGAAGAAATCGGTCAGCGGTGCCAGACTGACCCGCCCGCGCGAGGGTTTCAGGCCGACCACGCCGCAGCACGATGCCGGCACCCGGATCGAGCCTGCCGCATCGCTCGACTCGGCAATCGGCACCATGCCGGTTGCGACCGCGACCGCCGATCCGCCGGATGACCCTCCGGGGGTCAGGGACTTGTCCCAGGGGTTCAGCGTCGGCCCATAAAGTGCTGGTTCCGTCGCAATCGACCAGCCGTTTTCAGGCGCATTGGTCTTGCCCAGCAGGCACAGGCCGGATGCCTTGATCCGGGTCGTGACATGGCTGTCGGCGGTTGCGATCTGATCCTTGAGAAACCGCGAGGCATTGGTGGCCTGCACGCCTTGCCATCCGGTGGCGAGTTCCTTCAGCAGATAGGGCACGCCCGCCAGCGGCAGGGTGCGGTCGACCTCGGCGGCCATCGCGCGACCGATCCCGTAAAGCTTGCAGATCACCGCATTCAGACCGGGGTTCAGCGCCTCGATCACCAGGATCGCCGTTTCGGCCAGTTCGCAGGCCGACACATCGCCGGCGCGCACATGGTCCGCCAGCGCCACGGCATCGGAATTGCGATAGAGATCGGCCAGATCAGCCATGATAGCCCCTTTCTGGTGGCGGTTCAGGTCAGCTTGATCACCCGTTCTTCGGCGATGCTCTGTTCTGCGGCAAGCACGATGCGCAGGGAATTCACCGCCGCATCCATCGAGTCCGACAGGTCAAGATCCTCGGTGATCGCTTTCAGAAAGAGCGCCTGCTCGCGGTCACACAGCTCCTGATGGCCAGGCTCGTCCTGCATCGACAGAATCTCATCCTTGCGGGTGAAGTTCTTGTCGGGCCCGACCTCGGCATGGTGGATGCGGATCGCGTCGGTCCTGGTGTGCTTGTCGATATCGGCCGAGCCAGACAGATCATCCGACCCCTTGCGCGCGCTGTCATTCGGCACCAGCGACACCGAGCCTTTCGGCCCGATGACATCCTTCACGAAAAACGCGGTTTCCGACATCATCGGGCCCCAGCCGGCCTCATACCAGCCGACCGAACCGTCGTCGAAAGTCACATGCAGATGGCCATAATTCTGCTTTTTCGCCTCGCCCCACAAGGCAGCACCAATGCCATGGACCCGGACAGGTTTGGCCCCGGTCAACTGGCACATCACATCGACATAATGCACGCCGCAATCGACGATGGGGATCAGGCTGTCGATCAGGTTCTTGTGCCACATCCAGGCGGCACCCGAGGATTGCTGGTTCAGATTGAGCCGCATCACCAGAGGCTTGCCCAAGGTCCGGCCGATCTCGATGAATTTCACCCAAGAGGGATGAACCCGCAGGATATAGCCCAGAACCAGCTTTCGGTTCAGCCGCCGGGCGGTGGCCACGACCTTGGCCGCGTCCTCGTTATTGGTGGCGATCGGCTTTTCCATGAACACATGCGCACCGGCCTCCATCGCCTTGATCGCGAAATCGGCGTGGGTATTGGGCCAGGTATTGACCGAAACCGCATCGGGTCTGGTTTCGGCAAGGGCGGATTCGTAGGATTCGAACAGCGGGTAGCCCTGCAATTCCTCGGGGATTTCCTTGGATTTGATCGTCCGGCTGACCAGGCCTGCAATCTGAAACCCCGGATTGCGGTGATAGGCCGAGGCATGGGAGGCCCCCATATTGCCAAGTCCCACGACCAGAACGCGCACCGGTTCCGCCATCTTTTCAGCCTCCTAGAATATGAAGGGCGGGCGACCGGCAGGCCGCCCGCCCCTGCATCAGATCGACTGATCGAACATGCCGGCCCGGATGGCATCGACGTCGATCGCGGCCATTTCGGGCGTAAGCTCTGCCGCCGCCGCGTCGGCCTTGACTTTTTCGACGTCAAAAGCATTGGCGCCGGGGATCAGGTCATTGCTGCAAACCTCGGTCGCGACAAACGGCGTGGTTCCGGCGATCTTGGCCGAAAGGTCAAAGAAGGTCTGCCAGGACGCCATGTCATGCCAGCCCCAGCCCTGCCGCTTGTCCCAGTCGCCGCGGAACACGTTCATCTGCTGCAGGATCGAGGTGGTCCCGAGTGCGGGGCCGATATTGGTGGCCAGCGTCGGGAATTCTTCGAACACCATCTGCACCGCCGCGCGCGGGTTGTGCTCGGCGAATTCAAGTCCCATCGCCCAGCCTTTCAGATATTGCTCCATGAAGGCCCGCTTGTCGGCATCCTCCATATCGGCGGCCCGCACCACAAAGGTGTTGGCAGGCAAGGGCGAGTTCTTGACACCAAGCCAGTATTCAAACTCCAGCCCCGAGCCGATCCATTCGGCGCGCAGCCCTTCCCAGGCCAGCGCCGCATCGCCCTGCCCGCCAGCCAGCGCCGTGCCCCAGGTCGGCCAACCGGCCTCGACATAGGTGATCGTTGAGATATCGACGCCCTGTGCGGCCAGCATCGGATCGACGATGGGCTGCCAGGCGGCGGATCCCAGAAGGATGGTCTTGCCTTCGATGTCCTTGATATTCTTGACGCCTTCACCCTTGCGGAAAGCAAGGCTGAAGGTATCGCGCGCGGCCTCGTGGAAGACGGATTGCAGCTTCATGCCGTTTTGCAAGGCGAAGGAGAACACGCCGGGGCTGGGGAAGCCCATATCGGCCTGGCCGACATCGACGAATTTCACCGTCGCCGTGCCGTCCGAAGGGCCGGGCTGCATGTCGAACGACAGATCGCCGAAGTAGCCCATCTTCTTGCCAACCCAGAAAGCGTAGTCATCCAGCACCTCCAGGGTGCCGCGCGGGCTGATCCAGATAAAGGGCCGGTCATAGCCTGCGGCCAAGGCCGGCCGCATCAACCCCATCGCCCCCATCGACACCACACCGCCCGCCGAAACCTGCAGCAAGCGCCGCCGGGTCATTCCGTTCATTGCCGTTTTCATCTTGTCGTCTCCCTGTTGCACTGAAACATGATGATGCAGGGTTCGCGGCCTCACGCTTCCCAGCTTGCCCATTTCTTGCCGATTTGAAAAAAGAACACGTAGATCAGGATGCCGAGGATCGAAAGGATCACGATCACGGAGAAAAACTCTGGCATGTTGATCATCGAAGAATAGGTGGTCAGCCGGTTGCCAAGGCCGAAACCGCCGCCAACCATCTCCGCCCCCACGGCCGTCAACAGGCCAAAGATTGCGCCGATCATCAGCCCGACCAGGATCATCGGCAGCGCCATCGGTGCGCGGATTTTCCAGAAGATCTGCAGGGTTGTCGCCCCATAGGACCGTGCCAATGCGATCTTGGCGCTGTCGACGCGGCGAAATCCGGTGGCGGCATTGATCATCACCATCGGCCCCGAGGCCAGCGCCACCGCGATGATGCGGGGGGTGAACCCGAAGCCGAAGCGCAGCATCAAGAGCGGGACCAGCGCCAGCATCGGCGTGGTGACAAGGATCAGGATGTAGGGTGCTACGATCTTTTCGGCAAAGGGGAATTGGGTGATCACCGCGGCCAGCACCATGCCCACCGTGGCCCCGATCGAAAACCCTGCGAACAGTTCGATCAGCGTATAGCCAAGATGCGGGGCGACCAGCGGGAATTCCCGGATCAGGGCGGCGAAGATCGCCGAGGGCGTCGGCAGGATGTAATCGGGCACCTCAAACCAGCGCAGCACCGCTTCCAGCCCGCCCACGATGAGGACGAAGGTCAGCACGATCGCCGCCAGTTCCGCCCGTGACCGCGACCCGCCGCCGGGAGCGAAGCCCTGCATCGACGAGAGTCCGACTTCGGTCTTGCGGAACGCGGGGATTGCATCTGTCATGGGCTACTCCGCCGCCACTGCATGGGATTTCAGGCCGTAGATGGCGGACTTGATCCGGTTGGTAAGGTCAAAGACTTCGCGACTTGCCATGGTCTCAAGGCTGCGCGGGCGGGCAAATGGCACCTCGTAATCGCCCAGCACCCGACCGGGACGCTTGCTGAGCACCAGAACCCGGTCCGACAGAAAAATCGCCTCTTCGATGGAATGGGTGATGAAGACGATGGTGGTCTTGGTTTCAAGCCAGATATCTTCGACCAGACGATTCATTTCCTCGCGGGTAAAGGCATCGAGGGAGCCAAAGGGTTCGTCCATCAACAGCACCTGCGGCCGCAACGACAGGGCGCGCACGATGGCGGCGCGCTGCTGCATGCCGCCAGACAGTTCGCGCGGAAAACGCCTTTCAAAGCCTTTCAGCCCGACTCGGTCCAACAGGTGCAAGATCCAGTCAAGATCGGGCGCGATGCCCTTGATCTCGAACGGAAAGCGGATGTTGTCGATCAGGTTGCGCCACGGCAGCAGGTTCGCCTCCTGAAACACCAGCCCGATGTCGGGATGCGGCCCGGTGATGGGCTTGCCATCCAGCTTCACATCGCCGGTGCTCAGGGCGTGCAGGCCGGACATCGACCACAGCAGCGTGGTCTTGCCGCAACCCGACGGGCCGACGATCGACACGATGGTATTGGCGGCTACGTCAAAGCTGCAGTCGGTCAGCGCCTCAAGATCGCCGTAACGCTTGCCCGCCTGCGCCACCGACAGCTTCACAACCATCCCTCGCCCCGCCTTCCGATCCGGCTGCGCCGGATGCTTTGAGCTGTGCCGGATGCTTTGACCCGCCCGTGGCAGGCCTGTCCGGCGCTGTGGCAAGGATGTAGCTCACTTACATGGCTGTCAACGATTCGGATCGGCCATCGTCAAAAGCGATATTTCTCTGGAAAATATGCAGGATAGAACCTGTAAGTTTCTTACAGATGGTTGACAAGATCGCCACGGACGCGGGATACTGCGGCAAAATCAGGAGAGGGCGCGCGCGATGAAACGGGCTCAGGTGGCGGCGCATTGGCGCAACCAGGGGCCCCGGTCGGTTCCCGATATCATTGCGAAAATCAAGGATCTTTATCCTGATCTTCGCCCCGCCGAGCAGTCGGTCGCCAACGCGGTATTGTCCGATCTGCATGCGGCCGTGGCCGCCTCCAACGCCGAGATCGCTCTGCGCGCCGGGGTCAGCGAACCCACGGTCACCCGGTTCTGCCGGTCCATCGGTTGCGATGGCGTGCGCGATTTCAAGCTGCAGCTCGTGCGGTCGCTGGTGGTGGGGGACCTGTTTCTGGAGGCCGACAGGTCGATCCCGCAGCAATCGGCCAATGCGGGCACATTGCCGCCGTTCTGGGGGTCGGTTTTTGGCGAAGCCCGTCTGGCATTGCGGGCCGTGGAAGATCAGCTCGACCCTGCACTGGTCCTGCACGCCGCTGCCTGCCTAGCCCCGGCCCATCGGGTCCTAGTGCTCGGGCTGGGCGGTTCTTCGTCGTCATTGGCCAGCGAGACGCAAAACCGGCTGTTTCGCTATGGCGTGCCGATCACGGCCTGCACCGACCCTTACCTTGCGCGGATGACGGTTTCGACCTTTCGCCCCGACGATGTTGTGATTGCGATTTCAGGCTCTGGCCGCACGCGGGAGGTGATCGACTGCCTCCATCTCGCTCGCACCTACCGCGCCCGCACCATCGCCATCACCACACCGGGCAGCGCGGTGGCCGGGGCCGCCGAAATCGCGCTGACCACCCATATCGCCGAATACCCGGATGCGCTGACGCCCTCGGCCTCGCGCTTTGCCTTCCTGACGATCATTGATCTGGTGGCGGCGGCAACGGGCTATCAGATGGGGCCGCAGGCTCGCGAAAACCTGCGCCGGATCAAGTTCAACCTGATTGATCAGCCTGCGGGGGACATGATCGTGCCTTTGGGGGATTGAGGCGATGGCTCAGGACAGGCTGACCGATTGGCTCGCCGCCTTTGACGCCGCTTTGGCAAGCGGGGCAATTGACGCGGTTGCGGGGCTGTTCGTTGCGGATGGCTATTGGCGCGATATTCTGGCCTTTACATGGAATATCAAGACCATGGAGGGCAGAGGTGAAGTTTCCGCGATGCTGGAGGCAACTCTTGCAGCGACAAAGCCTCGGAATTGGCGCATCGTCGAGGTCGAAAGTGCGACGACTGCATTGATCGCCTTTGAGACCGCAGTTTCGCTTGGCACCGGGCGGATCACCCTGCGAGATGGGCTGTGCCACAGCTTGCTGACGACCTTGCAAGACTTGAAGGGCCATGAGGAGCCGCGCGGCGTCACCCGACTGGCCGGGATTGTGCATAAGGCGGATCGCAACCGCAAGACCTGGTCCGAAACCCGCGCGGCCGAGCAGGCCCGGATCGGCAGCGATGATCAGCCCTATGTGCTGATCATCGGTGGCGGTCAGGGCGGCATCGCCCTTGGGGCACGGCTGCGCCAGCTTGGCGTGCCGACACTGATCGTTGAAAAGAACGCCCGCGCCGGGGATGCGTGGCGCAATCGCTATCGCAGCCTCGTGCTGCATGACCCGGTCTGGTATGACCATCTGCCCTATCTGCCCTTTCCGGAAAACTGGCCGATCTTCACCCCCAAGGACAAAATGGGCGACTGGCTGGAGGCCTATGCCAGAATTTTTGAACTGAACATCTGGCAATCCACGACCTGCGACGCGGCTCGCTATGACCCTGATCTTGCAGAATGGGTCGTGCAGATCACCCTTGAGGGGGCACCGGTTACCCTGCGCCCGAAACATCTGGTCTTTGCCACCGGCGCCTATGGCCCGCCACGCGGCATTGACTGGCCTGGGGCGGCGGAGTTTGGCGGCACCCTGGTTCATTCCAGCGCCTATCAGCAGGGCGATGCGTTCAAGGGCAAGACCTGCGTCGTCGTCGGTGCCGGCAGTTCGGCCCATGACGTCGCCGTCGATCTGTGGGAGGCGGGGGCCGAGGTTACCATGATCCAGCGCACTTCGACCACAGTGGTGCGGTCGCAAACCCTGATGGAACTGGGGTTCGAGATTTATTCCGAAGCCGCCCTTGCCCGCGGCATCACCACCGAAAAGGCCGATATGATCGGTGCCGCCATGCCTTTTGCGCTGTTCGCGCATCAGCAGAAAGCGCTTTATCAGACGATCCGCGATCGGGATGCGGGCTTTTACAACCGGCTTGCCGCTTCGGGCTTTGCGCTGGACTTTGGCGAAGATGACAGTGGGCTGATGATGAGGGCTCTGCGCACGGCCTCGGGGTATTACATCGACGTTGGCGCGTCAGAGCTGATTAGCAGTGGCCAGATCCGGGTGATCTCGGGCGCTGGCGTGGCAGCGGTCACCCCGAACGGGTTGCGGCTGACCAGCGGGCAAGAGGTGAAGGCCGAGGTGATCGTGGCCTGCACGGGCTATCAGTCGATGAACGAAACCGTGGCGAGCATCGTCTCGCGGCGGGCCGCCGATGCGGTGGGGCCGTGCTGGGGGCTTGGCTCCGGCGTGCGCGGCGATCCGGGCCCGTGGCAAGGAGAATTGCGCAACATGTGGAAACCCACCGCAGTCGAGGCGCTGTGGTTTCATGGCGGCAACCTGGCGCTGTCGCGGTTCTATTCGCGCTTTGTGGCGCTGCAACTCAAGGCGCGGCTGGAGGGCATCGCCACCCCGGTCTATGGTCGCCCGGCACCGCTTCAGGGCGGAGGGTAGGAATGGCCCGGATCTTCGTCACCGATGGCGATGCGCAACGCTGGGCAGGGTCGGAACCGCCGCATGGCCAGGATTGCCGGATGCCGTCAGATCGGCGAGCATACGGGTGCCAACGCGGCCAAGGTCGCAGAAAGGTAAGACCATGATCGACTTTACCGGCCGGCGCGTCGTGATCACCGGGGCGGGCGGCGGCGTGGGATGCGCTCTGACTGCTGGCTTTTCCAAGGCGGGAGCCGAGGTCGTGGCCTGCGACGTCGAAGGCGCGGACCTGACCGGCACCCATATCGCCGAGCGTCATCATTTCGATTTGCGCGATGGTGCAGCCCTTGCCCGGGCGGTGGAAAAGATCGTAACCGGGGGGGTGCCCGCCGCGGTGATTTCGAATGCCGGCTGGTCCCGCGCCGACAGGCTGGATCAGGTGAGTGCCGAGGGGCTGGCCGACGAGATGGACCGGAACTTCACCGGGGCCGCGCTGTTCACCCAGGCCTTTCTTCCGGCGATGCGTGCGCGCGGGGCCGGTTGCTTTGTCTTCGTCTCATCGGTCAATGCGCTGAGCCATCACGGCAACCCGGCCTATTCTGCGGCCAAGGCCGCCGTGCTGGCCTGGATGCGGGCGCTGGCGGTGGAAGAGGGCAGGCATGGCCTGCGCGCCAATGCGGTCACTCCGGCCTCGATCCGGACCAAAATCTGGGAGAATCGTCTGAACGCCGATCCGGGCATTCTGGACCGACTGGCAGCGCTCTATCCGTTGGGCCGGATCGTCACGACCGAAGAAGTCGCCAATGCCGTGCTGTTCCTTGCCTCGCCTCTGGCTTCGGGGATCACCGGCGCTGTGCTGAATGTCGATGCCGGCCTGATGGCGGGTAACCTGCCATTTTTCAACGCAATCACCTGAGGCACCATCTATGTGATCATCAGGGATGGAACACCTACGGGATGCTATACGGTTCCAAGCGCACTCGTAAGCGGGATACGTAGGGTGGGGTTTTACCCCACCATGTTGTCCGGGGTTGAGGCGGAGACGGTGGGGTGGAACCCCACCCTACGCTTGCTACCAGATTACGCCGAAAGCGGCAGGTTTTTCAGATGTTCTTACGGATTCGGCGCGAGAGCTCGGTGTAGTTGCAATGCTTTCAAGACCGTTTTAAATAAGTTATCCGCCCTTTCGGATGCGGCGTTTTCCATTTCGGATGCGTTCATAGTATATTCCGCAGAGAATCCATCTATTCCCATTTGTGAATATTGCACGGTATGATGAATTTCGTGAGCAATAAACCAAAGGTCATCAGCATTAAAGGACGGCCGCTTTCCGAACACAATGATGTTACCAGCGGTTACTGCATGATTGTCCCCGTAGCTCTCACCGAACTCAGTGATTAAATAGTTTAATAGATCTGCAATTGATGCGCATTGTTTGATACAACATATCTTGCATTTGCAATCTCTTCCTTCGAAAACTCGTATAGAAGAACTGGAAAAATTCGTTCGGGCAAGGGTAAGGCGTCTGTTGAATAAAAGTCTTGGACTTGCCGGATTAGCGCAGCGAGTGGAATACCAATTGCGCGTTCAGCATTCTCGACATTCTCCGTGGTCGCAACAAATTGATCTACGATTGTG
>JBCKXH010000012.1:0-36387 GCA_038921555.1 Paracoccaceae bacterium
CGAAATCCGGGACCAGAATTTTTCGCCGAAAAATTCTACCGCTCAGAACCCGGCCTCGCACCTTGCCACCAACTCTGCCAGCATGGCTTCGCAACGCTCCATCTGCGCAACGCTGACATATTCGTCGGGCTTGTGGCCCTGCGTCATCGAGCCTGGCCCGCAGATCACCGTGGCAATGCCCAGCCGCGCATCGAACAGACCACCTTCGGTGCCGAAGGCCACCTTCACCTCGCCATTGGCCCCGGTCAGCCGCTTGACGAATTTGACCACCGCCGCATCTGACGGCGTGTCAAGGCCGGGATAGTCCCACAACCGCTCGACCCTGATTGCGGCCTCGGGGAAGGTTTCGCGCAGGGGGGCGCAGATTGCAACGGCAGCGGCGCAGAGTTCGGTGATCAGCCCTTCGGTATCCTCATCCGCCAATGAGCGTATCTCAAAATCCACCACGGCGAGGTTGGGCACCATGTTGACCTGCACGCCGCCGTGCAGCAAGCCGACATGCAGCGTCGTATAGGGCACGTCATAACCGCCGTCCCGCAGCCCGGTTGCCGCGATGCGGGCCTGCAAGGCCCTGAGCGCACCGACGAAATCCGCCGCCAGATGCAGCGCGTTCAGCGCCATCGGGGCAAGGGCTGAATGCCCCTCGCGGCCGGTGCAGGTTGCCCGCAGCGCCACCTTGCCCTTGTGCCCAGTGGCGACCTGCATGCCGGTAGGCTCACCCACGATGCAGAACCGGGGCTTGACCGGGGCCATCGCCAGCATGTCGATCAGCGAGCGCACCCCCATGCAGCCGATTTCCTCGTCATAAGACAGGGCAAGGTGCAGCGGCACTTTCAGGCTCCGCGACGCGGCGGCGATCACACAGGCCAGCGCCGCTGCCACAAAGCCCTTCATGTCCGCCGCACCGCGTCCATACAGCCGTCCGTGATCCTGCGTCAGGGCAAAGGGCGGGCGGGACCAGGCCTGACCCTCGACCGGGACGACATCGCTATGGCCCGACAGCATCACGCCAGCGCCCGCCGGCCCGGTGCTGGCGTAAAGGTTGGCCTTGCCGCCCGAGGCATCGGGGATCAGCATGGCAGTTACCCCAGCACTGGCCAGAAGGTCGCGGACATAAAGCATCAGCGCCATGTTCGGCTTGGCGCTGACCGTGTCGAAAGCCACCAGACGTTGAAATATTTCGCGGCATAGCATCTGATGATCCCTCGCTCTTGGCTCCTGTCAGTCGAAGAACGGCGTCATCTGCGCCACGATCACCGCATTCTCGGCCAAAGCCCGGTCCATCAGCTTGCGCTCGGCGGCGTCAATCTCATCGCCCGACGCAAGCCTTTCGTCCAGCGTGCCATAGCCCGACACATCCAGCGGCGACAGGTCAGCCTCTTTCAGCACGGCGACCGTTTCGCGCACCGCTTCAGCCTCATCGACGCCGCTGGCATAGACGATCAGTGCAGCACCAGTCGCCTTGTCGGGCAGACCGTCGCCCGCCTTGCGGCCAACCTCGACGACAAGGGTAAAGACCCGCTGCGGGCGTTTGGGTTTGGCGGGCTTGGGGGGGGGGGGCGTCGGTCATTTGTTGGTCCATCCCCCTCAATCCCTTAACAACTCATTGATCGCGGTCTTGCTGCGGGTCTTTGCATCCACCTTTTTCACGATCACCGCGCAATACAGGTTGACCCCGCCCTTGCTGGGCATCGACCCGGCCACCACCACCGACCACGGCGGCACTTCGCCATAGGTCACGCTGCCGGTTTCACGGTCAACGATCTTGGTCGATTGGCCGATGAACACACCCATGCCAAGGACCGAGCCTTCGCGGATGATGCAGCCCTCGACCACCTCGGAGCGCGCGCCGATAAAGCAGTTGTCCTCGATGATCGTCGGGCCGGCCTGCATCGGTTCCAGCACGCCGCCGATGCCGACGCCGCCGGACAGGTGGACATGTTTGCCGATCTGCGCGCAGGAGCCGACCGTGGCCCAGCCATCGACCATCGAGCCTTCACCGACATAGGCGCCGACGTTCACGAAGGACGGCATCAGCACCACATTCTTGCCGATAAAGGCTGAGCGGCGGACGATCGAGCCCGGCACCGCGCGGAAACAGGCGCTGCGCCACTCGGCCTCGCCCCAGCCTTCGAACTTGGACGGCACCTTGTCCCACCACGTCGCTTGGCCGTTGCCGCCCGGAATGACCGCCATGTCGTTCAGCCGGAACGACAGCAGCACCGCCTTCTTGGCCCATTGGTTGACATGCCAGTTGCGGCCGCGCTTTTCCGCCACCCGCAGCACGCCCTTGTCCAGCGCCTCCAACACCGAATCCACGGCATCGCGCACCTCGCCCTTGGTGGTCAGGGTAAGGCCGTCGCGCGCCTCCCAGGCGGCTTCGATGACGGGTTCAAGGGCTGCAAGTTGGGGGGAATGGGACATCGGGCGGCCTCCGAGCGGTTCACGGCGCTATAGCTTCCCCGGCCCCCTCATGCAATCGCGGCAAGCGGGGGCACGCGCTATTTTCGCCCGGGATTGCGCTTGTTACCGGCGTTGCGGGTCGCCTTGCCGAAGGTCCGGGCGCGTAGATGGGCCGCTTGGATGGTTTCGCTGTTCGAGCGATCCTCGCGCTTCAGCTTTTGCCAGCGGGCCAGCCGCCCGGCGTCCAGATCGCCCGCCGCAATGGCGGCCTGCACGGCGCAGCCCGGTTCAACCGCGTGTTTGCAATCGGAAAAGCGGCAGGCCAGCGCCAGTTCGCTCAGGTCATCGAACAGGCTGTCGATGCCGCCCGACACGTCGGTCAACTGCAACTCGCGCACGCCGGGGGTGTCGATCAGCCAGCCGCCCTCGGCCATCGCCACCAAAGAGCGGGCGGTGGTGGTGTGGCGGCCCTTGGAATCATCCTCGCGGATGTCCTGCACCGCCGCGTGGCCGCCGGTCAGGGCGTTGGACAGCGTGGTCTTGCCGGTGCCCGAGGACCCCAGCAGCACCACCGTCCGCCCCTTGCGGCACCATTGCGCCAGTTCATGGCGGACCTGCCCGCCATGAGAGTTCAGCGCCACCACCGCCAAGCCGCGTTGCAGGGCACGGCCCTGGGCCACAAAACCGGCGGGGTCGGCGCAGGTGTCGGCCTTGGTCAGCAAGAGAACCGGCTCGATCCCGGCACTGGCGCACAACACCAGATAGCGCTCCAGCCGCGCGACGTTGAAATCACTGTTGCAAGACGACACGATCAGCGCGGTATCGACATTGGCCGCGATCAACTGCCGCGCCACCCCGCTTCCGGCCGCCTTGCGCTGCAATTCGGAGCGTCGCTCCAGCACCCGCAGCGCCACCTCGCCGCGCGCCACGATCCAGTCGCCCACCGCCACATCGCCGGTGTTCAGATCAGAGGCCGGTATCAGGTCCACGGCACCTTGCGCGCCCAAAGCCTCAATCCGGTTGCGGTGGACACCGGTCACCCGGGCAGGTTCTGTGGTGGCCACTTCGGTCAGGTCTAGCTGGCGCGCAAAATCGGCAGTCCAGCCCAGTTCGGCAAGTTCTGTATTCGTGATCAAGGGATTATCCTCGCCAAGCGTTGCAAATGGCCGCTCACGGCGAGTGGTTCGGCAATGTCATGGGCAAGGCGAGCGCAATGCTCAGAACGACCCCGCCCGGGGGGATGCAATGGCTGCCATGGTCAATCCTCCTGCTGGGGTTGCGTTGCGTCTTGTCTTGGCGCAATTTCCGCGCTTGACCGGGATCCGTTCAAGCGTGGCAACTGCTTTCGGGTGAGAGGCTGACAACGACCCAAGTGGGGCTCGTTACGGCTGCTTCCTTCCGGATCTGACCGGGTTGGCGAGGCACCTGCCCGCGCCAACCTCTCACCCGGTGATATAGGCCCAAGGGCAAGCCGACACAAGACCCCAAGGCGAAGCCGACACAAGACCCCAAGGCGAAGCCGACACAAGACCATTGGCGGGCGCCACAGCGGTTTGCCTTTGCACAACGGCGAAACCGATTTCATGCCGATCGTCAGCGCCCGCGACATATCGGATTGCGAGGGCTTCACCCGCGATTTCTTTTACAACTACACGGATATCAAGGGCTTCAAGACGACCCTTCTCTGGAGCGCTGCAAGCCTGTCAAACAGCTGCCGCTTGGCGCGATTGCCAACCGCTGTTCCGGATAGTGCCGACCGCCACTGCGACCTCGTCAAGATGACGGTCCCAAGTGCCGCAGCACCCGCCCCATATGTCGATATGGGGAAAACGCCGTGCGACGTCACCCAGTTGCCCGCCGAGTTCGTGAGGATCCCCGTCGACAAGATGGCCGATCTGGCACAGCGCCTGCTTTTCCATCAAGGCGGCGTTGGGCCGGATACTTCGGACGCGCCCGATCCAAGCGCCAGGCTCCAGCGCCAGCTCGAATTCGAGCGGGTGCGAGCAATTGATGCCATAGAAGTCCGGTCGTGCCGATCCGCAGGCGGCGTCGATCTTCGCGATGGCGTCGCGGACACTCGGCCCGGATTTCAGGCGACCGCTTCTGTCCAGCGTAAGGTGAAGTCCAAGCGGCAGGCCAGCCTTCGCCGCCGCGCGCGCGACGCCGACCGCTTCGGCCACATTGTTGAATGTCATGGCGCTGACCAAGTCCACCCCGGCCCGTTTCAGCGTCGCAATCTGGACGCTGTGGTAGTCTTCGGCCTCGTCCTCGGTGATCGTCCGGTTCAACTCATAGGCGTCGCCGCGCGGACCGACGATTCCCGCAATGACCAGTCCGGCGATCTGTCCATCAAACGGTCGCGCCACATCGCGCAGGAAGTCGATAGCGCGCAGCTGCATCTCTTCAAGCCCTGCGACTGAATAGCCGAGTTTCTTTCCCCAGTCAGGGCTCGCCCGGTAATCCAGCCCGCCCATCAAGGCGACGAACCCGTGCGCTGCCGCAACATCAAGATAGCGCGTCCACATCGCGCGCATGTCAGCCACTGCCGCCGGGCGATCCAGTAGCGGAAACATAGCGAATTCGGGAAGATCGTGACCATGTTTATACATGATCTCGGTCTCTTGTCCGCCTTCAGACAAATACAGCGTTCCATCTCGCTGTTCCGGAAATCCCGCCATACCCACCTTCCACCAAAGATTTGGCAGTATTTCCACGACCGCCACGAAATGTATACAGATTTCCGGTGGACGCTCGCGTGGTCGGAGGCAGACCGGACCGACCTGTGATCAAACGAGACCGCCGCCATTTGCAAAGACCGCCCGCAAAATCGCGGATGTCGCGTTCGCCACCTTGCACCACCCCAGATCGAGGGGCGTGAAGAAACAACCATCTTTCGCTTGCGATCTCGTATCGCGGACTTTCGCTTGCGATCTCGTGTCGCGGACAGGTCTGGTGACAACGCGCGCGCGCGGGGATAGCCTGTGGTCCAACCGGAGGTTCACATGCCGCATATCATTCGCATCGACTGGCCGCACAACGGCATCCCCGATCTGCCGCCGCCCTTGGCGCTGCCCGAATGCCGGGCGCGGCTGGCGGCGCTGCGCCGGGTGGCCAAAGGTCGGGGTTACGGCGCGGTGGTGGTTTACGGCGACCGTGAACATGCCGCCAATCTGCACTGGCTGACCGGCTTTGACCCGCGCTTTGAAGAGGCGGTGCTGGTGGTCACCGCCAAATCGGCGCTTCTGATGGCGGGCAATGAATGCCTGTCTTATACGGCGATTTCGCCGCTGGTTCAGGCCGGGGATGTCACGGTTGAACATTGCGCCAGCCTGTCGCTGCAATCGCAACCGCGCGGCACCCGAAGGCTGGCCGATATCCTGGCCGATGTGGTGCCCAGGTGCGTCGTGGGCGCTATCGGCTGGAAATGGTTCGGCCCGGATGAGGCCGACGACCCCGCCACCACCCTCGATCTGCCCGCCTTCATCGCCGACCCCTTGCGCGCGCTGGCCACCAGGGTGGAGAATGCCACCGACCTGATGGCCGATCCGGTCCACGGCATCCGCGCCCGGGTTGACGCCGCCGAGATCGCACGGCTGGAGTTTTCCAACCACATGGCGGCCGCCGCCCTGCGCCGCATCGCCTTTGGCCTGCATGACGGGATCAGCGACTTTGCCGCCGTCGAGGCGGGGCGGATCGGCGGTCTGCCCTTGGGCTGCCACACCACCTTTGCCACCGGAGCGCGCGCCACGCAGGGCCTGTCGGGTCCGACCGGCGAAGTGGTGCGGCGCGGCCAGATGCTGTCGTTCAATGTCTGCCACTGGGGGTCCAACATCTGCCGCGCCGGCTGGGCGGCCATGAGCGCGGCGGACCTGCCCGACGCGGCGCAGGACTATCTTGGCACTTTTGTCGGGCCTTACCTCGCGGCGATGTCGCGCTGGTGTGATCTGATGCAGCCGGGCATCCTGGGCGGGGTGGTCTGGGCGCAGATGCAGGCGGCGCTGCCGTTTGATCTGTTCGGCGTCACCTTGAACCCCGGTCATCTGATCGGGCAGGAGGAGTGGATGTCCTCACCGATCTATGAGGGCTCAACCGAGGCGCTGGCCTCGGGGATGGCGATGCAGATGGATGTCATTCCGGGCCACAGGGTCTATGGTTCGACCAGGATGGAGGATGGCTATGTGATCGCGGATGCCGATTTGCAGGCCGATCTGGCGCGCGCTTTCCCCGAGGTTCTGGCGCGCTGTCAGGCAAGGGCGCGGTTCATGCGCGAGGTGATCGGGCTGGATGTGCCGCAATGCCTGCTGCCGCTGGCCGATACTTGTGGCATCATCGCGCCGTGGCTCTTGGACCCGGCACAGGTGCTGGCGCTGTAGAGGGTCTCACGCGTGAGAGCTTGGGATATTATAAAGAAATCATGGGGTTACCGACTCGTATTAACCCCACATTAACCTTTGCACAGGGGCAAAGCCGGGGTGAAAGCCGCTTTACAGAATGAAATTGGCTGCGGTCAAGCTGTGGATGCCGTTCAGCAGGATCAGCATTTCTCAACCAGTTAGCCAAGGTGTAAGCCAAACGCGTTTGCCCTACGTTACGGGATGTGACAGTTACGCAACTATGCCCTCTGGCGCGAGCATGATGCATTGGCGGGTTGCAAGTTGGCGCAGGGTGACATCCAAATGAGAACATCAAAAGTGTTACCGAATCTTGGAGTTGCCATGGTCACCATCACCCTCCCCGTCGCTAAGGTCCAACAGGGTAACCTCCAACTGTTCGCCACGTCCATCAAGGTTCGGGTTCTGGTGACCGCGGGATTCTACAGCGTAGAGACGCTCGACCCTGAAGATCTGAATGATACCGGGTATCAGCGATTGCTGAACTTGACGCGTGCCAAGCAGTTGGCCGATTATATTGTCAAGGGACAGGACAGCAAAGATGCATTTCTTCCGACCTCGGTCCTTTTGGCGACCGACAAATCGCTGCCCTACGATGAGCACACCAACCGGATTGTTATAGATACAAACGAAATCGGGCCCTTTAGTGTCGTCGATGGCCAACACCGACTCGAAGGTCTGAAGCTGGCGGCTCAGAAAGATTCTCGCGTTCTGGATTTCGAGGTTCCCGTCAATATTGCGGTGAATCTTCCGCGGATTGCCCAAATGTGCCACTTCCTGATCGTTAACACGACCCAACGAAGCGTCGACAAGTCTGTTGAACAACGCATCATCGCCCGGTTGACCGCGGCGCTTGACGTGGAAGACCTTCCAAGCCTTCCCAAATGGATTACGAACATCGTCGAGCGAGGCGAAGTCGATAAGGCGGTAAAATATGCGGACTACTTGAACGAAACGCCGGAATCTCCTTGGAAAGGGAAGATCAGAATGGCAAACGAAGAAGGTGACGGAACCACTGTCAATCAGCGCTCTTTTGTAAAGGCCATTGTCAAATATTTGATGGTATCGAATAATCCCCTGTCGGGCTGGAAGGATTTCGAAAAAGAAAAGAAAGTATTTCTCAACTACTGGAAGGCAATTGCCGAGGTCTTGGATGATGGAAACGCTACGGTGCTTTACAAGTACAATGGCGTCGAACTCTTCTGCAAGTTTTCCATCCCGTTCTTTAGCAAACTGATGGAAAAGGGTAGGTTCACGGTTCCGGTCATGGCCGAAATACTTCGAAGGTGCTTTGAGAACGTCGAAGGTGAGTATGCCGGAGTCGGCCATCCAGAATGGTGGCATAAAGGCGGAAAATCCAGTTTCCTTAACGTAGGTGCGATCAACAAGGTGTCACAGGAAATGACAAAAGCGCTGCACAAAGCGTCGATGAGTTCGGAGTTTGAGATTTGATCGTTGCTTCACTAAATCCGAAGCCGCTGAAAAGAGAGGCGTTTAGGCGGAGCCGCGAAAAGATGATCCCAACGCAAGCAGGGTGCTATGTCTTGGCGAACGTCCAGGACCAAGTGCTCTACATCGGGCTTGCAACCGTTCTGCGTCGTCGGTTCGGCCAGCATCTGGACAATCCTGAAAAGACGGGGGCTACCCCTCTGGGAATAGCTGTTTTTTTCTATTGGCTGGAAGAGCAAAATATCAACAAGCTGGAACGGACATGGATGAACATACACCTGCTTTCTGAAGGCCAACTACCTGTCCTGAATTCGGTGTATTCGCCAACAAGCACATAGGTGTCCCGTTCCCGTTGCTGTCAAGTTTCGACGCCCGCTCAGATCAACCCCGCCAGCCGTGCCCCGCTCATCAAATCAGCCGCCAGATGATGCGCCCAGCGGCCTTGACTGGGCACCACGTCGGGCACTTGCACCACCACACATCCGGCGCGGTGGGCGGCCTCTGATCCGGCTTCGCTGTCCTCGAACACCAGACAGCGGGCGGGCGAGACGCCCAGCAGGCGCGCCGCCAGCAGATAGGCTTCGGGTGCGGGTTTGGCGTGGGTCACGTCATCGACCGTCACGACATGGGCAAAGGCCCGCTCCAGCCCGACCTTTCCCAGCTTGGCATGGGCCCCGGCGCGGCGCGATGAGGTGACCAGCGCGCGCGGCAGGTGCAGCGCCTGGCCCAGAAGCTCGGTCACGCCGGGTTTCAGGGTCAGCCCGCGGTGCATCGCCGCCTGGAACCCGGCGTGCCACAGGGCCTCAAGCCGGGGCACGTCCAGTTCGGGGTGGCACTCACGGATGATCAGCGCCGAGGACGGGCCGTCGATGCCGACCAGACGGTGCATGAAAGCCATCTCGACCGGAAAGCCCACATCGGCAAAGGCGGCAAGGCCCGAGGCAATGGCAAGGCTTTCGGAGTCGATCAGCGTTCCGTCCAGATCGAACAGAATGGCGTCATACATCGCGGCGCTCCTGTGGTTGGCCGGGTCCTACAGGATCACAGATGCAGACGAAAGCGACGGAATCCGGCCGGGGTCAGATCGAGTGCTACGGCCTGCATCGGCAACAGGTCGGCGAGGTGGTCTGCGGCCTGTGGCGCGCTGTCAAAGATCACACTGGTGTCGCCCATCGGCACGAAGCGCCAGTTCGGTGGCCCGGCGCAGGCCAGTGCTGCACTGCCCGCGATATGGTCCAGCACGACATCGCGACTGGTGCGCGGGGCAAGCGGGATCATGCGGTCGGGCGATGCTCCGGCAAAGTTGCCCGATCCAGCAGCGCGGTAGCTGTTGGTTGCCAGAACAAAGCGCGCCGCCGGATCGACCGGGCGGCCATTATGGGCAAGATCGCGGATGCGCTGGCTGGCGGGGTTCAGGGTGACGCCGTGGCTGCCAAAGCGCGGCGGATGGGTCAGATCGACCTGCCAGGTCAGGCCCTCAAGCAAGTCAAAGTTGAACGGCGGGAAATTGGGGTTGATCAGGGCTACATCGCGGTCACCCCGAGTGACCGTGTTGAACAGGCTGAAGCTGCGTTCCAGCCACAGGGCCAGTTCGGCGCCGCTGACCAGCAGGGCCGCGAGGACATTGGGATGCGGGTACAGGTCAACGGCGTGGCGCATGAGCACTGGGCCGGGCGGGATGATGGTGTAATTCTCGGGACCAGCCCGGCCGCCGGCGCGAAACGGCGCCGCAGCCGAGATCAGCGGCAGGTCGGCATAGGGGCCGTCGCGCAGCAGATGCGCCACATGAGCGGCCTGCGCCCGCGCCACCAGCCGCACCGTCGGGCAGGGCATGACCAGCGCGAAATAGCTGTGCAGCATGACGTCGCTGTGGCCGATGGGCTGGGTCGTCCAGGCCCTTGTGGCGCGGTGGGCCGGGGCGGCAATTGCCATGATGTCGCGGGCGCTGCGCACCAGTGCCACCACGCGCCCCGACCGGGTTCGTCGCGCGATCGGGCGCAGTTCGGCGGTGCCAGACGCAACACTCCACCCCGCCTCGGACCAGCGCAGCGCCAGATCGATCACCCCCAGATGCGAGCCATGAAAGCCCGGCATCACCGCAGGCTTGCCCCACAGCAGGCCGCGTTCGGGGTCGATCCCAGAACTGGCCCCGGCACTGGCCCCGGCACTGGCGGCAAACTCGGCCGAGGGGAAGGTCTGGTGGGTATGACCCGCCACCACGGCGTCAATCCCCGGCTGGGCAGCCAAAGCAGCGCTGGCATTCTCCATATTGGCGCTGGCGACTGCCGGGCCGATGCCGGAATGGCACAGCGCAATCACGATATCCGCGCCCGCCGCGCGCAACCGGGGCACATGGGCAGCGGCGGCTTCCAGCATGTCGCGGGTGACCAGGGTGTCGCCCAGCAAATGGCGTTCCCATTGCGTGGTCTGCGGCGGCAGCAGCCCGATGATGCCGATCTTCAGCCTGCGACGGGTGCCGTTCCGGCCGGTCAGGTCGCGCACCAGCAGGGCGGTGGCGGGCACCAGGGTCTGGTCGTCCAGCGGCGTCGCCCCCAGACGACGGGCGATATTGGCGCAGACGATGGGAAAGCGCGCCGCATAGATCCGCGACAGCAGAAAGTTCAGCCCGCCGGAAAACTCATGGTTGCCCAAGGTCGCGGCATCATAGAACAGCGCGTTCATCGCGGCGATCATAGGGTGGAGGGCTGCATCCGGGCCGTCGCGCAACGCCTCCAGATCACCAAGCGCGCTGCCATGCAGAAAATCGCCATTGTCCAGCAACAGGCAGGTGCCGTGGCCCCGTGCTACTTCGGCCCTGGCAATGGCGATCAAAGCGGCGGTGCGGGCCAGCCCGAAGGCCTGCGAACTGCGGTCGGCAAAGTAATCCCACGGCGTCAGATGGACATGCAGGTCCGAGGTGGCAAGCAGCCGCAAATGAAACAGGTCCGGCCCGGCCAAGGCCGCGCTGATCGGCTGGACCGCAGGCTGCGACAGCGGCAATACGGCAAGCGCCATGGCAAATCCTGTTCCAGATCCAGACAAATCAACTCGGCACCGACCCGTGCTTGCTATCAAAGTTCAAGAATAGTCGGGCTCTGCACTGCAAAATGCGGCGGGTAGGCCATTTTTGCAACTATTGGGTGCTCAAATACCACGACCCTGCCGGGTTTGCCAACTGCGGGCCGGCATGGCATCAAGAGGCGACTTTGGGTAAGGGGTGCGCCATGCGAAGGGCTGAAAGCGTGACATTTGGCGGCTCCGGGCTGGACCGGGCGGTGGAATTGCGCGCTGCACCCGACCAACTGGCCGCGCTGTGGCCGGCGGCCGCCGTGTTGCCGATGTGGCGCGGCAGGCCGCTGATGAACCAAGCAGGCGGGCTGGCCTTTTTGCCTGCGAGCCATGCTTTGGCCGGGCGGCTGGACTCCGCGCTGTTTCTGGGGCGGGGCGCGGGCGGCGCGCTATTCGTGCAGGACCTATCGGCTTGGGTGCCGGATGATCCGACGGCCCAACAAGCGGGCTTTTTCGACACCTCGGTTCAGGCCCATCCCGACCTGCCAGCGACCCAGATGTTCTGCGAGTTGCGCGCCGTGATGGCAGACCTGACCCCGCGCGACGCCGAACTGGCCGCAACGGCGCGTGCCCTCTTGGAATGGCACCGCAGCCACGGCTTCTGCGCCAGTTGCGGTGCTGCGTCCACCATGACCCATGCCGGCTGGCAGCGCCAATGCCCCTCCTGCAGCGCGTTGCATTTCCCGCGCACCGACCCGGTCGTCATCATGCTGATCACCCGCGGCAACCGCCTTTTGCTGGGGCGCGGTCCGACCTGGCCTGAGGGGATGTATTCCCTGCTGGCCGGTTTCATCGAGCCCGGCGAGACCATCGAGGCCGCCGTGCGCCGCGAGGTCTTTGAGGAAACCGCCATCGTGGTCGGTGCGGTCACCTATCTGGCCAGCCAGCCCTGGCCGTTTCCCGCCAGCCTGATGATCGGCTGCCGGGGCGAGGCTGTCTCCGAGGCGATCACCATCAACCCCGAGGAATTGCAGGATGCCCTGTGGATCAGCCGGGAAGATCTGGTGGCGGCCTTTGCCGGAACCCATCCCTTGATCAGGCCCAGTCGCAACGGCTCGATCGCGCAGTTTCTGATGTCGCATTGGCTGGCCGACCGACTGGACTGACGCCGCTTGTCGGGCGAAACCCCGCGACAATCGGTATCTTAACGGATGCAGCCTTGCACTTACCGGCAAATGCAGCAAAAATCCGACCATTCTGAGCCGCGTAACGAACTGAGGGTTAATAGTTTCTGAAGAAAGTTCCACCACGGAATGGGGTTTGACCCGGATGTAGCGCGGAGACTGCACCATGACCGAAATGAGCACGAAGGAATACCGCACAGCTTTCTTGGAGTATCTACGAAGAGGCACACCAATTCGGCTGGCCACGAAGGAAGGGCACCCGACGGCCCTTTATGTCTGGCGCAGTTTGCGAGATGGCAAGGTGCGGTCAAGCCATCGGGAAAATGACGGTCGGCTTTTCGCGTGGGACAATCCCCCGGCAACGGGGCATCCGGGCGAGGATTACAACTGCCGTTGCGAAGCGGTTCCATACGTTCCCGGTGAAACCGAGTTTGCCTTTCACGAGTTCTCGACCAGTCTGGCGTCATCTGCCGATCGCTGGACGGATCGAGACTTCTTCTGGCATTTCTACAATGGCAAAGGGCGGGCTGTCACGCTGCTCGAAATAGGGCATTTGCGGGAAATCGCCGAGCAATATGCCTATAATGATGGTGCCGAAGGCGCATTTCGCAGATTATCAGACCAGATAGCGAGCAAAGCACGCGCGGAGGGCGCTGGCGCCTTTACATATGATTTCGGTTTCTGGTACGCTTTTGGAAGCGTAGACTTCTCGCATGGTAACGGAACGGTTAACGGTCTGTTCTCGGGTGTGGCGGAGGATCGTGGCGCAACCTACGCCATCCGAGGCGACAGCACGTTCTGGTTCAGCGACATCTTCACCAATCCGCTCGGCATCGGATGGGAGGCCGGCGGAACAGCCTACGCAATCACCGGAGATTGGACAGCGCGGTTCGAGGCAGAAGTTTTCAAAGATGAAGCCCGAAGCGATTTCTATCTAAGGGGGTAAAGCAGATGCGGCATGTGCTGCGAGCAATGCGTGTTATCCTTCGTTGGCTCTTTGGCATTGTGCTCGTGGCCATTGGCATTCTGGCTGTACTCATTCTGATCGGCTATATGAACCGCTTCACTGATAGCGTGACTTTGCCCAATGGCATGATCCTGAAGCGAGAATTCGATTTCAGCAAGAGAGAGCGACATGACATGTTCGCTTCTGACGGACGCAGGGTACTTTCGCGCGACATCGAAGGCGTTTGTTTCAATGATCGCTATGTACGGGTGATCACCTATACAAGAGGGCAGGGCGGCCTCTTTGACAGAATGACAGACAGCCGCGTTCCGGCGGACGACCGGGATGCCTATCAGGCTATTGTCCAGGCAAGCGGCCTGGAAGGCGGCCATGGTTGCAACGGCTACTATATCGGCATGGTCGGGCCAGGTCTGCTTTATGGCGGTCCGGAACCGTTTCTCCCCTCGTGCGATGGGCGAAACCTAAGCAACCAATCGCTTGCTGACCGTTCATGGTTTGATCGCCCTTGCAGCAGCAGCAGCAGGGGAAACGGCAGGTCTATGCCACTGGCAAAGGGCGTTCGATGAAACTGGTAGCGAGATACGACATCGAGGCCCCCGCCGCCTTTGTTTTCGCGCAGCTGGCCGATTTTGCGGGCTGGGAACGGGCGGCAATGCGGCGCGGCGCGGAAGTGATGCGCACTGACACTTTGCGCGACACCGCTCCGGGGATGACCTGGGACACTCAGTTCCGCTATCGCAACAAGGATCGCCAGGCAACGATCCGGCTGGAGGCGATTTCCCCGATCAGCGCCCTGGTCCTGAGCAGCAAATCCGCCCCGGCGGACGGCGTGCTGCAGATCGACATTGTGGAGCTTGCCGCCAAACGCACCCGCATCTCGCTGCGGCTGGAGATCAAGCCCAACACCATCGCCGCCCGGATCTATGTGCAGGCGCTGCGGCTGGCGCGCTCGCGGGTCGAGCGCCGCTTTGCCCAGCGCCTGACCCAACTGGCCGTCGGGATCGAGGACAGGTTCCGGGGCGGTCAAAAGTAGTCAGAGCAAATCAGGGAAAAGTGGGAACCGGTTTTCCCGCCCGATTTGCGAAAATCAACAGGTTAGATTGGTTCAGGCGATTCTGTCAGCGCCTGAACCGATCTAACCGCGCTGACGATCTGCCGGATAGACGCCAAGGATGCGCGATTCGGTGGTGAAATAGGTCAGTTCTTCCAAAGCGCGGGCCACGGCGGGGTCTGCGGGATGGCCCTCGATATCGGCATAGAACTCGGTCGCGGTGAAGGAACCGCCGACCATATAGCTTTCCAGCTTGGTCATGTTCACGCCATTGGTGGCAAAGCCGCCCATCGCCTTGTAAAGCGCCGCCGGAATGTTGCGGACCCGAAAGATGAATGTGGTGATCATCTGACCGCCGCGCCGGGTCAGGTCGGGGTCGCGCGCCATCACCAGAAAGCGCGTCGTGTTGTTGGCCTGATCCTCGATGCTGCGCGCCAGCACGTCCAGACCATAGATCTCGGCGGCCAGTTCCGAGGCGAGGGCGGCCTCGGCCGGATCGCCCAGCACGGAAACTTCACGGGCGGCGGCGGCGTTGTCGTGCCAGTTCATCGTGGCAAGCCCGTGCTCGCGGATGAACTTGCGGCACTGGCCATGCAGGATCGACATGCAGCGCACCCGCTTGACCTGATCCAGCCGGGTGCCGGGGGCGACAAGCAGATTGATATGAACCCGCACGAAGGCTTCGTCGATGATGTGCAACCCGCTTTGCGGCAGCAGGCTGTGGACATCCGCGATGCGGCCATAGGTCGAGTTTTCGACCGCCAGCATCCCCAGATCGACCTCGCCGCTGCGGGTGCGCTCGATCACTTCCTCAAAGGTGGCGCAGGGCACCGCCGCCATTTGCGGGCGCGACTGGCGGCAAGCCTGATGCATATAGGCACCCGGTTCGCCCTGAAATGCGATGCGACCTGTCATTTCGGCGGACTCCGGTGCAAAAAGGCCCCCTCAGGGGCAATTGGTCGCGCTACTACACCTTGAAACCCCGGTGTGGAAGCGGGTAGATACCGCGCAAACATTGCCCAAGGGGGTTGCTGCATGTTCGACACGATGACATTGACCAAGCTGGTCGGCGGGGTATGCGGAGCGCTCTTGATCTTCCTGTTCGTCAACTGGGCAGCGGAATCGATCTACGGCCTTGGCGATGCCGGCCAAGAGGAGGGCCGGGTGCTGGCCTATTCCGTGGCCGGCGCCGAGGCCGAAGGTGCCGCCGAGGCTGGGGCCGAGGCTGCGCCCGAGGCTGGGGCCGAGGCTGGGGCCGAGGCTGCGCCCGAGGCTGGGGCCGAGGCTGCGCCCGAGGGTGCGCCCGAGACTGGGGCCGAACCCTCCTTTGCCGAGGTGTTTGCCACGGCAGATGCCGCTGCTGGCGAAAAGGTGTTCGGCAAGTGCAAGGCCTGCCACAAGATCGACGGCACCAAAGCCACCGGCCCGCATCTGAACGGCGTCGTGGGTCGCAATCATGGGGCCATCGACGGCTTCAAGTATTCGGACGCCATGCTGGCCCTGAAGGATGAGGTTTGGACCCAAGATGCGCTTGATACCTTCCTCAAGAACCCCAAGGCTGCCATACCCGGCACCAAGATGGCCTTTGCCGGCCTGACCAAACCCGAGGACCGCGCCAATGTGGTGGCCTATCTGGCGACGCTGAAGTAGGCGCTGCCCCCTGAATTTCGGGCCGTCCGTTCGGCAGGCGGCTTGGGGGCGGCCTTTTTCATGGCATTCACGCCCCGTCACGCAATCGCAACTTGTGCGAGAGCGGCATTCCGATTTAGCTTGGCCCCAGGCAAAGGGAGGAATGTCATGGTGGCATCTATGCAGGCGTTGGAACGCGGGAACTGGCTTTGGGCGGGGGCTGCTCTGTTGGCGCTGGCTTTGGGCGCGCAGGGGCTGCGGGCTCAGGATCAGCAGATCATCATCAGCCACGGCATCTCGACCTTCGGCAATCTGAACTACCCCGCCGACTTCAAGCATCTCGGCTATGTGAACCCTGATGCCCCCAAGGGCGGCGAAATGGCCCAATGGGCCTATGGCACCTTTGACAGCGTGAACGTCTATTCGATCAAGGGCAATCCGGCCGGCAGCGGCGGCATGCCCTATGAAAGCATCCTGTCGGGCACCGCGGATGAAATCGGCGCCAGCTACTGCCTGATGTGCACGACGATGGAATATCCCGAAGACCGCTCCTGGGTGATCTTCAACCTGCGCGATGACGTCAGATTCTCGGATGGCTCGCCTATGACAGCCGAGGACGTGCTGTTCAGCTACAACCTGTTCCGCGAAAAGGGCATCCCCGAGTTCCGCTCGGTGTTCAACGAACAGATCGAATCGGTCGAGGTGCTGGACCCGCTCAAGATCAAATTCAGCTTCGCGCCCGGCATTCCCTACCGCGACCTGCCGGCCACCGTCGGCGGCATCACGGTGTTCTCCAAGACCGATTATGAGGCGAACCAGCGCGATCTGGAGGACAGCACGCTGGAGTTCTTCCTTGGCACCGGGCAATACCTGCTGGACAGCATGAAGATCGGCGAACAGATCGTCTTCAAGCGCAACCCCGACTACTGGGCCAATGCCCATCCGCTGGCCATAGGCACCGGCAACTTCGACCGCATCCGGTTTGAGTATTTCGGTGACCCGGTTTCGGCGCTGGAAGGCTTCAAGGCCGGGATCTACACCTTCCGCAACGAAAACTCGTCGAAGAACTGGGCGACCGGCTATGATTTTCCCGCCGTTCTAAGCGGTGCCGTCAAGAAAGAGTTGATCCCCAATGGCAACATCGCCTCGGGTCAGGCCTTCCTGTTCAACATGCGGCGCGAAAAGTTTGCCGACCCAAAGGTGCGTGAGGCGATTGCGCTGATGTTCAACTTTGAATGGTCGAACCAGACGCTGTTCTACGGGCTTTACGACCGCATCAACTCGATCTGGGACAACACCCAGATGGCCGCCACAGGCCCCGCCAGCCCGGCAGAAGCCGCCCTGTTGCAGCCCCTGGTCGATGAAGGCCTGCTGCCCGCCACCATCCTGACCGATGAGCCGGTCATGGCCGCGCTATCGGACGCTGACAGCCAGTTGACCCGCGCCAACCTACGCAAGGCATCAGACCTTCTGGATGCGGCGGGCTGGGCCGTAGGTAGCGACGGCATCCGCCGCAACGCCAAGGGCGAGACCCTGTCGGTTGAGTTTCTTGAAAGCAATCCGGCCTTTGAGCGGGTGATCAACCCCTATGTCGAAAACCTCAAGGCGCTGGGAGTCGATGCCAAACTGATCATGGTCGATGACGCCCAGTTTTCCAACCGGGTCGATCCGCCGTCGTTTGATTTCGACATGATCACCGGCAATGCGATCAACTCCTATGAGCCCGGTGCCGAGATGAAGCAGGGCTATTCGTCTGAGACGGCGAGTAATTCCACCCGCAACCGGGCTGGCGTCGCCGATCCCGCCGTTGACCGCCTGCTCGATGTGGTGATGGAGGCCAAGACCCGCGACGAGCTTGACGTGGCGACTCGCGCGCTGGACCGCGTCTTGCGATCCATCCGCTTCTGGGTGCCGGAATGGTATAAATCCAGCTATACCGTGGCCTATTTCGACATCTTCGGCCGCCCCGAGACCCCGGCGACCTATGCCTTGGGCGAGATGTCGCTGTGGTGGTATGACGAAGGCAAAGCGGCGGCGCTCAAGGCCGCTGGGGTTCTTCAGTAAGACGGGCGAGGTGCCGTAGAAAGGCCACGGCCCGATGGGCGCTTACATCCTGCGACGGCTCCTCTTGGTCATTCCGACCGTGCTGGGGATCATGATCATCAACTTCGCGCTGACCCAGTTCGTTCCGGGCGGGCCGATAGATCAGGTCGCCGCCCGGCTGGAGGGTGAGGGCAACAGCATCGAAAGCGTCACCGGCAGCGCCAATGACGCCGGGATCGAGGACGACCAGACCAATGGCTATATCGGTGCCCGTGGCCTGCCGCCTGAGTTTCTGGCCCAGCTTGAGGTCGAGTTCGGCTTTGCCCGCATCAATTGCGACGCGGGCTTTACCGGCAGGCCCACCGTCGCCGACCCGGCCTGCCGCAAGGAATACATCCGGGCGCGCGAGCGCTTCTTCATCATGATGCGGAACTATATCCGCTTTGACTTTGGCGACAGCTACTTCCGCTCAACCTCGGTCGTCGGGTTGATCCTGGAGAAAATGCCGGTGTCGATAACCCTGGGCCTGTGGAGCACGCTGATCGCCTATATGATCTCAATCCCGCTGGGCATCCGCAAGGCGGTGCAGGACGGCTCGCGGTTTGACGTCTGGACTTCGGGCGCCATCATCGCGGCCTATGCCATTCCGGGCTTTCTGTTCGCCATTCTGCTCTTGGTGCTGTTCGCCGGCGGATCCTACTGGCGGATTTTTCCGCTGCGCGGCCTGACCTCGGACGGCTGGGATCAGATGTCATGGTTCGCCCGCGCCGGCGATTATATCTGGCACATCACCCTGCCGGTCATCGCCTCGACCATATCCAGCTTTGCCACGCTGACCCTGCTGACCAAGAACAGCTTTCTTGATGAGATCCGGAAGCATTATGTGATGACCGCCCGCGCCAAGGGGCTTTCGGAGGCAAGGGTGCTGTATGGCCACGTTTTCCGCAACGCCATGCTGATCGTGATCGCGGGCTTTCCCGGCCTGTTCATCAGCGTCTTTTTCGGCGGCTCGCTGATCATCGAGACGATCTTTTCGCTGGACGGTCTGGGTCAGCTTGGCTTTCGCTCGGCGGTCGAGCGTGATTACCCGGTGATCTTCGGAACCCTGTTTGCCTTTGGCATCATCGGGCTGGTGATCGGCATCCTGTCGGACCTGATGTATGTCTGGACCGATCCGCGCATTGATTTTGAGCGGCGGGAATAGCATGGCGCGGCCTGGCCTCAACCGGCGCTCATCAAGCCCTGAGGAAGGGCTTTCCTCGCGCCGCATGAAGAAAGCCCTTTTTCAGGGCTTGATGAATGCCCCCTGCGGGGGACAGACCTGAATGGCACTTTCCAAACTGAATCAGCGCCGCTGGCGAAATTTCAAGGCGAACAAGCGGGCCTATTGGTCGCTGATCGTGTTTTCGGTGCTTTACATCCTGTCACTGGGGGCCGAGCTTCTGGCCAACGACCGCCCCTTGATGGTCAGCTATCGCGGCGAAATATCCGTCCCCTTCCTGCGCTTTCACTCCGAACGCGAATTCGGCGGCGACTTTCAGACCGAGGCCAGCTACCGCGACCCCACCGTGCAATGCCTGATCAAGACCGGCGGCATGGCGGGTTGCTTCGATGCGCCGCAAGCCACAATGCAAGCCGAAGCTCAGGGCCGGTTGGCGGGGGCCGAGTTCTATGCCAAAGGCTGGATCCTGTGGCCGCTCATTCCCTACAGCTACAACACGATCAACGACATCGGCGGCGCTGCCCCCTCGGCGCCTGACGCCGACCACTGGCTTGGCACCGACGACACCGCCCGCGATGTGCTGGCGCGGGTGATTTACGGCTTTCGCATCTCGGTCAGCTTCGGGCTGATCGTGTCCTTTGCCACCTCGGTCCTCGGCATCATCGCCGGGGCTGTTCAGGGCTATTTCGGCGGCCTCACCGACCTGATCATGCAAAGGGTGATTGAGATCTGGGGCTCGACCCCGATGCTTTACGTCATCATCATCATCGCCGCGGTCTGGACGATGAACTTCTGGCTGTTGATCCTGCTCATGGTGCTGTTCGGCTGGATGGGACTGGTCGGGCTGGTGCGGGCCGAGTTCCTGCGGGCGCGCAATTTCGAATATGTCCGCGCCGCCAAGGCGCTGGGCGTCAGCGACCTTGTCATCATCTTCCGCCACGTCCTGCCCAATGCCATGGTTGCCACCATGGCGATGATGCCCTTCATCATCACCGGCACCATCGCCAGCCTGACCGCGCTGGACTTCCTCGGCTTCGGCCTGCCCACCTCGTCGCCCTCCTTGGGTGAGTTGACCCGGCAGGCCAAGCAAAACCTGCAAGCGCCCTGGCTGGCGTTTTCGGCCTTTTTCACCACGGCCATCATGCTCAGTCTGCTGGTCTTCATCTTCGAAGGCATCCGCGCCGCCTTTGACCCCAGAAAGACCTTCCGATGACCCGGCCCGCGAATGTGCTTGCGGTCTCCGGCCTGAACGTCCGCTTCCTTCAGGAAGGCGCGCAGATCCACGCCGTCCGCGACGTCAGTTTCACCCTGGCCAAGGGCGAAACATTGGCGCTGGTCGGCGAAAGCGGCTCGGGCAAGTCGGTGACCGCCTTGTCCATGGTGAGGTTGCTGCCCGACAGCGCCGCCGTCACCGGATCGGTGCTGTACCGCGGCCGCGAAATGCTGGGCGCCTCTGAGGCGGAACTGCGAAAGGTGCGCGGCAACGACATCAGCTTCATCTTTCAGGAACCGATGACCTCGCTGAACCCCCTGCACAGCATCGAGCGTCAGATCACCGAAAGCCTGGCGCTGCATCAGGGTCTCAGCGGCCAAAAGGCCCATGCCCGCGTGCTGGAGCTTTTGCACAAGGTCGGCATCCGCGACGCGCAAAGCCGCCTATCCGCCTATCCGCACCAGTTGTCGGGCGGCCAGCGCCAGCGCGTGATGATCGCCATGGCGCTGGCGAACGGCCCCGAACTCTTGATCGCGGATGAGCCGACCACCGCCCTTGACGTGACCATTCAGGCGCAGATCCTTGACCTCTTGGCCGAGTTGAAAGCCTCCGAAGGCCTCAGCCTGTTGTTCATCACCCATGATCTGACCATCGTCCGCCGCATCGCCGACCGGGTCTGCGTCATGCAGGGCGGCGAGATTGTCGAACAGGGTGTCACCGCCGAGATCTTCGCCAACCCCCGGCATCCCTATACCATCAAGCTCTTGGCAGCTGAGGCCAAAGGCCGCCCCGCCCCGGTGCCCGCTGGTGCCCCCGTCGTGCTGCAAACCGAGGCCCTGCGGGTCTGGTTCCCGATCACCCGTGGCTTTCTGCGCGAAACAATCGGCCATGTGAAAGCGGTGAACCACGCCAGCCTGAGTGTGCGCGCCGGCGAAACCCTTGGCGTGGTCGGCGAAAGCGGCTCGGGCAAGACCACGCTGGCGCTGGCCATCCTGCGGCTGACCGCCTCCAGTGGCAAGGTGCAGTTTCTGGGCCGCGACCTGTCCCAGGTCCACGGCCGCGCCCTGCGCGCGCTGCGCCGTGACATGCAGGTGGTGTTCCAGGACCCGTACGGCAGCCTGTCGCCCCGCATGACCGCCGAGGAGATCATCGCCGAGGGTCTGGGCGTCCATGGCTTGGAGCCGGGCCGCGACCGCCAGACCATGGTCTCCGCGATCATGGCGGAGGTCGGCCTCGACCCCGCCACCATGGGCCGCTACCCGCACGAATTTTCCGGCGGCCAAAAGCAACGCATCGCCATTGCCCGCGCCATGATCCTGCGCCCCAAACTGGTGGTGCTGGACGAGCCGACTTCGGCGCTCGACATGACCGTGCAGGTCCAGATCGTCGAGCTTTTGCGCGAGCTGCAGGTCAAATACGGGCTGGCCTATATTTTCATCAGCCACGATTTGCGCGTCGTGCGGGCGCTGTCGCATCAGGTGATGGTCATGCAACAGGGCGACGTGGTCGAGGCCGGACCCGCCGAGACGATCTTTGCCAACCCCGCCCATGAATATACCAGGACCCTGATGGCGGCCGCCTTCGGGAAACCGGCGTGAAAATCCTGTTCGTTCACCAAAACTTCCCCGGCCAGTTCCTGCATCTGGCCCCCGAACTCCAGAGGCGCGGCCACGACTGCCTTGCCCTGACCGATTTCACCAACCCGCGCGACAGCGCCATTCCGGTGCTGAAGTATAAGCACAAGGCGCAAAAAATCGACCCCGCCGCCGCCCGTCTGGGGCGCAACTACATCCAGATGTCCGATCGCGGTGTCACCGTCGCCCGCGCCGCCCTGCAACTGCGCCAGCAGAAGAACTACATCCCCGAGGTGATTTTCGGCCATTCCGGCTGGGGCGAGACGCTGTTCCTGAAAGAGGTCTGGCCCGAGGCGAAACTGCTGATCTATGCCGAATTCTACTACCGCGGCCGCGGCGCCGATGTCGGCTTTGATCCTGAGTTTTCCAAGCCCAGCTTCGATCAGGTGATGATCGCCCAGGGCCGCGCCAGCCACTTGGGCCAGGCGCTGCTGCATGCCGATGCCGGCCTTTCCCCGACGCAATGGCAGGCCTCGACCTATCCTGCGCCCTTGCGAAAGATGCTCGACATCATCCATGACGGCATCAACACCGAGGTCATGCGCCCCAACCCTGGTGCCAGCCTGACCCTGCCCGATGGCCGCACCCTCCGCCCCGGCGACGAAGTCCTTACCTTCGTCAACCGCAACTTGGAGCCCTACCGCGGCTATCACATTTTCATGCGCGCATTGCCCGCCGTGATGGCAGCAAGGCCCAATGCCCAGGTGGTGATCGTCGGCGGCGATGAGGTCAGCTATGGCGCGGCCCCCAAGGATCACAAGGGCTGGAAAGACGTCATTCTGAACGAGGTCAAGGACAGGTTGGATATGTCCCGCGTCCACTTCCTCGGCAAGATCCCCTACGACCAGTTCACCGCCCTGATGCAGATCAGCCGCGCCCACGCCTATCTGACCTATCCCTTCGTGCTGTCATGGTCGATGATCGAGGCGATGTCGGCCGGCGCCCATGTGATCGGCAGCCGCACCGCCCCGGTTCAAGAGGTCATCAAGGACGGCGTCAACGGCAGCCTCGTCGATTTCCTCGATGTTCAGGGTTGGAGCGCCAAACTGACCCAGGCCCTTGCCCATCCCGAGAACTTCAGCCTGCTCCGTCAGGCCGCCCGGCAAACCGCCCTGAAACGCTATGACCAGCGCCACCTGCTGCCGAAGCTGATCGCCTTCGTCGAACGCCACGGCCCAAGCGCCAAATAGCCCGCAATCCCTACAATTCAACTAAAACTTCCCCCCCCTTACCCTTTCATAAATACTCCACGGGGGTGTGGGGGTGTGAAACCCCCACCGACCGCGCTGCAGCAGAGCTACCTCACCAACCGCGCCAAAGCCGCAACCAAGTGCTCGACCCCCGCCATTGTCGTCACCACCCCCGGCGACAGCCGCAAGGTCTGCCCCCGCGCATCCGTCACAATCCCCTGTCCCCGCAGCGCCCCCACCACTCCCGCCGCAGGCAATAGGTCGGGTAACCGCACCATCACCGATCCGCCGCGCTGGTCCGCCGCGCGGGGCGATACCAGTGTCAGGCCAAACTCATCCACCGCCGCCATGATCCGCGCCGACAGGGCCCGGTTATGCGCCAACAGCGCCGCCATATCCTGCCGGCCATGCCACTCCAGCGCGGGCAAGCTGGCCAGTGCCGCCAGCACCGACGGCGTGCCATTGTCGAACCGCCGGATATCGCTGGCATACTCAAACCGGCCAATATCCCAGTTGAACGGATTGTCCTGAGAGAACCAGCCGCGCAACTGCGGCGCACAATGCGGGATCAACCGGGGTGAGACATAGAGAACCCCCGCCCCCGGCGTGCCGCACATCCATTTCAGACTGGTTGACAGCGCAAAATCCACCTCGGGGCTGCCGACATCAAACGGCAGCAACCCCGCCCCCTGGGTGATGTCCACCCCGACCAGCGACCCCATCGCCCGCGCCCGCGCCACCAAGGGGCGCAGCGCAATCCGGTGCGAGGTGGTCGAGGATACCCAGGTCAGCAGCGCCAGCCCGACGTCCGGCGTCCAGGCGTCCAGAAAGTCCTCATCCTCGACATGGGCCGCACCCTGGCGCAGCGGCACCGTGCGCAGGGTGAAGCCCAAAGCCCCGGCCATGCCTGCCAGAAGGAAATGGTTGGATGGAAAACAATCCGCCCCGACCAGCACGGTGCGCCCGCGCAAATGCCCGTCCGGCAGCGCCGTCAGCACCCCGTGCAAGCCCGAGGTGACGTTTTCAAAGGTTGTGACACTGCCCGGTGCCGCCGACAGGATCCCGCGCCACAGCTCGATGAACCTCTGCCGCCGCCCCAGCACATAGGCCCATTGCCGATCATCCGCAGCACCCCAGACCTCGGCAAACCCGGCCAGCGCCGCCGCCAGATCGCGGGCTTTGCCGGGATATTGCCCGATCGAGTGATAAAGAAAATAGCAATCCGACATCGCGCGCCTCCGTTTTCCATTGGCTAGCACCGGGCGGCCCACAAGACCAGTCTTGCCGCCGATGGCCAAATCAGGCAAAGCGCCGCCATGATCTATCACCGTGAGGTCCAGATTGAGTTCAACCACTGCGACCCCGCCGGGATCGTGTTCTTCCCGCGCTATTATGAAATGGTCTCCTCGGTCTGCGAACATTTCTACCGCGACATCGCAGGCCGCAGCTATGCCCAGATGATGGCCGCCAAACAGGGCGTGCCGACCGTGCAGATCGAAACCGACTTTCACGCCCCGGCGCGTCTGGGTGAAACCTTGGATTTCCGCTTGCAGGTCGAACGGCTGGGCCGCTCGTCGATCACCGTCCTGATCACCGCCTGGGGCGGGCACAATCGCCTGACCGTTCGGATGACTCAGGCCTTCGTGCAAGGCCTGAAAGCCGTATCATGGCCGCCCGAAATGCGCTCCCGGATCGCGGCTTTCATCACCGATCAGACCCCGTAATAATTGCGATACCACGACACGAATTCCGCGATCCCGTCCTTGAGCGCTGTCTTGGGCGCATAGCCGGTCAGGCGGCGCAAGAGGTCGGCATTGGCCCAGGTCGCAGGAACATCGCCCATCTGCATATCCATGTAATTGCGCTTGGCGCGGCGCCCAAGACATTCCTCGATGGCACCCACAAAATCCAGCAGTTCCACCTTGGCGGAATTGCCGATATTGACCACCCGCCAGGGTGCTGCATTGGACAGGCTGTCACCCTCGACCGGCTGGCCCAGCACAGGAGCGGCGTCGATCAGCAACCGGATGCCGCGCACCAGATCGCTGACATAGGTGAAATCGCGCGCCATCTCGCCGTGGTTGTAGATGTCGATCGGCCGGTCGTGCAGGATTGCCTCGACAAATTTGAACAGCGCCATGTCGGGCCGCCCCCACGGCCCGTAGACCGTGAAAAACCGAAACATCGTGGTCGGAATCCGCCACAGATGGGCATAGGCATGGCCCATGCTTTCCGTGGCCTTCTTGGTCGCGGCATAGATTGACAACTGGCTGTCGGCCTTGTCGGTCTCGGCAAAGGGCAGCGCCTCATTGGCACCGTAAACCGATGAGGTCGAGGCCAGCAGAAGATGCCCGACCTGCAACCGCCGCGCCACTTCCAACACGTTGAAGGTGCCAATGACATTGCTGTCGATATAGTCGCGCGGTGCCTCCAGCGAATAGCGCACCCCGGCTTGGGCGGCCAGATGCACGATCACCTCAGGCTGAAACGCATCGGCTATGCGCTCCAGCGCGTCCCGGTCCTCCAACCGCGCCTCCAGCGTGGTAAAACCCGGGTTCTGCAACAATATCTGATGCCGCCGCTCTTTGAGCGAGACGTCGTAGTAATCCGTCATCCCGTCATAGCCCTGCACGCGAAAACCCTCGTCCAGCAACAACCGCGCCAGATGAAAACCGATGAAACCCGCCGTGCCGGTGATCAGAACCTTGCGCATGAAGTCCTCCTGTCCGGTGAATGACCCATGGACCGGCGTTCATCAAGCCCCAAGACGGGCTTTCTTCACGCGTCGGGCACCCGCGTGAAGAAAGCCCGCAAGGGATTGATGAACGCCCGATCCCGTGCCCGCTGCCGGTTTCAGGCCCCATGTCGTTTTCCGCCCGCAAGCGTCGGCCCGCCTTGCCACCGGGCCGCAACTTGGGGCACACATGGGCCGAAATCCCCTGCGGAGTAGGCCCGGATGAAAACCCATGTCAAAGCTCTGGTCGTCGGCGGCGGCGCGGTCGGCACCGCCGTGGCCTATCATCTGGCCAAGGCGGGCTGGGAGACCATGCTGGTCGAACGCGATGAGCTGACGAGCGGGTCCACCTGGCACGCCGCGGGCCTCTTGCCCTTGTTCAACATGGGCTACGCCACCACCCATATCCACAAATACTCGGTTGATTTCTATAAGGGACTAGAGGCTGAGACCGGCCTGAACCCCGGCTTCTATGTCGTCGGCAACCTGCGGATGGCGCAGCGAGCGGAACGCATGGATGAATACATGCTCTATTCCTCGGTCGCCGAAACCTGCGGGGTTCACCATGAGTTTCTAACGCCCGCGCAAATGAAAGACCGCTGGCCCCTCTTGCGCACCGATGATCTGGTCGGCGCAATTTACCATCCGCAAGACGGCTACATCAATCCGGCCGATGTGACGCAAGCCATGGCCAAGGGCGCGCGGCAGTTCGGCGCGACGTTCGAGCGTAAAACTCAGGTCGATGGCTACCGCTGGACCGGCCACGAATGGCTGGTCTCCTGCACCCGCATGGTCGAGGTCGGCGGCAATCTGGTGGCTTTGGGCGACAAGTTCGATATACGCGCCGAACATGTGGTGACGGCGACCGGCAACCACGCCCAGCGCACCGCCAGACTGCTGGGCCTCAGGATTCCGGCGATCCCGGTCGAACACCAATATATCGTCACCGAGCCTGACCCGATGCTGGTGGAATACCGCAAGACCAACCCCGAACATCCCGTCCTGCGCGACGCCGACGCCAAATGGTATGTCCGTGAGGAGCGCGGCGGCTGGATCCTCGGTCCCTATGAAAGGAACGCCCCGGCCCGCTTCCTTTACGACGTGCCGCACAGCTTCCGCGCCGATCTGTTCCCGCTCGATCTGGAACGGATCGAGCAGGAATATATGGCGATGATCCACCGCCTGCCCTCCTCCGAAACCGTGGGTCTCAAGGACGATTTCAACGGCCCGATCTGCTATACCCCCGACGGCAACCCCCTTGTCGGCCCCGCCCCCGGTCTGCGCAACCTGTGGCTGGCTGAGGGCTTTTCCTTCGGCATCACCGCAGCTGGAGGCACCGGTCATTACCTCGCCCAGATGATGACTGAAGGAGAGGCTGAGATTGACATGGCCTCCCTTGACCCCAAACGCTATGGCTCTTGGATCACCACCGAATACGCCGCCCGCAAGAATGAGGAATGCTATAACCACGTCTTCATCCTGCACCACCCGGATGAGGAACGCGAAGCCGCCCGCCCCTTGCGCACCGCCCCGGTCTATGAAAGCCAGAAGGCCCTTGGCGCGCAGTTCGGTCAGGTCAACGGCTGGGAACGCCCAATCTATTACGGCCCGCTGAATGCGCCCGACGACTTCGACCACCAATCGCGCAGCTTCCGGCGTGGTGGCTGGTGGCAATATGCGGTGGCTGAGGCAAGCGCGATCCGTGAAACCGCCGGCCTGATCGACGCCACCGCCTTCACCAAACACCTAGTCCGTGGCCCCGGTGCCACCGCCTTTCTAGACTGGTTCACCACCAACACCTTGCCACGGATCGGCCGAATCAACCTGACCTATGCAATGACCCCGCAAGGCACCACCCGCACCGAATACACCATCGTCCGCCACGGCGAGAATGATTACTACCTCGTAAGCGCGGGCGCCTGGACCGCCTATGACGCCGACTACCTCAGGAAAGCCGCCGAGGATATGGCCCCCACCCTTGGCCATATCGACATCCATGATGTCACCACCCAATGGGGCGTCTTTGCCCTTGCCGGCCCGAACAGCCGCAAGATCCTGGCCGAACTGATCCGCGACGCCGACCCCGCAACCGTCCTATCCAACAAACGCTTCCCCTGGCTTTCCGCCCGCCGGATCGAGTTGGGCATGTGCCCGGTCAACGCCATCCGGGTCGCCTATACCGGCGAGCTTGGCTGGGAGTTGCACCACCCGATCGAGATGCAGCGCTACCTGTGGGACCACCTGCTGAAAGCCGGCGCGAACCACGGGATGAAACTGGTCGGGGCCCGCGCCCAGAACTGGCTGCGGCAGGAAAAATCCTACCGCGCCTTTGGCAATGAACTGGGCCGCGACGCCTCACCTTTGGAGGCCGGCTTGGACCGCTTTGTCGATCTGAAGAAGGATTTTCAGGGCAAAGCCGCGATGCTGGCTCTTGGCATCCGCTTCAGATGCTGCACCCTGCTGATCGACGGCCCCGCCGACACCGACCCCTGGGGCAAAGAGGCGCTGCTGCATGACGGCGCGAAAATCGGTCGCCTGACCTCGGGCGGCTATTCGGTCGCCTTCGGCAAACAGATCGGCATGGGCTATGTGCGGCCTGATCTGGCGGAAGTTGGCACCATCCTCAAGGTCCGCATGAACCGCGCGTTGTGGGATGCCGTGGTCACCGAAGACAGCCCTTACGACCCGTCAAACGCCCGGATCAGGCTGGACGGCTGAGGGCGCGGCGCTCTGGTGTCGGTTCAACCCGTCACCCACCGCCCAGGTGGTGACGGTGAAAGGCGCTTCCTGCGCGGCAGGCCATACTCTGACGCTCGGCCCCAATTCTGCGGCCGTCCTGACATTGGCGGGCAAGGCAAAGCTCACCGCCTGATCCCCCTTACCCTTTCACAAATACTCGCCTTGGCAGCGGTGGTGACAAACCGCCGCCGTCAGTCCTGCGCGCGCCCCTGATAGGCCCGGTCTTCGGTGTTGATCACGATCCTTGTGCCCGCCCCGATATGTGGCGGCACCATGACCCGCAGCCCATTGGTGCAGATCGCCGGCTTGTAGGAGGATGAGGCGGTCTGGCCCTTGACCGCCGGCTCGGTCTCGGCCACTTCCAGCGTCACGCGCTGCGGCAGTTCCATCGCAATCGCAGCACCTTCATAGGTGCGCAGATAAACCCTGATGCCATCGCTCAGGAACACGTCATCCTCGCCCACCACATCAGGATGCACGGCGATCTGGTCATAGCTTGCAGGCTCCATGAAGTGGAACCCCTCTGCGTCGCTATAGAGAAAGTCATACTCCCGCTCGTCCACCATGGCCTTTTCCACCATCTCGGTGGTGCGCCAGCGTTGCGCCACCTTCACCCCATCGGAAATCCGCCGCATATCGACGCTGGTCGTCGGCGTGCCCTTGCCAGGGTGAAAGTTTTCCGCCTTCAAGACGGCATAGAGCTTGCCGTCCAACTCGACCACGTTGCCCTTGCGAAGCGATGAAGCGATGACTTTCACGAAGCGGTTCCTTGTTCTGGCGGGGCGGCCAAGCTATGCGATGCCTCTATCCGATATCGTTTGAAATCTCCAGCGAGAAGCACATGCACAACTGGTGGAGCCCCGCACACCACGCCGACCGCCGCCCCCTGCTTCTGGCCCGCAACCGCATCCTATCCGCCCTGCGCCACTGGCTGGCCGAGCAGGGTTTTACCGAGGTTGACACCGCCGCCCTGCAAATCAGCCCCGGCAATGAGGCGCATCTGCACGCCTTCGCCACCTTGGCCACCGCCAATGACGGCACCCAACGCCCGATGTATCTGCACACCTCGCCCGAGTTTGCCATGAAAAAGCTGCTGGCGGCGGGTGAGACCCGGATCGCCAGCTTTGCCCATGTCTGGCGCAACCGCGAACGTGGGCCGCTGCACAGCCCTGAATTCACCATGCTGGAATGGTATCGCACCGGCACCGATTACACCCACCTGATGGACGATAGCACCGCCCTCCTGCGCTGCGCCTGCACCGCCGCAGGCTCGACCCTGCTTACCTTCCGCGACCGCACCTGCGACCCCTTCGCCCCCCCCCGAACGCCTGTCGGTCGCCGAGGCCTTTCAGCACTATGCAAAGATCGACCTCTTGGCTACAATCGCCACCGATGGCAGCCCTGACGCAGGCGCGCTTGGCCAACAGATGACCCGCGCGGGCCTTGGCCCTTCGCCCGACGACACCTGGTCAGACATGTTCAGCAAGGTTCTGGTGCAAAGGATCGAGCCGCACCTAGGCCTTGGCCGCATGACCGTGCTTGACCGCTACCCGTCGTGCGAATCCGCCCTCGCCCGCCGCACCCCCGATGACCCAAGCGTCGCCGAACGGTTTGAGCTTTACGCCTGCGGGGTGGAACTGGCCAACGGCTTTGGCGAGGAAACCAACCCCGCCGAACAGCGCCGCCGATTTGAGGCCGAGATGGCGGAAAAACAGCGCGTCTATGGCCATCGCTACCCTTTGGATGAGGATTTTCTGGCCGCCCTTGCCCAGATGCCTGCGGCCTGCGGCATCGCCTTGGGTTTTGACCGTCTGGTGATGCTGGCCACCGGCGCGCCGCGCATCGACGATGTGATCTGGACCCCGATCGCTGATCTTGCCGCGCAGCCGTGATTTGTGCGCGATTTGTTCCCGCCCGCCCATAAGGTTGCAGCACCCACACTGCACATTGCATGATAAACCCTGCAAATCGCCGCAACGTCACCACGTCGCACCCGCGAAATCGCCTTGTTTTGGCTCAGGGCGTCACTAGGCTGGCTTCACCAAGATGGCGGGCTGCCATCGCCACATAAATCAGGGGAGCGCTATGATGAAACATCTGCTGCTTACAACGATTCTGGGCCTGTCGCTGGCCACGCCGGTCTTTGCCGAAAAATATGGCGCCACCGGCGAGGAACTTGCCGCCGATCAGGCCTATAGCTACTATATGCTGGACAGCGCCAAGTCGCTGGACCCCAATCTGGCCTCCTCGGTCGAGGATGCCGACATCATCCGCTCGCTGATCGAGGGCCTGTATGAAGAAGACGCCGCCGGTGCCATCATCCCGGCCGGTGCCACCTCTTATGAGGTCTCGGCCGACCTTACGACCTATACTTTCCACCTGCGGCCAGAGGCGAAATGGTCGAACGGCGATCCGGTCGTTGCGGGCGATTATGTCTATGGCTGGCAGCGTCTGGTCGATCCGGCCACCGCCTCGGAATACGCCTGGTATATGGAACTGGCTCAGGTCGTGAATGCTGGTGAGATCACCCGTGGCGAAAAGCCGCTGTCCGATCTTGGCGTCACGGCGATTGACGACCTGACGCTTGAGGTCAAGATCCTCGCACCGCTGCCCTATTTCCCCAAGATGCTGACCCACACCGCGATGTTCCCGATCAACAAGAAGGCCATCGACCAGTTCGGTGGCGAATGGACCAAGCCCGGCAATTATATCGGCAACGGCGCCTATACGCTGAGCGAACATCTGGTCGGCGAAAAGCTGGTGATGACGAAAAGCCCGACCTATTGGAACGCCGCCAGTGTGATCATGTCGCCGATCACCGCCGTGACGATCAACGACGAAAACGCCGCATGGACGCGCTGGGTCGCGGGCGAGCTTGACCGCTCCACCGTGCCCACGGGCCAGTTCCCGCGGTTGAAGGCCGAATACCCCGATGAAGTGTCGTCCAACCCATCGGCCTGTTCTTATACCTACGTCATCAACCTGGCAGAAGGCAAAGGCAACGCGGCTCTGCAAGACGTGCGCGTCCGCAAGGCCCTTGCCTATGCGCTGGATCGCAACATCGTGATCGACAACATCCTGCAAGCCGGCCAGATCCCGGCCTACTCGTGGACCCCCGGCGCGATGGACGGCTTCACCATACCCGCCACCGACTATGCCGCCTGGACCCAGGACGAGCGCAACGAGAAAGCCCGCGCCCTGTTGGCCGAGGCGGGCTATGGCCCCGACAAGCCGCTGACCTTCACCCTGAATTACAACACTTCGGAAGGTCACCAGAAGATCGCCGTGGCGATTCAGCAGATGTGGAAACAGACGCTGGGGGTCGCGATGACGCCGCAAAACTTCGAATGGGCGGTTCATACCGACAAGATGCACGCCGGCGATTACGACATGGCCCGCTATGCGTGGTGCGGCGACTATAACGAGGCTTCGACCTTCCTTGACCTGTGGACCTCGTATTCCGGCAACAACGACACCAAATACGCGAACCCCGCTTATGACGCGCTGATGAAGGACGCCAAGACCATGGCGGACCCCAACCCGAACTACACCAAGGCCGAAGAGGTCCTGGCCGCCGACATGCCGATCATCCCGATCTACCACTACACGCAAGTGCGGGTGGTTCGTAAGGATATCAAAGGCCTGCCGACCACCAACGTGCTGAACACCTGGTATGCCAAGAACCTCTACCGCATCGCGCAGTAAGGTCCTGCTTTACCGCAGGCGGACCCCCTGATCAACTTCAGGGGGTCCGCTGCTTGCATTCCGGGCTGGTGGAGCCAGATCATGCTGAACTATATCATCAAGCGCCTTGCGATTGCGGTGCCGACCCTGCTGATCCTGATCGTGCTGTCCTATATCCTGATGTATGCCGCCCCCGGTGGGCCGTTCACCCGGGAAAAGGCGCTGCCGCCGCAGGTCATCGCCAACCTGACGGCCCGCTATGGCTTTGACGAGCCGCTGTGGAAGCAGATACTCATCTATGTCTGGAACATCATCGCCCATTTCGATTTCGGCCCGTCCTATATCTACAAGGACCGCACGGTGAACGACATCATCGCGCAGGGCTTTCCGGTGACCCTGCGCTATGGCATGATTGCCTTTGTGGTGTCCGCACTGTCCGGCATCGGCCTTGGCGTGGTCGCAGCAATAAACCACAACTCCAGACTGGACTACGCCGCCGTCGGCATTTCGATCGGCGCGCAGGTGCTGCCCAACTTTGTCATGGCGCCGATCCTGGTGCTGGTCTTCACCCTGTGGCTCGGCTGGCTGCCCGGTGGCGGCTGGGAGGGTGGCGAGTGGCGCTATGTCATCATGCCGGTCATCGCCCTTGCCACCAGCTACATGGCCTACATCGCCCGGATCACCCGCGGTTCCATGCTTGAGGTGATGACCTCGAATCACATCCGCACCGCCCGCGCCAAGGGCCTGCCGATGTCCAAGGTCGTGCTGCGCCATGCCTTGAAACCGGCGCTGCTGCCGGTGCTGTCCTTCCTTGGCCCGGCCTTCGTGGGGATGATCACCGGCTCGGTCGTGGTGGACATGTATTTCTCCACCGGCGGCATCGGCAAGGCCTTCGTCGATTCGGCGCAGAACCGCGACTATGCCGTGATGATGGGGATCACCCTGCTGGTCGGCATCCTCTACATCGCGTTCAACCTTCTGGTCGATGTGCTTTACGCATGGATCGACCCCAAGATCAGGTATTAGGCCCATGATTCTTTCCCCTATCGGCATGCTTTCCCCCATCGACATGTCCGCCCTCACGGCCCGCCTGGCCACGCTGGATGAGGTGAAGGGCCGCTCGCTCTGGGCCGACGCCCGCAGCCGCTTTGCCCGCAACAAGGCCGCCGTCGCCGGGGCCATCGTGCTGGTGCTCTGCTTTGCCTATGCCTTTCTGGGCCAGGCCCTGTCACCCCATACCTTCGACTTCACCGATTTCAAGATCATGGGCCATGCGGCGGAACTGGGCAGGCCCAACTGGTCGAACGGCCATTACTTTGGGGCTGACGACCTTGGCCGCGATCTGTTTGCCCGCACCGCGCAGGGCACAAGGATTTCCTTGTTCGTCGGGGTGATCGGCGCCTTCATCTCGGTCGTCGTCGGCACCATCTACGGCGCGGTCGCGGGCTATGTCGGCGGCCGCACCGACCAGATCATGATGCGCATCGTCGATATCCTGCTCGCCATCCCCTTCATGTTCGTGCTGATCCTGCTTTTGGTGATGTCCGGCCAGTCGTTCCTGATGCTGTTCGTCGGCATCGCCATGCAGTCATGGCTTGGCATGGCCCGCATTGTGCGTGGCCAGACCCTGAGCCTGAAGAACAAAGAGTTCATCGAGGCCGCCCGCGCCATCGGCGTGCCGACCTTCACCATCATCATCCGCCACATCCTGCCCAACCTTCTGGGCATCGTCGCGGTCTATGCCACCCTGCTGGTCCCCGAGATGATCCTGATCGAAAGCTTCATCTCCTTCCTCGGCTTGGGCGTGCAGGCCCCGCGCACCTCATTGGGCGCGCTGATCGCCGAAGGCGCCAAGACCATGACCTATGGCACGCTGTGGCAGCTTGCCTTCCCGCTGTTCTTCTTTGTCACCACCATGTTCGCCTTCTACTTCGTCGGCGACGGTCTGCGTGATGCGCTTGACCCCAAGGACCGCTGAGATGGCCATGCTTGAGGTCAACAACCTGTCCGTCAGCTTTGCCACCGGCGACGGCACGGTGAATGCCGTCAACGGCGTCAGTTTTGCGGTGGAACGCGGCGATACCCTTGGCATTGTGGGCGAGTCAGGCTCCGGCAAAAGCCAGCTCGCCTTTGCCATCCTCGGCCTTCTGGCCAAGAACGGCACCGCCCGCGGCTCGGTCAAGTTCGACGGCACCGAACTGATCGGCGCTCCAGTGAATACCCTGAACGCCATCCGCGCCAACCACATCGCCATGGTGTTTCAAGACCCGATGACCTCGCTCAACCCCTATATGCGGATCAGCGACCAGATGATGGAAACCCTGATCCATCACAAAGGCCTGTCCAAGGCGCAGGCCCTTGCCGAATGCCTCCGTATGCTTGACGCGGTGAAAATCCCCGACGCCCGTGACCGCATCCGGCACTATCCGCACGAGTTTTCCGGCGGTATGCGCCAGCGCGTGCTGATCGCGATGAGCCTCCTGTGCAAGCCCGACCTCTTGATCGCGGATGAGCCGACCACCGCCCTTGATGTCACCGTGCAAGCCCAGATCCTGCGCCTCTTGCGTGAGCTGCAACGCGATTTCGCCATGGCGACCATCCTGATCACCCATGACCTCGGCGTGATCGCCGGCTTCTGCCGCGAAGTGATCGTGCTCTACGGCGGTCAGGTCATGGAGCAAGCCCCGGTCGAGCCCTTCTTCGCCACCCCGACCCATCCTTACTCGCGCGGCCTGCTGAACGCCTTGCCCCGCCTTGATCAGGACGGCGCCGAACTGAACGCGATCCCCGGCGCGCCGCCCAACATGACCGGCGCGCAAAAGGGCTGCCCGTTCCAGCCGCGCTGCTCCTATGCCGTTGCGGAATGCAAGATCCGCCTCTCCCCGCTGACCACCTTCGCCCCCGGTCGCAAACGCGCCTGCAACCGCTCAGTGGAGGACGTCATATGACCGCCCCCCTGATCGAAGCGCATGACCTGCGCGTCACCTTCCACCTGAAGCGCGAAGGCGACATGCCATGGACCAAACCGCGCGAACTGCAAGCGGTGGCAGGCGTCGATTTCGCGGTGAACCCCGGTCAAACCCTTGGCATCGTCGGTGAAAGCGGCTCGGGCAAATCCACCCTCGCCCGCGCGCTTATCCGGATGGTGCCCGCCACTGGCCGCGTGATCTGGCAAGGCAAGACCGACCTCTTGACCCTGACCCCGCACCAGATGCTGGCTTACCGCCGCGATATCCAGATGGTGTTCCAGGACCCCCTTGCCAGCCTCAACCCAAGGATGACCGTCGGCCAGATCGTCGCCGAGCCGCTTCAGACCCATTTCGCCGCCATGCAAGCCGCCGAGATAAAGGCCCGCGTCCAGTCGATGATGGACCGGGTCGGCCTGTTGCCCAACCAGATCAACCGCTACCCGCATGAGTTTTCCGGTGGCCAGTGCCAGCGCATCGGCATCGCCCGCGCCCTGATTGTTGAGCCCAGACTGCTGATCTGCGACGAGCCGGTTTCCGCCCTCGATGTCTCTGTTCAGGCCCAGGTGATAAACCTTTTGGCCGGGCTGCAACGCGACCTCGGCATTGCGATGATCTTCATCGCGCATGATCTTTCCGTCGTCAAACATGTCTCCGACCGGGTCATGGTGATGTATCTCGGCCGCACCATGGAGGTCGCCGACAAACGCGCGCTCTTTGCCGCCCCGATGCACCCCTATACCCAGGCCCTGTTGTCCGCCGTCCCGATCCCCGACCCGGTGGCCGAGCGGGCCAAGGTGATGATCCCGCTTGACGGTGAGCTGCCCTCGCCGATCAACCCGCCCTCCGGCTGCGTCTTTCGCACCCGCTGCTTCAAAG
>JBCKXH010000013.1:0-34666 GCA_038921555.1 Paracoccaceae bacterium
AGGATGATGTTCAGAGACATCATCCTGATCTCGATTCCTGGTGGTCGCGTGACTATTGAGGAAAACCGCCAACCACTTTTCCTCATCACGCTTTAAGCGCAGGGCATGAAGATACTGTTTCTGGGCGATGTGATGGGGCGGGCGGGGCGGGCGGCGGTGACCGAAAGGTTGCCGGGGTTGCGCCTGGCCTGGGGGTTGGATTTCGTCGTGGTCAACGGCGAGAACGCCTCGCAGGGCGCGGGGCTGACCGGGGAACATGCCAAGGGTCTGTTCGCGGCGGGGGCGGATTGCGTGACCTTGGGCGACCATGCCTTTGATCAGAAAGACATGATTTCCTATTGCGAGACCGAGGGGCGGATCATCCGGCCCTTGAATTTCTCCAAGGTCGCGCCGGGGCGGGGGGCGCGCGTGTTCACGGCGACGCAAGGAAGGCGGGTGCTGGTGGTGCAGGCTTTGGGGCAGGTCTTTATGAAGCGGCCGTTTGACGACCCGTTCAGCGCGGTCGATGCCGTGCTGAAAACCCATCCGCTGGGTGGTGCGGTGCAGGCGGTGATTGTCGAGATGCACGCCGAGGCGACCAGCGAAAAGATGGCGATGGGGCATTGGTGCGACGGGCAGGCGTCGCTGGTCGTGGGCAGCCATACCCATGTGCCGACCGCTGATGCGATGATCCTGAACAAGGGCACCGGCTATCTGAGCGACTCGGGCATGTGCGGCGATTATGACAGCGTGATCGGGATGGATAAGCTGGAGCCGTTGCGGCGTTTCATCACCGGCATGAACTCGGCGCGGTTCGAGCCGGCGGGCGGCGAGGCGACGCTGGCGGGGGTTTATGTCGAAACCGATGACAAGACCGGCAAAGCCTCGCGGATCGTGATGGTGCGGCAGGGTGGGCGGCTGCAACAGGCCGGGCCGTGAGGCGCTGGTGGTTTTCGGCGTGAATGGCCGGTTCCGGGTCGCAAATCTGCGGGCGGATGGTCGGGCGTTCGGGCATAATGGCGGCGGGGTCGTTCTTGGGGGTTTAGCGTGTCGCAAGTGAAGAATGTCGGCCTCTTGGTCGTGATGGGGGTGAGCTGGGGATTGACCCAGCCTTTGGGCAAGATTGCCGCATCCACCGGGCACGGCGCATTCGCGCTGACCTTCTGGCAACTGGTGATTGCCGCGCTGGTTCTGGGCGGCGTCACGCTGGCACGCGGCAAGCGGCTGGTGCTGCACCGGCGCGCGCTGGTGTTTTATCTGGTGGTGGCGCTGTGTGGCACGCTGATCCCGGGCTACAGCTTTTATGTCTCGGTCAACCGGCTGCCCGCCGGCATCATGTCGATCCTGATTTCCACCGTGCCGCTGATGGCATTCCCGATGGCGCTGGCGCTGGGCACTGACCGGTTCGAGGCCAAGCGCATGCTGGGGTTGTTGCTGGGGCTGACCGGGGTGGCGCTGATCGCCTTGCCTCAATCCAGCCTGCCCGACCCCGCCATGGTGGAATTTCTGCCGCTGGCGCTGCTGGGGCCCTTGCTCTATGCGGTGGAGGGCAATTTTGTCAGCCGCTTTGGCATGGCTGGAATGGACCCGGTGCAGGCGATGTTCGGCGCCTCATTGGTCGGGCTGATCCTGTGTGTGCCCTTGGTTGCGGTGAGCGGGCAATGGGTGGACCCCACGGCCGCCTGGGGCAGGCCCGAGCTGGCGCTGGTGCTGTCCTCGGTGCTGAATGCCATGATGTATGCAACCTACGTCGGGCTTGTCGTGCGGGCGGGGGCGGTCTTTGCCGCCCAAACCAGTTACATCGTGACGTTGGCGGGCCTGTGCTGGTCGATCCTTCTCTTGGGCGAGCAGTTTTCGCTTTGGGTCTGGGCGGCGCTGGCGGTGATGCTGTGCGGGCTGCTGCTGGTGCAGCCGCGCCTGCGCGCGCCTAAGACGGCGTGAAGCGGAGGGCGTCGGCGGGGGGGCGTCAGTGGGGGGGACGCCAGTTCATTAAAGACGGTTGAAACAGTCGAGATTTTTCTTGCCCGCGGCATTGGCGCATTAGTATATCCTTGCGACGCAACAACCCGGAGTCCCCGATGTTCGGACTGGACCTTGCCCAAGACACCCAGGCCTTCGTGGCGCTGTTCATTCTGGTGAGCATGTTCGTGATGTTCTTGCGCGAAACCTATCCGGTCGAGGTTGTCGCGATTGGCGGAACTGCCGTCATGCTGGTTCTGGGCATCCTGCCGGTCGAGGCCGCCACCGACGCGCTGTCGAATTCGGCACCCTGGACCATTGCGCTGATGTTCATGATCATGGGCGGGCTGGTGCGGACCGGCGCGGTTGAAATGGTGATTTCGCTGGCCTTGAAGCATATCGAGGCAAGGCCCAAAGTGACCATTGTCGTGCTGTTGGGCTTTGTCGCCTGCGCCTCGGCCTTCGTGAACAACACGCCGCTGGTGGCGGTGATGATCCCGATCGTCATGCAGATTTCGGTCAAGCTGAAGACCGCGCCGTCGAAATTCATGATCCCGCTCAGCTATATGGCGGTGTTGGGCGGCATGATCACGCTGATCGGCACATCAACGAGTATTCTGGTCGATGGGGTGGCGCAGGATCGTGGACTGGCGCCGTTCTCGATCTTTGAGATAGCGCCGCTGGGAATTGCGATCACGCTTGCCGGCGGGATTTATCTGGCGATTTTCGGCCCGATGCTGCTGCCGGTTCGCCAATCCATGGGGGCGCTGCTGTCGGACCGCAACAAGATGAAATATTTCACCGAGGTCGCGGTGCCGGAGGATTCGCCGCTGATCGGGCGCCGGGTGCTGGAGATTGATCTGTTCAAACGCGACGGCGTGCGGCTGATCGACGTGCTGCGCGGCGATGCCTCGCTGCGTCGCGACTTGGGTCCGGTCGTCTTGGCGGCGGGTGACCGCGTGGTGCTGCGCACCGCGATGACCGAGTTGATGGAGTTGAAAGAGCGCAAGGATCTGCATCTGGTTGACAAGCTGTCCTCGGTGCAGACCGAAACCGTCGAAGTGTTGATCTCGCCGGGGTGCCGGATGGCGGGGCAACGGCTGGGTGATTTGCGCCTGCGCAGGCGCTATGGCGTCTATACGCTGGCCGCACATCGGCGCAGCCAGAACATCGGTCGCCAGATGGATGATCTGGTGGTGCAGGTCGGCGATACTTTGCTGCTGGAGGGCGCTATCGAGGATATTCAACGGCTTGCCGCCGATATGGATCTGGTCGATGTCAGCCGTCCGACGATCCGGGCTTACCGGCGCGGCAAGGCGCCGATCGCGATTGCCGCCCTGTTCGCGGTGGTGCTGCTGTCGGCGCTGGATGTGGCCCCGATCCTGGTGCTGGCCGTCATTGCGGTGGCGGTGATTCTGCTGACGCGCTGCGTCGATCCCGACGAGGCGCTGTCTTTTGTCGATGGCCGGCTGTTGGCGATGATCTTCGGGATGATCGCGGTCGGCAAGGGGCTGGAGCATTCGGGCGCCGTCAAGATGATCGTCGCCTGGTTCGAACCCTGGCTGAGCGGCTTGTCGCCCTTCCTCTTGATCCTGACGGTCTATGTGATCGGGATGATGCTGACCGAGTTTCTGTCGAACAATGCCGTCGCGGTGATCTATACGCCAGTGGCGATCGAGCTGGCGCAGGCGCTGGGCCATGATCCGCGGCCTTTCGTGGTCGCGGTGATGTTCTCGGCGACTTTGGCCTTTGCCACCCCGATCGGCTATCAGACCAATATGATGGTTTACGGGCCCGGCGGCTACAAGTTCTCGGATTATTTCCGCATCGGCGCGCCGTTGAACGTGATCGGCTGCATCATGGCTGCGCTGCTGATCCCGATCCTCTGGCCGCTTTGAACCCAACTAAACGCGGCGGCGTGGACCCGGTGAGCGTGGTTCTGGGCGTTGTCTTGCAGTTTTGAGGGCGGAACCGGGGGAGTTTCACACCCCCCCCGGCCCCCCCTGTGGAGTATTTATGAAAGGGTAAATGGGGCAGCAGGTTTTACCGCCTGCGGTCACGCCGGGCGCTCATCGGTTGGAAGGCGACGCCGACATGGGCCTCGCAATAGGGTTTGCCGGCCACCGAGGGCAGGCCGCAGAACCAGAAATCCACGGTCGCGGGGTCGCCGATCGGCCATTTGCAGGTCCGTTCGGTCAGCTCCATCAGCGTCAGCTTGCGGGCGCGCTTTTCGACCTCGCGCACCGAGGCCAGGACTTCGGGGCTGATTTCGTTGGCCGAGGGTTGCGGCGGCAGCGGTTGGCCCGCCGGGATGATCACCTTGCGCAGGGGGATCGGCAACATCTGTGCGGGTGGGACGGCGGCGGTCCCAGAATCGGCGGTACCGGAATCAAGATTGGCCGCCGGGCGTTCGGGCGCGGGCTGCGGGCCCGGGCGTGGCGGCTCGGCGTGGGGCGGTTCGGTCGCGAGTTCGGCCGGCGCAGGCGCGGCTGCGGCAAGCTCGGCCTCGTCAGCCTCTTTGCCGCCGGGTGCGGCGCGGTTGGACAGGCCCAGCCGGTGGACCTTGCCGATCACCGCGTTGCGGGTGACCGCGCCCAACTCCTTGGCGATCTGGCTGGCGGACTGACCCTCAGCCCACATCTTTTTGAGCGTCTCGACGCGCTCATCGGTCCAGGACATCGGGCAAACTCCGGTTTTAGTCATTTCAGCAGGTTGGCCATCTTCGGTATTTTAGACGGGACGGCGATGGATACAAGGGCCGTGGGCCAAGTTCAAGCGGAAAGGGCTTGGAGGCGGCCAGGGCCTGCGCTATCAGGCGGCGAACCAACAGGAGATCCCCATGACCGGCATCATGGCAGGCCACGGCAGCGCAATCCCGATGACCGCCCGCAAATCGGGCCCGCTGACCGGGACCTGCGCAGTGCCGGGCGACAAGTCGATCTCGCACCGTGCGCTGATATTGGGCGCGCTGGCGCTGGGGGAGACTAGGATCAGCGGGCTGTTGGAGGGCCAGGATGTGCTGGACACGGCGAAAGCCATGCAGGCCTTTGGCGCTGAGATCACCCGGCATGGGCCGGGGTCGTGGTCGGTGCAGGGGGTGGGGGTCGGCGGGTTTCAGGAGCCGACGGGAAGCATCGACTGCGGCAATTCGGGCACTGCGGTGCGGCTGATCATGGGGGCGATGGCCACCACGGCGCTGACCGCGACCTTTACCGGCGATGCCAGTTTGCGGCAGCGGCCGATGGGGCGGGTGACCGAGCCGCTTGGCCTGTTTGGCGCGCAGGCTTACGGGCGCAAGGGCGGGCGGTTGCCGATGACTTTGGTGGGGGCTAGGCACCCGGTTGCGGTGCATTATGCAATGCCGGTCGCCTCGGCGCAGGTCAAGTCGGCGGTGCTGCTGGCCGGGCTGAACGCGCCGGGCCAGACTGTGGTGATTGAGCGCGAGCCGACCCGCGACCATTCCGAGCGGATGCTTTTGGGCTTTGGCGCTGAACTGACGGTCGAGCCTTTCGCCGGGGGCCACGTCATCACCCTGACCGGTCGGCCCCTATTGCGCGCACAGGTGGTGGCGGTGCCGCGCGATCCCTCCAGCGCGGCTTTCCCGGTCTGTGCGGCGCTGATCGTCGAGGGTTCCGACATCATGGTGCCCGGCGTCAGCCAGAACCTGACGCGCAACGGGCTTTACCTGACGCTGGTCGAGATGGGGGCGGATATCGAGTTTCAGAACCCGCGCAGCGAGGGCGGTGAGCCGGTCGCCGATCTGCGGGTGCGCTTCAGCGGGAATATGCAGGGCATCGAGGTTCCGCCCGGCCGCGCGCCCTCGATGATCGACGAATATCCGATCCTGGCGGTGGTGGCGGCCTGTGCGACCGGCCGCATGGTGATGCGCGGCGTCAAAGAGCTGCGCGTCAAGGAAAGCGACCGCATCGACGCCATGGCGCGCGGGCTGGAGGCTTGCGGCGTGCGCATCGAGGAGGATGAGGATAGGCTGATCGTGCATGGCATGGGGGCGGGCCAGGTGCCGGGCGGGGCCAGAGCCGCCAGCCATCTCGACCACCGCATCGCCATGGCGTTTCTGGTGCTGGGGATGGCCAGCAAACAGCCGGTGTCGGTGGATGATGGCTCGCCGATTGCCACCTCATTCCCGCTGTTCGAGGGGCTTATGGGTGGGTTGGGGGCGAGTTTTTCGCGCGATCCGCTGTAACGGGTTGATCTATCGGCGAGAAATCCGGGTCGGGCGTTACAAAGTCCTGACCCAGACCTGCAACTGCTTGGCGGTCTCTGCGCTGTCGCCGACATCTTTCCAGTCAAACGTCACCACCACGCCGTCCAGCGGGGCGTAACCGCGCCCGCGCCAGAAGGCGTCGTTGGTGCGGGCATTGGCGGGGCGGGCCGGGTGATCGTCGCGGCGCAGGATGGAAGCGAAGGCGACATGGCTGCGGCCCAGTGTTCGGGCATGCGCCTCGCGGAAGTCAAAGAAGCGGTGCCCGATGCCCTGGCCGCGCCACTCCGGCAGCAGCACTGATTCGGGCCCCCACAGCACATGGTCGCGCGGGATGCCCCTGGCGCTGAACGGGGCGGCGAATTCGGCGCTGAGGTCCTCCAGCGGGGTCGAGGTCGAGGCACCGATCAGGCGGCCCCCACCGGACGCAACATCAAACGCCCCGACCAGCAGCGCGCCGGGATGGTCGCGGTAACTGGCGACATATTGCCGCTCATAGGCCAACTCGCCGTCGTAAAGATAGGGCCAGTCGCGAAAGACCGCGATGCGCAGGGCGGCCACGTCACCCTGATGGGCGGTGATGTCCGCACCCTCCAGCACCCGCACGTCGATCATCCGGCCCTCACTTTTCCCCGATTCGCCTTTGCACCGGCAACCTGCCCGCAGGTGCCAGACTAGCCCCCGCGCTTGTGCTGAGCCAATGCGCAAAGCGGCTTGGCGGCGTGTTTTCCCGCCGCCATTTCGGGCAGACCGTGCAACGGCTCAACCGCCAGTCGGCGGGCCGAAACGTTCCAGCATCCGGCTGCTGATCTGGTCGCGGGCCTGGCGATAGGCGGCCAGCCAGGCCTCGCGCCCCTCGCCAATCGCACTAGGGTCAAGGATCGGCCAGTATTCGACCACCAGATGATGGAACTTCGCCAGATCCAGCGCCGCGCGCTGGCTGGCGGGCGACAGGGTCACGATCAGATCAAACTGCGCCAGATCCTCGCCCGCCTGTTGCATCTCGGCAAAGCTGCGCGAGCGGTGGCGTGCCAGCTCAACGCCGACCTCTTGGCACACCGCGATGGCAAAGCCGTCGATCGCCAGATCGTTACGCGGGCCCGCCGACTGGACAAAGGCGCGCTGGCCGTAGAACTTTTTCAGCAAAGCCTCAGCCATCGGCGAGCGGACGGCGTTGTGATCGCAGCAAAACAGCACGGAATTGGGGAGGTCCGCCATCCTGTGCTATGCCCAGTGCAAAACGCAGATCAGGGTGAACAGCCGCCGCGCCGTGTCGCCATCGACTTCGGCCTTGCCGGCCAGCCGTTCCTGCAACAGCCGGGCGCCCTCGTTGTGGATGCCGCGCCGCGCCATGTCGATCGCCTCGATCCGGGCGGGCGGCAGGAGGCGGACCGCCTCGAAATAGCTTTCGCAGATCTGGAAGTAATCCTTGACGACCTGACGAAAGGGGCCAAGCGACAGATGGAACTCGGCCACCTTGTCGCCCGCCGCATTGGCCAGGGCCACGACCAGCCGCCCGTCGCGGATCGCCAGCCGCAGCCGGTAGGGGCCGGGGAATTCGGCGGCGCGCGGGATGGCAAAGGAATTGTCCTCCAACAGATCAAAGATCGCCACCCGGCGCTCTTGATCCATTTCGCTGGTCGGGCGGGCCAGGTCGCTTTCGTCGATGTCGATGGCGAACAGACGATTGCTCACAGTGCCCCCCGATCCAGCCTTGCCCGCACCGACAGCCCATGCGCCTCAAGACCCTCCGACCGCGCCAGCCGCTCCGCCGCCGGCCCGATCACCGCCAAGGCCTGCGGCGTCATCCGGGCAATCGTGGTGCGTTTGACAAAATCCAGCACGCTCAGCCCGCTGGAAAACCGCGCCGAGCGCGCGGTCGGCAGCACATGGTTCGGCCCGCCGACGTAGTCGCCAATCGCCTCCGGAGTCCACGCCCCCATGAAAATCGCCCCGGCATGTCTGATCAGCGGCAACAGCGCCTCGGGGTCGGCCACGCAGAGTTCCAGATGCTCGGGGGCGATGCGGTTCGACAGCACCGCCGCCTGTTCCAATGAGCCCACCACGATCACCGCGCCATTCTGCGCCCAGGACGCAACGGCAATCGCCCGCCGCGCCAGCGTTTCCAGTCGCTTGTCCACCGCCGCCGCCACCGAATGACCGAAAGCGGCATCCGTGGTGATCAGGATGCTTTGCGCGCTTTCGTCATGCTCGGCCTGCGCCAACAGGTCCAGCGCAATCCAGTCGGGGTCGTTGTCGCCATCGGCAATCACCAGAATCTCCGACGGCCCGGCGATCATGTCGATGCCGACCCGGCCAAACACCCGGCGCTTGGCGGCAGCAACATAGGCATTGCCCGGCCCGGTGATCTTGTCAACCGCCGCGATGGTCTCAGTGCCATAAGCCAGCGCCGCAATCGCCTGCGCCCCGCCGATCCGGTAGATCGTGTCAACCCCGACAATCTGCGCCGCCAGCAAGACCTGGGGGTTGACCACCCCGCCCGGCGTCGGACAGGCGATCACCAGATGCTCGACCCCGGCCACCCTGGCTGGAATGGCGTTCATCAGCACCGAGGACGGATAGGACGCCAGCCCGCCCGGCACATAAAGCCCCGCCGAACTGAGCGCCGTCCAGCGCCAGCCCAGCGTCGCCCCCGCCGCATCGACCCACAGCGCATCCTCTAGCCGCTGCCGCTCGTGATAGGCCGTGATCCGCCGCGCCGAAAGTTCCAGCGCCGCCCGGTCCTCGGGTGAAACCCTGGCGCATTCCGCCGCGATCTCAGCCTTTGAGAACACCAGCGCCCCGTCATGGCGGTCAAACCGCCGCGTCAACTCGACCAGCGCCAGATCGCCGCGCGCCCGGACATCCGCGATGATCGCAGCCACCACCGCATCGACATCCGCCGCCTCCTCGCGCTTCATCCCCAGAAGGCCGGTAAAACGCGCTTCGAAATCTTTATCCTGATGGTTCAGAAACTGAGGCATCGCACTCTCCGGGGGCCACAAAGCCCCATAATCCCGCCACTGATCAGCCGCAACCGCCCCTCACTTACCCTTTTGCAAATACTCACCTTCCGCCCGAACCCGCTAAACCCGAACCCCCGAGAATCGCGCCTGCCAATCCAGCCGCTCCTGATCGGTGATCTTGCGGAACAGGTTTTCCGGCACCGCAAAAGCCTGCCCGGCAGGTAGGGTGCGCAAAGCGGCGCTGATGTCGTCGGGCCAGGTCCAGTCCGCGCTGTGCAAGGAGGTCATCATGGCGGCGCAGGCATCGGGGATGAAGGGGCTGGACAGCACGGCATAGACCCTTATCAGGTTCAGCGCCAGCCGCACCATCGCCTGCGCGCGTTCGGGGTCGGTCTTGACCACGCTCCAGGGTGCGGCCGATTGCAGATATTCATTGCCGACAACCCAGATCGCGCGCAACTCGGCCGCCGCCTTGCGGACCTCCATCTGACCCATCAGACCTTCGTAATCCTTGATCCGCGCGCCAAGGTCCGCAATCAACGCCGCCTCTTGCGGGCCATAACTGCCGCCTGCCGGGATGGTGTCGCCAAACTTGGCCACGGCAAACTTGGTCACCCGGCTGACCAGATTGCCCAGCACATCCGCCAGATCCTTGTTGACCGAGGCCTGAAAACCCTCCCAGGTAAACTCGGCATCGCTGCTTTCGGGCGCATGGCTGAGCAGCCACCAGCGCCAGTAATCGGCGGGCAGGATCTGCAAAGCCTGATCCATGAACACGCCGCGCCCTAGGCTGGTTGAGAACTTGCCGCCCTCATAATTCAGGTAATTGAACGACTTGAGGTAATCGACCAGCTTCCACGGCTCACCTGAGCCCAGAATGGTCGCCGGAAAACTCAGGGTATGGAACGGCACGTTGTCCTTGCCCATGAACTGGTAATAGGTCACGTCAGCAGCACCCTTGTCCATGCGCCACCAGCGCTGCCAGGCCGCATCCGGCAGGTGGTTCGCATCGGCCCATTCGGCAGTTGCTGCGATATATTCGATCGGGGCATCGAACCAGACGTAGAACACCTTGCCTTCCATCCCCGGCCACGGCTGATCGCCCTTTTTCACCGGAATGCCCCAGTCCAGATCGCGGGTGATGCCGCGGTCCTGCAAGCCGTCGCCGTCGTTCAGCCACTTTTTCGCAATCGAAGTCGTCAGGTTCGGCCAGTCTTTCTTGCTGTCGATCCAGGCCGCCAGCTTGTCACGCAAACTGCGCTGCCGCAGGTAGAGATGCCTGGTTTGGCGCACCTCAAGCCTGGTCGAGCCTGAGATTGACGACCGCGGGTTGATCAGGTCGGTCGGGTTCAACTGCTTGGTGCATTCCTCGCATTGATCACCGCGCGCGTTGGAATTGCCGCAGTTCGGACAGGTCCCGGTGATATAGCGGTCCGGCAGAAAGCGGTTGTCATCAATGGAAAACACCTGGCTTTCGCTGACTTCCTCGATCAGGCCATTGTCGGCCAGAACCCCGGCGAAATGCTGGGTCAGCCGGTGGTTGCGCTGGCTGGACGAGCGCCCGAAATGGTCGAACGACAGCCGGAAACCCTTGGCAATCCCGGCCTGAACCGCGTGCATCTCGGCACAGTAATCCGCAACCGGCTGGCCGGCCTTGGCGGCGGCCAGTTCGGCGGGGGTGCCATGTTCATCGGTGGCGCAGATGAACATCACCTCATGGCCGCGCGCCCGAGAGTAGCGGGCGAACAGATCGGCGGGCAACTGGCTGCCGATGAGGTTGCCCAGATGCTTGATCCCGTTGATATAGGGGATCGCGGAGGTGATCAGAATCCGTGCCAACTTGGTGCCTTTCGTCGCGCTCCGCGCTCCTTAGCGCGGGCCGCGGCGGAGGGCCAGAGCTAAGGGCCAGAGACAGGGGTCGCGGTCAGCCCCGATTGCGCGCCATAGCTGCCATCGACCAGATGCGCCACCTCCTCCGAGGTGCCGGGCCGGCCGATTTTCATGCTTGCCTCAGGGCAGGGGCACCGAATCGGCACTGATTTTCCCCGCCGCATCGCAAACCAGATGCCAGGCGGCAGGCGGTGCCATGCGGGCGCGCAACCGCTGCATCACCCAGGCACTGCGGCTTTCCAGCAGGGTCGATCCACTAGGGGTAGCGATCATCTGCCAACGGCTTTCCACCCCTTGCGATCCGCCGACGCCCGGCGTCAGGATCAGGCCAAGGGGGGGCAGGCGGCCACGATGGTGGGCGGCCTCGGCCCCGGCTTCACAGGCCAGTTGCAGCCGGCGAATCGGGGTCAGGGCCGGCGGGCTTGGCAGATCGACCAGCACGATCGGCGCCGCCCCCGAGCGCAGCGCCTCCTCCATCGCCCACAGCAGATCTTCCGGCCGCCTGGCGCGGGCAAAGATGATGCGCCCCGGATCGGCCCCGGCATTGGTCATGTCACGCAGACCCGGCGGATACAGCCGTTCGGGCAGCCAACCCGGGCTGATCCAGATCACCGGCCCCGCGCTGAGCGCCAGAATAAGCGCCGCCAGCGCGCCGCGCGCCGGCCCGCAGATCTCATGCACCCGGCCGCGCGCAAGGGTCAGCCCCAGCCCGCCGGGCAGCGGCTGTTCGGCAAGGGCCTTGCGGCCACCTGAGTCGAGGTGAAGCGGCAGCACCATGCGGCCACCCTAGCGTGTTCGTGATATGTTCTCAAGCACGCAACACCGGCGGCGGGCCTTCCCAAGCGCGCCGTCTCAAAGTAGCCTGCGCCGGTTCCAAGGAGGGTGACATGCGGCAGATCAAATTGGGAAATACAGGAATTTACGTTTCCGAACAGTGTCTTGGCACGATGACCTGGGGCACGCAGAACACTCAGGCCGAGGGGCACGCCCAGGCCGATATGGCGATGGATGCCGGGCTGAACTTCTGGGACACCGCCGAGATGTATCCGGTCAACCCGGTCAGCGCCGCCACATCGGGGCGCACCGAACAGATCATCGGATCCTGGCTTGCCGCGCGTGGCGGCCGCAGCCGTCTGGTGCTGGCGACCAAGGCCAGCGGCCCCGGGCAGGCGGCGGTGCGGGCTGGCGCGCCTCTGAGCGGTGCTGTGCTGCGACAGGCGGTGGAAGGCTCGCTCAGGCGGCTTGGAACCGACTATATCGACCTTTATCAGCTGCACTGGCCCAACCGCGCCACCTATCACTTTCGCGATATTTGGGGCTTTGATCCGCGCGGGACGACGAAGGGGAATATCGAGGCGCATATGATTGAAATCCTTGAGATTTCAGCCAGATTGATTGCCGAGGGCAAGATCCGCCACATTGCACTTTCCAATGAAACGGTCTGGGGAGCGGCGCGCTGGCTGGCGCTGTCTGCCGCGCATGGCCTGCCGCGTATGGCCTCGGTGCAGAACGAATATTCGCTGCTGTGCCGCCAGTTTGACACCGACTGGGCTGAGTTTTCGCTGCGCGAGGACATGCCGCTTCTGGCCTTTTCGCCGCTGGCCTGCGGCATCCTGTCGGGCAAATATGCCGGCGATGTGACGCCCGAGGGCACAAGGCGCGCGCTGAACCCGACCCTCAGCAACCGCATCACGCCGCAGGTCTTTCCGGCGACGGCGGCCTATCTGGGGGTGGCGGCGCGGCACGGGCTGGACGCCTGCCAGATGGCGCTGGCCTTCTGTCGGCAAAGGCCGTTCCAGAGCATTCCGATCATCGGGGCGACCAATCTGGACCAGTTGGCCAGCAACATCGCGGCGGCGGATCTGGTGCTTTCGCCCGAGGTTCTGCGCGAGATCGGCCAGGCCCACCGCGCCCATCTGCAGCCCTATTGAGCAAAGGCTTGCAAGCTGTCGCGTCTTGGCGCCATCTGGACGCGAAATCTTGTGGAACAACCCGATGCGCTTAAGCCTGATCGCCGCAAGCCTGATCGCCGGATCCCTGCTGGTCGCCTGCCAAGTGGCAGCCCGCGGCGGCGCGCCTGTGGCCAGCGATGCCATATCGGTCACGCCCCTGGATGCGCCCGCCACTGCCGAGCCGTTCCCTGATCAGCCTGCCGCAACTGACGCAGACCCCACGACCAAGCGCCCCAAACCGCGCCCCGACTTCGAAGCGCAGCTTGCGCTGTCCGCCGAACCGGTGACCTCCGAACCGGTGACCGCAGAACCGGACGCCGCAGCCGCGCCAGAAGCCCCCCGCTCCCCCGAGCAGCTTTTGTGCGAAAAGACCGGCGGCCAATGGGCGGTGGCGGGCGCGACCGGGGCCTATATCTGCGTCAAGCCGACGCGGGATGGTGGCAAGCAATGCCGCAAGAAAGCCGATTGCGAGGGGTTGTGTCTGGCCCGTTCGGGCAGCTGTGCGCCCTTCACACCGCTGTTCGGCTGCAATGAAGTGCTTGAAAAGGATGGCAGAAGGATGACGCTTTGCATCGGTTGATCGGGCTGGTTCTGCTGCTTGCCGCCTGTGCGGGGCCAGAGCGGAGGGTAGCTTTGGCTTTTCGCCAACCGGATGCGCCGATCTATTCCTCGGCCGTGCTGGAGGTTGCGCGGCTGACCGGCCCATGGCGGCAGGTCGCAACATTTGCCCCGGATGGCCAGGCGGTCTGCGGGCCGGGGGCGGTGGATATCGCAGCAGGTATGCTGCGCTGGGACCTATGCCTTGCCGACGGGTGGCGCAGCGGGGCGGGGGTGCTGCACCCTGGCAAGCCGGGGCGCTTCACGGTGAAGGGCATGGCGGATTGGTGGGTGCTTTGGGCCGATGGCGACTACCTGACCTTGGCTATCGGAACACCTTCGGGCGGCTTCGGCTTTGTGCTGAACCGCGAGGCCTTCCTGCCGCCCGACCGGCTGAAGGCCGTAAGCGACATTTTCCGCTTCAACGGCTACCGCATTGCAGAGCTTGTGATCTTTCCGGGTTAGGACTGCGCCGACCGCAATTCCTCCCGAAATATGGGTTTCAATTTGCCACAACGCCATGCTATTGCAGGGTGAAAACCGAGGGATGGCATGGACGCACGATCGCAGGACGGAACCGAATGGCCGACCCTCTTAATGCTGGCGCTGACCTATCTGATCTGGGCCACCGGCACGATGATCTGGCAGGACAGCGCGGCGCTGTCGCTGATCCTGACCGGCGTTGCGATTGCCCAACACTCCTCATTGCAGCACGAGGTGCTGCATGGCCATCCGACCCGCCACGCCGCCCTGAATGAGGCGCTGGTCTTTCCCGCCCTGTCAATCTTTGTGCCTTACCGCCGATTTCGCGACACCCATCTGCAGCACCACTACGACCCGGCGCTGACCGATCCCTTTGACGACCCCGAGTCGAACTTTCGTGACCCGGTCGAATGGGCACTTCTGTCACGCTGGATGCAAAGGCTGCTGGGCTGGAACAACACTCTTGCCGGGCGGATGGTGCTGGGGCCGCTGCTTGGCACCTGGCGGTTCGTCGCGACGGATGTGGCACTGGCCGGGCAGGATCGCCGCATCGGTCAGGGCCGCATCGACCAGGCTTGGGCGCTGCATGGCATCGGGCTGGTCATGGTGGGTGCATGGCTGATGATATGGGGCAGCATGCCGTTCTGGGCCTATCTGCTGGCGGTCTATCTGGCCTTCGCGCTTCTGCGCATCCGCACCTTTCTGGAACACCGCGCCCATGATGCCGCCCGCGCCCGCACCGTGGTGATCGAGGACCGCGGGCCGCTTTCCCTGTTGTTTTTGAACATCAATCTTCACGTTGTTCACCATATGCACCCCTCGGTGCCCTGGTACCGCCTGCCCGCCCTCTATGCCGCCCGCAAGGCGCATTACCTGCGGCGCAATGAGTGTTATGTCTATCCAAGCTATGCCAGTATCTTCCGAAACCATTTCTGGCGGGCCAAGGACGCGGTTCCGCATCCGATCTGGCCGGTCAAGAAAGCCATGCCGCCCGAGGAGGTCTGAGCGCGGTCAGGCCAACCTGCGCAATGGCCAACCTACGCAAGCGCCAGTCTGCGAAAGGTCGGCACCGGACCGGAGTTGTCGAAGAACGGCACGCCGGGCTGCTCCTGTCCGGCCAGACAGGCCGCGACCTCGGCCAGGACGACCTCGGTGATGAAGGGCAGATCAAGGTGGCGGGCCTTGGTCAGGTGGGTCCAGTGCAGATGCGACAATTCATCGGTAGCAGCGGAAAAGTCGTCGCAACTGCCCAGCACCTGCGCGCCATCGGCCAGAAAGAAGCGGGCGTCGAAACGGCGCGCGGGCCCGACAGGCGTGATGGCGCGGAACAGGAACCTCAGGGGCGCTGCCGGGGCGAGGGTCAGGCCGGTTTCCTCAAACAGCTCGCGCAGGACGCAAGCCGCCAGTGCGGCGGGGCTGGGGGCGCCCTGCGGGCAATGCAGGGCAAGGCGGGCCAGGCAGTTGGCGGCGAGGTGGCCTTCGGAATGGTCGCCCGGTTCCACCGCCCCACCGGGAAACACATATTTTGACGGCATGAAAACCGCGGCTGCCCCGCGCTGACCCATCAGCACCTGCAGCTCACCCGCAGCCTCGCGCCACAGGATGACCGAGGCGGCAGGACGGATCGGAACCGGGTCAGCCATTGTCCCGGTCTGGCGCCTTGCCGAACCCATGCATCCGCTTGGCCCATTGCACCGCCACGATCACGCCCTTGAGGTGCCACAACAGGAAAAGCGCCTGTGCGACGGTCAGGACGGTCAGATAGGCCGGGCCGGTCATTGGGCGTCCTTCGGCATTGCCTTGCCTGTGAGCCGCCGCTTTTAGCCTGAACTGCGCCAGAAGTAGAGCGGAAAATCCGGATGGGCGAGCGGTTGAAATTCGGCAGCGGCAGCGGCAGCGGTAGGGCAGGGCTTGGGCAGAGGGTGGCAAAGACGGCGACAAGTTTGGCCAATGTCGCAGAACGCGACATGCCTTTTTTACAAGCTAAACCAATGCGTTAGCCGTTTTCATTAACCGACCGGAAAGCACGTGGCGTTTGGTTCGCATGTGGGCTTTGGGGTGAAACCACAGCCAGCGGGCGTCAGGCGGCGCTGCTGAGGATGGTGACTTTGTTGCGGCCACCGGCCTTGGACTTCATCAGGGCGCGGTCGGCCTGATCGACGATTTCGGCCACGCTCAGCGCCAGGTTCTGCTCGGCCACGCCGCCGTCAATGGTCATGCCGATGGAAATGGTGACGTGAATCTCCGTGCCGTCAGCTAGGACGACCGGGCTGCTTTCGGCGGCATCGCACAGACGCTGGGCCACAATTCCGGCCTCGGCCCTGGTGGTGTTGGGCAGGGCGATCAGGAATTCTTCGCCGCCGATGCGGGCGACCAGATCGCTGGCGCGCAAGTTGGCGGCAAGGCGCGCCGAAATCTCGATCAGCACGGCATCGCCGGCGGCATGGCCCCAGCGGTCATTGACCGATTTGAAGCGGTCCAGATCGACCACCATGACGGCAAATTCGTGGCCCTCGCTCAGCGCCTTGCTGGCGATGGCGTTCAACCGGGCCAGACCATAGCGCCGGTTGTGCAGCCCGGTCAGCGGATCAATCATCGCCAGTCGCAGCCCGTCCTGCACCGAGGCGCGCATCTGGTCCTGTTCGCGCTTGCGCAGCACCAAGGTGTGCAGCCGGACCGCAAGCTCTGAGGGGCTGATGCGCTGATCGACGACATCATTGGCGCCAAGGTCAAATGCCATGCCGGGAACGAAGCCCGGGCTTGACTGGTGAAAGATGCAGAAGGCGGCATTGCGCGAGGCGCTGCGGCTGAGCAGTTCTGACATCACCCGCAGCCCGCCGCCCGCCGACCCGATGTCGGCATCAATCAGATAGACGTCGGGCTGGCCCGTGCCGGTCTGATCGGAGTAAACCTCGCCCGGCGGGAGGATGGTGAAACGCTCTTGCCCGGCGGTGGAAAGCTGCTTGCGCAGATGTATCGCGCCTTCGGCCTTGTTCATCACGATGGCAACCTGTCCGGGGGCATCGAAGGTCGCGGCCGCTTCGGCCATGCCAAGGAACCCAAGCCCGCCCTCTGGTGAGGCGAAGCTGCCGACACCCTCACGCGCCCGCAGAATGCCGCGCAGGCGGGCCAGCAGGGTCTGGTCGTCGATCGGCCGCGACAGAAAATCCTCAGCCCCCGCGCGCAGGGCGGCAACCCGCTGCACCGGATCAAGCTCGGCTGAGAACATCACGACCGGAATCCGCCGGGTCAGCGGATTGGCTTTCAACTGGCGCAGCACATCGATGCCGTCCATGTCGGGCAGCATCAGGTCAAGCAGGATGAGATCCGGCGCCTCGGCGCGGGCAAGCTGAAGGCAGGTGGCCCCATCGCCCGCCATGATCGAGCTATAGCCCGCAGCGGTCAACTTGACCTTGAAGACGATGCGGTTTGTCGACACATCATCCACTATGAGAATTTTACCAATCATGCGGTACTGGCTCACTGTATGAAACTCTTGCAAAGCCATCTTTGTCCGCTACAAGTTAAGAAATCCTTTCTGACTATATAATCAATTCGTTAAAACCCAAAGGAAAAGCGTAGGGAAACCGGTGGAAAAGTCAGAAACAGGGCGAAAATCCGCCGAGACACTCGCCGCACAGGTGTTTTCCTGGCTGACCGAGGAGGAAGAACGTCTTAACGCCTTCATGGCGATGACGGGTGCTTGCCCGGCCGATCTGGTGGCAAACATCACCACAGCAAGCTTTCTGGGCACGGTCCTCGATTTCCTGCTGACCGATGATGCGATGATAAAGGACTTCTGCGACACGCGGGGAGTGGCCTATATGGCACCGATGCAGGCCCGCGCGCTGTTGCCGGGCGGCGAAATCTGGAACTGGACCTGAGGCAGAACCATGCTGGATGCGGTGATTTTCGACAAGGACGGCACGCTGTTTGATTTTCGGGCAAGCTGGGGGGCGTGGACGGAAAGTGTGCTGGCCGAACTTGCGACGGACCGGGCAGATGTGCTGCGTCTGGCGGCGGTGCTGGGCTTTGACCCGGACCTGCGCGCCTTCAGCAAACTGAGCCCGGTGATCAGCATGACGACGCCCGAGATTGCCGCGATCCTGCATCAGCATCTGGCTTGTATCGGTCTGGCGGCGCTGAACGACCGTCTGGCCGCCCTGGCTGCCGCAGCGCCGATGCAGCCTGCGGTGCCGCTGCGCGAGGTGCTGGGCACCTTGAAGGCGCGCGGGTTGAAGCTGGGTCTGGCGACCAATGACACCGAACATCCGGCCCGGGTGCATCTGGCAAGGGCCGGGGTGCTGGATCTGTTCGACTATGTCGCGGGCTGCGATTCGGGCTGGGGGGGCAAGCCTGCGCCGGGCCAGTTGCTGGAGTTTGTGCGGCGCTTCGCGCTGGATCCGTCGCGGGTGGCGATGGTGGGCGACAGTCTGCACGATCTGGCTGCCGGGCGCGCTGCCGGAATGCACGCCGTGGCGGTGCTGACCGGCATGGCCGGGCACGATGATCTGGCCGGCCATGCCGATGTCGTGCTGGACAATATCGGCTCGCTTGGCGCCTGGATCGACCGGCAAGGCGCCGCTGTCGCCTGACGGGGCGCATAAACGACGCAGGCTAGTCGGGAACGGTATGCGCGCGTCGCACGGCTTTGCGTCATCTATGGTCCAAGGCCGGGCCAAGGTTGTGGTGCCGCGAATGGAGCGATCATGATCGATGACGTGAACAAGCGCCGCAGGGCCGGTGGCCGGGCCGGCAACAAGGAACGCGCCGGCCCATCGGTCATTGATCAGATGCCATGGCGGATCCCGGTCAACCCCGACCGGCCGACTGAACCCTTGGATGCCGACGGCGTGCAGGCGATCCATCGCGGGGCCATGCGGATTCTGGCCGAGATCGGCATCGAGTTCCTGAACCCCGAGGCCGTCACTATCCTCAAACAAGCGGGCTGCACCGTGAGCGGCACCAATATCCGCATGGACGAGGATTTCGTGCTGGAGATGCTGGGCCATGCGCCCGAAACCTTCACCATGACGCCGCGCAACCTGGAGCGCGAACTGATCATGGGCGGCAAGCATATGCTGTTCGTCAATGTCTCGTCGCCGCCCAATTCCTGGGATATCGAGCGTGGCAAAAGGTCGGGCGACTTTGCGACCTTCAAGGACTTTGTAAAGCTGACCCAGTATTTCAACTGCATCCATATCGCGGGCGGCTATCCGGTCGAGCCGATCGACATCCACCCCGGGGTGCGCCATCTGGATTGCCTCTTTGAAAAGCTGACCCTGACCGACAAGGTGGTGCATGCCTATTCGCTGGGGGCTGAAAGGGTCGAAGACGTGATGGAGATGACCCGCATCGCGGCGGGGCTGAGTGAGGCAGAGTTTCAGGCCAAGCCGCGCATGTTCACCAACATCAACTCGGTCAGCCCGCTGAAGCATGATTATCCGATGCTGGATGGCGCGATGCGGCTGGCGCGGCGCGGGCAGCCGGTGGTGGTGACGCCCTTCACGCTGGCGGGTGCCATGGCGCCGGTCACCATGTCGGGTGCGGTAGCACTTTCGTTGGCCGAGGCGCTGGCGGCGATTGCCTTGCTGCAATATATCAATCCGGGCTGCCCGGTGGCGATCGGCACCTTCACCTCGAATGTCGATATGAAATCCGGTGCGCCGGCCTTTGGCACGCCGGAATACATGCGCGCGACCCAGATGACCGGGCAATTGGTGCGGCACTACAAACTGCCGCTGCGGTCCTCGGGGGTTTGTGCGGCCAATGTGCCGGACGGCCAGGCGATGTGGGAAACCTCGAACAGCCTGTGGGCGGCGGTGCAGAGCCGGACCAACATGGTCTATCACGCGGCGGGCTGGCTGGAGGGCGGGCTGATCGCCAGCCCCGAGAAGTTCATCATGGACTGCGAGGTTCTGCAGATGATCCAGCGCTATTTTGAGGCGGCGACCTGGGCCACCACCGAGGATGATATCGCACTCGACGCGATCCGCGAAGTGGGGCCCGGCGGGCATTACTTTGGCTGCCAGCACACCCAGGAGCGCTATCAGACCGCCTTCTATGCTCCGATGATCAGCGACTGGCGCAACTATGAGGCCTGGCAGTTGGATGGCGCGCGCTGGACGGCGGAACGGGCGCACCGGGTCTATAAGCAGATACTGGCCGAGTTCACCCCGCCGCCAATGAACGGCGACCACCAAGAGGATCTGCGCCGCTTTGTGGCGCGGCGCAAGCAAGAGGGCGGCGCGCCGACGGATTTCTGAGGGCGGGTTGCCGTTTTGCGCGACATCGTGTTTTAGCCTTTATTCCAAATCGGTTACCTATTTCCATTAACCTTTGATCAACCTGCACGACACTGCCTTGGTAAGCGCGGCAAACTGGTGTTTTCCATCGGGTTGTTCCTCGCCAACGGGCGTCCGGTGGGTCATCGCCTGATTGCCGTGCTCGCCGACCGGCTGGAACCGCAGGTTGCCTTGGGTGCTGCGCGCGACATTCGGGCGGGATGGGACAGCTATCTAGCGTTCCGTGCATTTTTGTGATAGGGAGAGTGCCCGGGTAATCGCGTGCCTAGGTCCGTGCAAGAAGATATCCGGAATGTCATTTTCCCGAATTGTCTTGTTGTCAGTGGCCCTGTGTATGTTGTCTTTTACTGCAACCGAGGCTGAAATCGGCAATGCGGAGGAGGGCAAGGCCGTTTTCAGGAGCCGTTGTTCAGACTGCCACGAGGTCGAAACGGACAAGCGCAAGATCGGGCCGGACCTGCGCGGTGTCTGGGGTCGGACGTCTGGCACGTTCGAGGGTTTTGTCTATTCTGAAGCCATGGCCAACGCCGGCGTGGTTTGGGACGAGGCAAACCTGTCCAACTATCTACTTAACCCCAGAAAGTTCATCCCGCAGAACAAGATGGCCTTCAATGGCCTGAAGCGCCCCGGAGAGTTGGAAGACCTGCTGGAATACCTCAAGTCCTTGACGCCTTGAAATTGCCTTTCTGGCCATTCGGATTGTGAAGCGAGTGGTTCCGCCTGTCAGAACATAGTTAATTTACTCTGAACGGAAATCGCAAAATATGGCGATAACAATGTCTTGTTTGGCGTGACGCGCGTGTCATACCCTCTTTCGCTCCCATCCAGTTCCCCTTATCGTCGGCCAAAACCTAGGAACCGGTGATGCCCGATCCCTCAGCGGCGTAGGTCGGGGGTTACACCGACTCTTTCTTGACTCCCGCCCCACATTAATGTAGCTACATAAATGTTCATATCCTTCGACCCCGCCAAGCGTGCAGAAACGCTCGCCAAGCGCGATCTGGATATGCAGGAGGCGGGTCAGGTCTTTGCCGGGCCAATAATCACGACACAGGACACCCGCCAAGACTATGGCGAATCCCGTTTCGTCACCGTCGGCTTCCTGCGTGACCGGATGGTCTGGGTTGCCTGGACACCCCGCGACGAAACCCGTCGCATCATTTCGATGAGGAAAGCCAATGACCGCGAAATCGCCCGTTATGGACCTGCCTTCGCATACGGAACCGGATGACGACATCCCCGATATGACGTCGCTCTACTGGAGCGAACGCTTCGCCCAAGCCCCGCTCCAACGCGGACGCCCGAAATCCGAGGCGCCCAAGGTCCAGACCACCCTGCGGCTCGACCCCGACGTGCTGGAACGCTTCAAAGCCGAGGGCAAGGGCTGGCAGGGCCGGATCAACGCGGCGCTTCGGCGGGCGGTGGGGTTGTGAGGGGGGACTTCCCAAATTACCCCATTTTCGAAACGTTGCGCAGCTCTGTTGGAATAATCTCGACAAATTTGAGCGCAGAAAGGTAAAGCGCATAAATCTCTTTGGGCGTCTTTTCTATAACTGTAACAGCATAGTTCACATGAACAAGAACATTTCGAGTTCGACCAATTTCCAAAAATGAACTGATAGACGGCCCCAACAAATCATCTAACTGAATTTGTTTTTCCATATACTCTTTGAATTCCTGCCCAAAGAGGGAAAAGAACCTAGAAGCATTTCCTTTATCCCAGTCAAACCATGTGTGATATTGTCGAGAAATGGCCTTTTGTCTCACCAAAGCCATCAGCATCTTATTTCCAGACGTAACCTCATCAGTAAATTTCTCAACTTCCGTTGTAAGGCGATGTTCAAAATAGCTTGCAGCGCTAAGAAAGAGGGTTCTTCGAAGGTGGCTTTCAAGCGAGACCTGTAGGGAAATTTGACCGCTGTCTCTAAGAATTGCAACTGCGTCACTAAAATCATTGAAAGTTTCGTCAACCACCGGCATCTAGAGCGCCCGCAAAAATTTTGCTGCGCAATCGAGTCTGGTGCTCACATTCGAAGTTCTTGTTGTTCCTTCGAGGGAAGCCTCCATGAAGGTCGGGTCACTGGCAAGTGAATTCAATTCATCCTGACTTACGAATCCTGAAAGATGACGCCTTTCAGATAAAGCGTCTTTACAGGTTGCATAAAAGGTCGCCTCAAAAAGAGCCACGTTAAACTTATTGTTGCGTGGGTTAATGAAGTTGTTTTGTGAGAGATTGACGCACGACTCTAGGAAGGAAGAAAAGAGTTTCTCCAGATAGCTATTTTGGTCAAACGTGTGACTTTCACATTTGCGTGAGAATTTGTTAAGAAATCTAACAAGTGAGGGCGCATAACTGCGGCCCTCTATCAGCATCGCAAATGCCCTAAGCAGGACTTCAATGTCCTTCATGTGGATGTCTGGCTCCTCATCTTTTAACAGATTTCGCCAAATAGCACTTTGATTCACCCTATATAGCATTTCGTAGAAAGGCGAATGATACATGCTTGTTCGTATTTCCTGTGGGCGTAAATTGACGCCGCCCGTATTAAGTCTATTGAACACCTCGTAAATTGAAGAATTATCTTCCACTGGCGAGTTCTGTCTGACAACTATGTTTCTGATAACTCGAAGGTCAAATTGGGTCTTGTAGTCGCCGAGCGTTGCATAATTCAGCCCAGAGAATTTATTCTTCGCGTTAGGAAGCCTCTCAGTCAATTTCAATTTGAAATCTTCAAAATACTTGTCATCTGCAAGGATATTATCTGGGATGCTCCCTCTATCGAATATCGCCCTCAATTCCACGCGCCGCTCTTTTTTGGGGAAACGACGTTTAATGAAATAATATATTGTCATTAATCGCTGCTGACCATCAATTACTAGAAATGAGTTTCTAGCCTGTTCATAAAGGAAAAGTTGCGGAACAGGGATGCCAATGATCAGTGACTCGATTAGTTTGGATGCCCTAACACGGTCCCAGACATAATTGCGTTGAAAGCCTGGGATCTTGACTGCGCCTGATTCGATAAAGCTAAAGAGGGTTAGGATGTTGAAGTCGTTTGGGGATGCCGTAATGTCGTATTCGTCGATTTGTGCGTCATCTTCGTTGTCTGCATAGTCATCAAACCACTTTTCTTCTTCTTGCATTTTCTGCCTCCGTTTTCGATGATGTCACAATGACAGGAAAAGTTTGAAATTGCCAGTACATTTGCTCCACCCTAACCCACCCCAGCCCCCACCACACCAACCCCTGCTATCCTCCCGCCATCCGGCCTCTCCCTGCCCGGGCACCCCAAGGAGCATATCATGGACAAAGACCGCATCGCAGGCTCGGCCAAGGTCGTGCAATTCTAGGTCAAAGAGGCTGTCGGCAAGGCCATCGGTTCGTGATCGGTCATAGCGGGGGTCACGCATTCCCAAGTGCAGTTGAAATCGTCAACAAACCCATAACATTTTAAATCGCTATATATATCAACCATTTACCACCCCTCTCACGCGTGAGAGCCCCCCTCGGCCTGCATCCCCCTCCAGCGCCTCCCCCGCATCCGGGGTCATCCTGAGGCCCGCCCTGCGATCAAAAATTGCCGCGCCGCGCAAAAGTTCCGGCATCCTCGGCGGCGCGGCGCAGGGCTTGGCTCTTGTTGACGGTTTCCTGATACTCGGCCTCGGGGTCGCTGTCATGGACCACGCCGCCACCGGCCTGGATATACAGCTTTCCGTCCTTCAGCACCGCCGTCCGCAACGCGATGCAGAAGTCCATCTCGCCGTTGCAGGCAAAGTAACCCACGCCGCCGCCATAGACGCCCCTTTTCTCGGGCTCCAACTCGTCGATGATCTGCATGGCCCGCACTTTCGGCGCCCCTGACACCGTGCCAGCGGGCATCCCGGCCAAGAGGGCGGACAGGGCGTCCTGACCCTCGGCAATCTGACCCACCACGTTGGAGACGATGTGCATGACGTGGCTGTAACGCTCAACAATGAATTGCTCGGTCGGGTGGACGGAGCCGATCTTGGCCACCCGGCCCACGTCATTGCGGCCAAGGTCCAACAGCATCAGATGCTCGGCGCGTTCCTTGGGATCGGCCAAGAGGTCAGCCTCCAGCGCGCGGTCCTCCTCGGGGGTGGCACCGCGGCCACGGGTGCCGGCGATCGGGCGGATGGTGATTTGGCCGTCGCGCAGACGGACAAGGATTTCGGGGCTGGCGCCGACGACCTGAAAGCCGCCGAAGTTGAAGAAGAACATGAAGGGCGACGGGTTGGTGCGGCGCAAGGAACGGTAAAAGGCAAAGGGCGGCAGGGTGAAGTCTTGGGTCCAGCGCTGCGAGGGCACGACCTGAAAGATGTCACCGGCGCGGATGTAGTGCTTGGCCTTCTCAACAGCCTGCTTGTAGCCTTCATAGGTGAAGTTCGAAACCGCCTCACCGACCGGGGCGGCATCGCCCAGATCGCGGAGGGCTTGGGGCGGGCGGTCAAGGTCGCGCAGGGCGTCCATCACACGCTCGGCTGCCTGCGCGTAAGCGGCCCGCGCCGACAGGCCGGAGGCGGCCCAGGCGGGGGCAACCAATGTCACCTCACCCTTGACGCCGTCCAGAACCGCCACCACCGAGGGGCGCAGCAGCACGGCATCGGGCAGGCCCAATGGGTCGGGGTTGACCTGCGGCAAATGCTCGACCAGACGGATCATGTCATAGCCGAGATAGCCGAACAGGCCGGCGGCGATGGCGGGCAGGCCTTCGGGCAGATCGACGCGGCTTTCAGCAATCAGGGCGCGCAGATTGTCCAGCGGTGCGCCGGGCTGGTCGGTGAATGCCGTGGCGTCAAAGCGGGCCTCGCGGTTGATGCGGCTTTGGGTGCCGTGGCACTGCCAGATCAGATCGGGCTTCATGCCGACCACCGAATAGCGCCCGCGCACCTCGCCGCCGGTCACCGATTCCAGCATGAAGGTGTCGGTCCGCGCCTCTCCCAGCTTGGCCATCAGCGAGACCGGTGTATCAAGGTCGGCGGCCAGCCTTGCATAGACCACGGCGTTGCGGCCCTGCGCCCAGTCGCGCGCGAAGGCTTCAAAAGTCGGTTGCAGGATCATCAGTTCATCTGGGAATGAACAGCGGTGATCACCGCTTGGTCAATCCTGAGCCCGCCTTGCGCGGTCATCGCGGTGGTGAACAGGGCGTAAGCATCCTGCGCCAGCGATTGCTGGAGCTGTGTCGCCATGGCGTCGCGGGCGGCTTTGGTCGCATCATCCGTCATGTCAACCGGGGTCACGCTGTCCAGCCGGATCAGGCCGCTGAAATCGGGCGTGTCGATCAGGCGCACCTCGCCCGGTTCCATCGCAAAGGCGGCTTTGATCACTTCGGCACTGGTGCCTTCGGGTCTGGCATCGCGGGTGGTCGCGGCGATCATGGTGACCGGACCCTGCGCCAGCAGGTCGCCGCCAGATTTGACGGCAGCCTCTGCGGCATTGGCCAGAGCGGTCAGGGTGGCGGCCAGTTCAGCGGCACTCCAGGCGGCGGCAACCTCGGCACGGATCTTGGCCAAAGCGACCGGCGCTGCCGGCACCATCTGGTCAAGCCGCATGGCGACAAGACCGCCGTCGGCAAGCTGCAACGCCTCGGGGAAGTCACCCGCGGCCAGCCTGTCGGCGGCTGCGGCAAAGCTGCTGTCGGCGGCGATGGGGTCATTGTCGGCGGCACCGGCGACATAATCCATGGTGGCAAGCACCATGGCGTGATCGCGCGCGAGGTCCTCCAGCGTCGCCCCGCCAGCCAAAGCGTCGTCAATGGCGGCGGCCTGATCGGCGATGGCGCGGGCGGCGGCCGCGGTCTGCAATTCAAGCGCCAGTTCGTCATGGACATCGGCCAGCGTGGTGTCCTGTGCCGCCAAAATGGCGTTCATGCGGTAAAGCGCTGGCCCGAGGGCCGAGGCCAGCGGGCCAACCACGCCGGGGCCGGTCAGGGCAAAGACCGCATCGCCGGCGCTGCCAAGCTCGGATTTGCTGACATCGCCCAGGTCGATGTCGGTCAATTCCAGGCCCCGGTCCTTGACCAGAGTTTCAAAGCTCGTCCCGCCGTCCAGCAGCGCCTTGGCCGCGGCGGCAGCGGCGTCGGACGGATAGACCAGCCATTCGACCAACCGCTTTTCCGGCACGACATAATCGGCAATGCGGGACTGATACAGCGCCTGAACCGCCGCCTCGTCGATGGTCTGACGGACAGCAAGCTCGGCAGGCAGCAGGGCGGCATAGGTGATGCGCTTGGCCTCTGGCCGGGTGAAGAGATCAAGATTGCCGTCGTAGAAAGCTTTGAGCGCATCCTCGGACGGCGGGGCGATGGCGGCGGCAAGGCTGGCTTGCCCGAATTGCAGCACGGCAAAGCCGCGGGTCTCGCCGAAATAGGCGACCAGCGTATCGGTCAGCGCGGCAGGTGCTGCCACGCCGCCCACCACGGCCGCTTGCAGCACAGAGCGGGCGATGTCGCCGCGCAGGCCGGATTCGTAGTCCCTGACCGAGATGCCGGCCTGTTCCAGCACCTGCTTGTAAGTGGTGGCGCTGAATTTGCCGGTCACGTCCGAAAAAGCCTGATCGCTGGAAACCCTTGTGGCGACCGAGAGATCGCCCGCCGACAGGCCGATACGGGCGGCTTCGTTGTCTAGGGCGGCATTGGCGACCAGGTCGGACAGGACCTCGGTATCGACACCGAACATCCGCGCCTCGGCCAGCGAAAGTTGCTGGCCAAACTGCTGCGACAGGCGGTTGATCTGGCCACGCAGGGCGCGGGCGTAAGTGGTGGCCGCGATCTCCTGACCGCCGACCGAGCCTATGGCTGTGACCGAGCCGCCGAAGTTGGTGACGCCGAAGCCGGCAAGACCGGTGATCAGCAAGGCCATTAGGACCCAGACCAGCATGGAAGTCAGGGTGCGGGAGGGCTTTTTCTTCTTGATGTCATCGTTATCGGTTTTTGGGCTGTCGGTCATGGCACGCCTCATTCGGGTCGGCTGTTGTCTATGCTGAAATGGCGGGGTTGGGCAAGGTGGTGAAGTTGGGGGATTTCCACCCCCCAAACCCCCGGAGGATATTTATGAAAAGATGAAAGAGCCAGAGGGTCAGAGAGTCAGAGAGTCAGAGAGTCAGGGCTGCGAGGCGCTTGAACATCTCGGCGATGCCTTGGCTGTCGAGATTGGCAAAGGCGATGCGAATCTGGGACTGGCCCTGACCGATCGGCATGAACATGGTACCGGGCAGCATGAGGATGCCCGCCTCGGTCACCAGGCGTTTGCACAGCACGTCCGAGGCCAGCGGGTAGGGGTGGTTGACATAGGCGAAATAGGCGCCGCAGCCCAAGAGGGTCCAGTCGGGCAGGGCTTTGAAGCCGGCGGTCATGGCGGCACGGCGGGTCAGGATCTCGGCCCGCTCGCCTGCCACCCATTGCGCGAGGTTCCGCATCCCCCAGAGGGCGGCGATCTGGCCCAACTGGCTGGGGCAGATGGCGACGGTGTCGAGGAATTTCTCGACCTGCGCGAGGCGGGGTTCGGAGGCGATCACGGCACCGACACGGTGGCCGGTCAGGCGGTAGGTCTTGGAAAAGGAGTAGAGGTGGATGAAGCTATCGGGCCAGTCGTTGTCGGCGAAAAGGTCGTGCGGCCTGCCGCTGCGGCTGTCGAAGTCGCGGTAGGTTTCATCGACGATCAGGGCCAGAGCGTGGGCGCGGGCAAGGTCGCGGAAGGCGGTCAGCGTGGCGGCGGGGTATTCGACGCCTGCGGGGTTGTTGGGCGAAACCAGCACGATGGCGCGGGTGCGCGGGGTGATGAGCGTCTCGGCCAGTGCGGCATCGGGGAGCAGGCCGGGGCCGGTGGCAAGGGGAACCGTGGTGACGCTTGCCATGTCGAGCCACATTTTATGGTTGAAATACCAAGGGGTTGGCATGATGACTTCATCCCCCGCCCCGGCAAGGGTGGCCAGCACGGCGCAGAAGGCCTGATTGCAGCCTTGCGTGATGGCGACCTGAGCGGGAGTGATGGTGCCTGCGTAAGCCTGCGACCATTGGGCGGCGATTTCGGCACGCAGGGCGGGCAGGCCCAGAACCGGGCCGTAAAGATGGGCTTGCGGGTCATTCAGCGCAGCCTCGGCCAGCGCCTGCCGCAAACCAAGGGTCGGGCTGTCAACCGGGGCGGCCTGGCTGACGTTGATCAGCGGGCGGTCGGCCGGAAAGCTGACACTGTCGAGCCAGCGCCGCGCCTCCATCACCGGGGGCGCAAAGGTCGCGGCCATGGCGGGATTGAGGGGGGCCGGGAGTTGGGGGGCCGGGAGCGGGGCGGTCATCGCGGGTCTCCATAGGGGCTGACAAGCATGGCTCAGTCCGTCCCGCGGAAGGGCTGGACATATTGCAGCGCCATGTCCCAGGGAAAGAAAATCCAGGTGTCTTGGCTGACCTCGGTGATATAGCTGTCAACCATCGGCTTGCCCGAGGGCTTGGCATAGACGGTGGCGAAATGCGCCTTGGGGTAAAGCCTGCGCACCAATTCCAGCGTCTTGCCGGTATCAACCAGATCATCGACGATCAGAATACCGGTGCCGTCGCCCATCAGATCGGACTGCGGCGCTTTGGTCACCACCGCATCGGGTGCTTGGGCCTGATGGCTGTAGCTTTTGACCGAGATCGTATCGACGACGCGGATGTCCAATTCGCGGGCGACGATCATCGCGGGCACCAGGCCGCCGCGCGTGATGCCGACCACGGCCTTCCAGATGCCATTGTCCGGCCCCTTGCCATCCAGCCGCCAGGCCAGCGCGCGGGCATCGCGGTGAATCTGATCCCACGAGACGTGGAAGCCTTTTTCATGGGGCAGACGGTCGATCATCGGTTGGCTCCTCAGGTGGCGGCGATCTTGATGCCCAAGAGGGCAAGCATCCCGCCAAAGCTGCGGTCGATCATGGATTTCAGGCCGATATAGGTGCTGCGGCTGCGGTTGAACGAGAATATCCGCGCGACGGCAATGTTCCACAGGGTCTCATTCAGGAAAACCACCGCCAGAAGCGCCGCGATGACCAAAGGTGAGGTGCCGGGCGGCACGGAGCCGATGAAGATGGCGGAAAACAGCACGGCGGGTTTGGGGTTGGCCAGTTGGGTGATCACGCCAAGCCGGAACGCCGAGGCGGCGCTGCGCGGCGTGGTGGTTTGCCCTATGTTCAAGGGCTGGTCGGCGGCACGCCACAGCTTGACGCCCATGTAGACCAGATAAGCGCCGCCGACGATTTTCAGGGTCCACAGCAGCGCGGGGGCGGCCTGAAACACCAGCCCCAGACCGAGAAGGGCGGCGGCAGCCCAGATGACGCCGCCGACACCGATGCCCGCCGCCAGAAACGCTCCGGTCCGCAGACCCTCGGTCACGCCGGTTCGGGCCGCCATCAGGACAGCCGGGCCGGGGCTGATGGCGGCCATCAGGTGCAGGAAAGCTACGGTCAGAAAGGCGGCAAGGGTCATTCCTTGCGCCCCGTCACCACGTCGATATCCGGCGCGTCCACTGCCTTCATGCCGACGACATGATAGCCTGCATCGACATGCAGTATCTCGCCCGTGGTGCCGGAGCCGAGATCGGACAGCAGGTAAAGCGCAGCCTTGCCGACCTCCTCTTGCGTGACGTTGCGGCGCAAGGGCGAGTTCAATTCGTTCCACTTCATGATGTAACGGAAATCACCGATACCACTGGAAGCAAGGGTCTTGATCGGACCGGCCGAAATGGCGTTGCAGCGGATGCCGTCGCGGCCAAGGTCCTCGGCGATATATTGGACCGAGGATTCCAGCGCCGCCTTGGCCAGACCCATGACATTGTAATGCGGCATGACCTTTTCGGCACCGTAATAGGTCAGCGTCAGCAGGCTGCCGCCCTCGGGCATCATGGCCGACGCGCGGCGGGCAACCGCGGTAAAGCTGTAAACCGAGATGTCCATCGTCATCAGGAAATTCGCGCGGCCGGTATCGACATAGCGGCCGCGCAACTCGTTCTTGTCGGAAAAGCCTACGGCATGAACCAGAAAGTCGATCTTGCCCCACAGGCTGGCCAGATGGGCGAACAGAGCGTCCATCGACTCATCGCGGGCGACGTCACATTCCAGCATTTCGGACATGCCGATCGAGGCGATCAGTGGCGCAACCCGCTTTTTCAGCGCCTCGCCCTGATAAGAGAACGCCATCTCGGCACCATGCTCGGCCAGTATCCTGGCAATGCCCCAGGCGATGGATTTGTCGTTCGCAAGGCCCATGATCAGCCCGCGCTTGCCCTGCATAAGTCCGCCGGATTCTCGATCAATTGACATTCGGTCGTTCCCATCCACCCTGTTTCTTGCAATGACGTGTAGGCGATAGAGCGGCTTGCATCAAGGGAGGCCCACCAGATGGACAGGACCGGGATATTCGCGGGCGATGACCCCTTTGCCATTGCGCAAGCCTGGCTGAGCAAGGCCGAGGCGAGCGAGTTCAACGATCCGAACGCGATGGCGCTGGCCACGGTTGATGCGGAGGGCATGCCCAATGTGCGGATGGTGCTGTTGAAGGAAATTGAGGCCGCCGCCTTCGTCTTTTACACCAACTACGGCAGCGCCAAGGGGCAGGAACTGGCAAGCGCCGGCAAGGCGGCTTTCGTCATGCACTGGAAAAGCCTGCGCCGCCAAGTGCGGGCGCGCGGGCTGATCCTGCGGGAAGCGGGGCCGCAGGCCGACGCCTATTTCGCCAGCCGCAGCCTGAAATCTCGGCTGGGGGCCTGGGCCTCGGACCAGTCGCAGCCGTTGTCGTCGCGGGCAAGTCTGCTGGCGAAAGTCGCTCTGGTCACCGCGCAACACGGTCTGAACCCCGATCGCCCGCCATTCTGGGGCGGTTTTCGGCTGGTTCCACTGGAGATTGAGTTTTGGGCGGATGGCGCGTTCAGGTTGCATGACCGCTTCAAGTGGACGCGGCAAAGCATTGATACGGAATGGAAAATCGAAAGATTGAATCCCTGATTGCGAAGGCCAATCGCCTTGGGCCTTGCTATTCCTCCGTATAGGATACCAAGCTTTCCGCTATGTTACCCCTTGCATCTTAAACCGGCTTTGCCGCATCACTTCGATGCGAGACACCCCGATTGGAATGTAATTTTCGAAATGACAGACGAAGACAAGGCGGCCATCGTCGTTGAGGGTCGGGTGAAGTGGTTTGACCCCGGCAAGGGCTTTGGCTTCATCATCAGCGATATGGCCGAGGGCGACATCCTTTTGCACGCCAATGTGCTGCGCAACTATGGCCAAGGCTCGATTGCTGACGGGGCGGAAATCACCGTCCGGGTGCAGCAGACCATGCGCGGCGTTCAGGCGGTGGAAGTGCTGGAGATCCGGCCACCGGCCGGCGTTCATCTGACGCTGTCCGAAGAGGAGCAGAGCGGCCTTCCCGAGGATGTGACCGACTTGCCGCTTGAACCGGCCCGGGTGAAGTGGTTTGACAGGGACAAGGGGTTCGGCTTTGCCAATGTCTTCGGGCGCCCGGAAGATGTCTTCATCCATGTCGAAGTGCTGCGGGTGTCCGGCTTTGCCGATCTGCAGGCCGGGGAAGCCGTTTGCCTGAGGATCACCGAGGGCAAGCGCGGGCGGATGGCAGTGCAGGTGGTGTCATGGGAAAGTTCGCTGCGGCGTCAGGCCTGATCCTGTGGTGTGGGGCCGCCATGGCCGACTGCGCGCCGGACACGGTGGAGATTCGCAGCGCGAACGGCTCGGTGGTGCGCTTTTCGGTCGAACTGGCCGATGACGAGGCCGAGCGCGCGCAGGGGTTGATGAACCGCGAGCGGCTGGCAAGCTCGGCTGGTATGCTGTTTGTCTATCCAACCCCCAAACACGCCTATTTCTGGATGAAAGACACGCTGATCGCGCTGGACATCATCTTTGCCGATGCCAGCGGCGTGGTGAGCCGTATCCATGAAAGCGCCGTGCCGCTGGACGAAACCCCGATCGACGGCGGCGCAGGGGTCGTATATGTGCTGGAATTCAACGGCGGATTGGCGGGGCGATTGGGGCTGGATGTGGGCGCGGTGATGCGGTCGAGGGTGATTGACCAGACTGCGGCTGCATGGCGCTGCGCGGGTGAGTAGGGCGGGGCGCAATTTTTTTACGAAAAAAAATTGGCTCGCAAGGACCAGGGCTGCACCATATGAGCGGTTTTCAATTGCTGCGAAACGCCGTAGGAAGGCCTCAGTCGGGGCGTAGCGCAGTCTGGTAGCGCGACGGTTTTGGGTACCGTAGGTCGGAAGTTCGAATCTTCTCGCCCCGACCATTTTTCAGACCGCTGCACCAGGCCCATGCCGTCGTTTGAGCATTTGGTCCGAAGTGAAGCTGGAAGTTGGCCAAGTTTGACGGATGGGCACCATGTCGCTGCGATTTCACCATACTTACTCGCAAAGCCTGCCGGGAAGCTTTCTGTCGCAGGTGCCCGCCGTGGCCCCCGCGCCGCGCCTTCTGGCGTTCAATCGCGATCTGGCGGTGCAATTGGGGCTGGAGATCACCGAGGCTGAGGCCGCCCGTTGGTTTTCGGGTGCCGAAGTGCCGCCGGGGGCAGAGCCGGTGGCGCTGGCCTATGCCGGGCATCAGTTCGGCGGGTTCTCGCCGCAACTGGGCGACGGAAGGGCGCATTTGCTGGGTGAAGTGCTGGGGCCGGATGGGCGGCGCTGGGATGTGCAGCTGAAAGGCTCGGGTCGGACCGAATTTTCGCGCGGCGGCGACGGCAAGGCAGCGGTCGCACCGATGCTGCGGGAATACCTGATGTCCGAGGCGATGGCGGCTTTGGGGGTGCCGACCACCCGGTCTCTGGCCGTGGTGGCGACCGGTGAGCAGGTCTGGCGCGAGGCGGGCACCCTGCCTGGGGCCGTTCTGGCGCGGGTGGCGGCCAGTCATATCAGGGTGGGGACCTTCGAGTTTTTCTCGGCGCGCGGCGAGGTTGAACAGGTTCGCTCGTTGATGGAATACACGATTGCGCGACATTTTCCGGGGGTTTCGGGCGCGGTCGAATTCTTTGACGCCGTGGTGGCGCGGCAGGCGGCACTGGTGGCCGGGTGGATGGGGATCGGCTTTGTCCATGGCGTGATGAACACCGACAACATGGCGCTGTCGGGCGAGACGATCGACTATGGCCCCTGCGCCTTTCTGGACGCCTATCAGCCGGGGATGGTGTTTTCCTCGATCGACCGGCAGGGCCGCTATGCCTATGCCAACCAGCCGCAGATCATGGCGTGGAATCTGGCGCGGCTGGCCGAGGCTTTGTTGCCGTTCTTTGCGGTGGATCAGGTGCAGGCACTCGATCTGGCCAATGCGCGGCTGGCGGCGATTGAGGGGAGCTACCGCCGCGCATGGTTGGGGGTCATGCGGCGCAAGCTGGGGTTGCTGGGGGATGCGGCGGGCGACGAGGCGCTGATCGACGATCTCATGCCGTTGATGGTCGGGATGGACTGGACGCTGACCTTTCGCCGCGGCTTTCCAGGTCTGGGCGCTTGGCGGGAGCGCTGGTTGGCGCGGGTCGGCGCGGGCTGGCAGGTGCGGCTTGCGGCGGCGAACCCCGCCGTCATCCCGCGCAATCATCTGGTCGAGGCGGCGCTGGACGCAGCCACAGCGGGCGACATGGGGCCTTTTGCGGCGCTGTTGGCCGCTGTCAGCGACCCATTTGGCGCTGAGGCGGGCCGCGAAGCCTTTGTGCTGCCGCCACCCGAGGGCCTTGCTGCCCATGTCACCTATTGCGGGACGTGAGGCGGCGCTGCGGCTTGTGGCTGCATGAGATACACGACGATGCGAGCCTTGGGGGCCAGCCCCCAAACCCCCGGAGTATTTGTGCCAAGTTGAATGGGAATCCGGTTTGGCGGAGTTCTTCCGCTATATCGACATTCGATGGGACCGGGCGTTACGATCCGGCAAAACGGTGGGAGTTCCGTCATGGCGGATTTTCTGGACCATCTGCGCTTGGTGCTGGGCGGGATCGAAGCCGAAGGACTCACCAAGCGCGAGCGGCTGATAACCGGCGCGCAAGGCACGCATGCCACGGTTGGCGGGCGGCGGATGTTGAACTTTTGTGCCAACAATTACCTTGGCTTGGCGGGCTTGGGTTCACTTTGCTGCCGGGTGAGCATCCGATCATTCCGGTGATGATCGGTGAGGCGCCCTTGGCGCAGGACTTTGCCAAGGCGCTGGACGGCCGGGGAGGCCCAGGGCAATCGGGTGAGTTTGGCGTGACAAACGGGTGAAGTGCTTACTCTGTGCTGTCCCAGATGGATGATCTGGGAGAGCATGCGATGGCGACTGGTGACGAGTCGATT
>JBCKXH010000014.1:0-33579 GCA_038921555.1 Paracoccaceae bacterium
GGATTTGGTGTTGCCGGATTTGGAATAGTTCATGGGAACCTCGGGGGGTCAAATGGCACGCGCGCCCGGGGGCGCGTGTTTGGGGGCTGGCAGGGCTCAGGCCAGCGAGGGGTCGATGGCCTTGCAGGCGGCGACAAGGGCTTTGACAGAATCGACCGACTTTTCGAACATCGCCATTTCGTCGGGGTTCATCTTGATTTCGACGATACGTTCGACCCCGCCGGCACCAAGCACGATGGGGACGCCGACATACATGCCAGTCAGGCCAAGGGCGCCGTCAACATAGGCCGCACAGGGCAGCAGGCGCTTTTGGTCTTTCAGGTAGGCCTCGGCCATCTCGATCGCGGATTGCGCCGGGGCGTAGAAGGCCGAGCCGGTCTTCAGCAGGCCGACAATCTCGGCCCCGCCGTCGCGGGTGCGCTGAACCACGGCGTCGAGCCTACCTTGCGTCGTCCAGCCCATCGCCACCAGATCGGGCAGCGGGATGCCTGCGACGGTGGAATAGCGGATCAGCGGCACCATGGTATCGCCGTGGCCACCAAGAACGAAGGCGGTGACGTCGCGCATCGACACCCCGAACTCGACCGAGAGAAAGTGGCGGAAGCGGGCCGAGTCCAGCACTCCTGCCATGCCGACGACCATGTGGTGCGGCAGGCCGGAATACTCCCGCAGGGCCCAGACCATGGCATCGAGCGGGTTGGTGATGCAGATGACGAAGGCACCGGGCGCATGGGCTTTCAGCCCCTCACCCACGGCTTTCATCACTTTGAGGTTGATGCCCAAGAGGTCATCGCGGCTCATCCCCGGTTTGCGGGGCACCCCGGCGGTGACGATGCAGAGGTCGGCCCCGGCGATCTCGGCATAGGAATTGGCACCCTTGAGGGCGGCATCAAAGCCGGCCGAGGGGCCGGATTGAGCGATGTCCAAAGCCTTGCCCTGCGGCGTGCCTTCGGCAATGTCAAAGAGGATGATGTCGCCAAGTTCCTTGATGGCGGCGAGATGGGCGAGCGTGCCCCCGATTTGCCCGGCACCAATCAGCGCGATCTTCGGTCTGGCCATGATGTCCCTCATGCATTGTGGTTAATCGGTTGGCTAAGCCCAAAAGCACGGACAACGCAAGCCTGTAGCGCTGCGGCAAAGTGGAAGATGATGGTGGAAGGTTGGTGATTGCGTTAACAGGGGCGCGAAACTTGGCGGAGGCGGCATGAGCGGCTGGGAATTCTGGGTTGTGGCCGCCCTTGCCGCTGTGCTGACCGGAGTAGGCAAGGGCGGCGTGCCGATCGTCGGCGCGCTGACGGTGCCGGTCTTGGCGCTGGTCATCTCACCCGTCGCGGCGGCGGGGTTGATGTTGCCGGTCTATGTGATCTCGGACTGGTTCGGTCTCTATGCTTACCGCAAAGAGTTCGACAAACGGGTGCTGCTGATTGCCTGCGTGTCGATGACGATTGGGGTTGGGATCGGCTGGGCGACGGCAAGGATGATCCCGGAAGCATGGGTGACGGTGCTGGTCGGGGTGATCTCGGTCGCTTTCGCGCTGAATCAGTTGTTGCGCCGCGCGGTGGTGGCCGCGTCGCGCCGGGCCGAGTGGGGTGCTGGGCTGTTCTGGTGCACCATCGCGGGGTTCACCAGCTTTGTCAGCCATACCGGCGGGCCGCCGTATCAGGTGTGGACCCTGCCATTGGGGATGAAGAAGGCAGTGTTTGCCGGGACATCGACCATCGCCTTCGCCTATGTGAACGCCATCAAGCTGGTGCCGTATTTCTATTTGGGGCAGATCAACCTGAACTCTCTGGAAGTGGCGGTGGCGCTGATGCCCTTGGCGGCGGCGGCGGTGTTCTTTGGCGTCTGGGTGGTCAAGCGGTTGCCGGAAAAGCTGTTTTTCCAGATCGTGACCTGGGCGCTGCTGCTGATCGGGATTGAATTGATCTGGAAGGGCTTGCAGGGGTCTGGATGGTTGTGAGATCCGGGGGGCTTCTCACCCCCCGGGGGACTTCGTTGAGTATTTATGAAAGGGTAAGGGGCGCGGATTTCGGGTGGGTTTCAGGTAGGCTCAGGCTGGCTCAGGCGGGGTCGCCTTTGGCGGGCAGGGCGTCGGCGGTGATCTCGAAGTTGCTGCCGGCGGCCACGAGGCAGGTCATGCCGGTGGGAAAGGTGACCGTGAGGGTCCAGGTGCCGGTCTCGGCTGCGGCGTAAAGCTCCATCACGGTGTTGTCTTGGGCGAGGCCGATGCCGCGGCGCACCTCACCGAACTGGTTGGCGAGGCTTTGCGACACCACGTCATGGGCGGCGCATTGCGGGGCGGCGCGAGCGGTGCCGGGGACAAGGATCAGCCCGGCGAGGCCGAGCGACAGGGCAAACAGGGTGCGGTCCATCTTGGGCCTTTCTTGGCAAGAGGGTGATAAGGGATCAGGCTGCGCCGGGATTGCGAAGATTGGGTTAAGGCAGCGATTCGGAGCCGTTCATCAAGCGTGACCGCTTTCTTCACGGAACAGTTTCCTTGCCGTTCTGGCGCGCGATGAAAGCGGTTTCGCTTGAAGAGCGTCCGGCGCGGTTTGGGATGGTATAGTGGGCGGAAACTTTCTAGGTTGCCGCAAGCGTTTCGGTCGGCAGGGAGGTCTCGATGGTTTGGCTGGTGTTCGGTGTGCTGCTATGGGCCGGTTCGCATCTGATGAAGCGAATCACTCCGGGGTTTCGGGCCGGCCTGGGGGATGGGCCGGGCAAGGCGGTCGTCTCGATCCTGGCGTTGCTGGCGGTTGGCGCGATGATCTATGGCTACCAACAGGCCGAGGTGACGGTGCTGTGGGAGCCGCCGGAATTCTTGCGTTATGTCAACAACCTGTTGATGATGATCGCGGTGGTGCTGGTCAACCTGGGCTTTTCGCGCGGCGTGCTGCGCAGCAAGCTGCGGCATCCGATGCTGACCGCAGTCAAGCTCTGGGCACTGGCGCATTTGTTGGTCAAGGGTGACGCGGCCTCGGTCGTGCTGTTCGGCGGTCTCTTGACCTGGGCGGTGGTGGACCTGATCCTGACCAATCGCATGCAGCCGGAATGGACGCCGCCCGCGGCCGGGCCGGCCCGCAACGACGTGATCTATCTGGTTGTCTCGGCGGCGGTGTTCGGGGTGATCGTCTCTATCCACTCTTGGCTGGGCTATCCGCCCTTTGGTTGACGCATGAAACTATATCGCTTTCTATCGGACGGCGACACTTCGCCTTTTGCCACATGGTTTCACTGGCGCCGAGCAAGGGTTGGGAAATGCTGGGCAGTAGTTTCTCGTGATCACATGGGAAAAAATTGTGATCACAAAGGTCAGAAAGAGCGGATGATAGCGAGAATGGCGGATCTTGGCCCATTCTGCTGAGATGACAACGCCAATTTACGCGCTCCAATTTACCCGCTATTGACAGATCAAGGTTAAGAAAGCCCCGTCCAGCGGTATTCGACCCTGGGCATTCAGAATGAAGGGAGCAAAGATGGCAGAGGTCAAACGGGCTGAGCGCCCGCTTTCCCCGCATTTGCAGATTTACCGCATCCAGATGACCTCGGTCGCCTCGATCCTGACGCGGATCACCGGACATGGCATCATCGTCGGGGTGGTTCTGGCGGTGTGGTGGCTGTTGGCGGCGGCACTGTCGGACAGATCTTTCGCCGTGGCCAATGCGGTGGTGACCGGGTGGTTCGGCAAGCTGGTGTTCGTTCTGTCGCTGCTGGGGGTGTGGTATCACTATCTGGCCGGGCTGCGGCATCTGTATTTCGACGCCGGGCACGGGTTGGACATCAAGACAGCTCTACGGCTGGGCTGGGGCTGCATCCTGGGATCGGTCGTGCTGAGCGTCCTGACCTTGTTCGTGATCTGAGGAGGGACGATGCGCTATATCACAGATCGCAAGCGGGCTGTCGGGCGGGGGGCGGCGCGCAGCGGCACGGCGCATCACTGGTCGATGCAGGTGTCGGCGGTGGCCTTGGCCTGCATGGTGCCGACCTGGATCTACATCTTTGGCCATGCGCTGGGTGGCACGCGGGCCGAGGTGCTGGCAACCTTTGCGCGGCCCTTTCCGGCCATTCTGACCGGGCTGGTTCTGGTGGTGGCGATGCGGCACTTCGCCATGGGTGCCACCATGATGCTGGAGGATTACACCCAAGGCAGCACGCGCAAGGTGGCGGTGATGTTTGTCACCTCGCTGGCCGGGGTAATCGCCGCGACCGGGCTTTACGCCCTGATCAAGATAGCCCTTTGAGGGAATTGCAATGACCGCCTATCCCTATGAAGTGCATGAGTATGACGTGGTTGTGGTGGGGGCCGGGGGGGCTGGCCTGCGCGCCACTTTGGGCATGGCCGAGCAGGGGCTGCGCACCGCTTGCGTGACCAAGGTTTTCCCGACTCGCAGTCATACGGTGGCGGCGCAGGGCGGGATTGCGGCGGCGCTGGGCAACATGGGGCCGGACAGTTGGCAGTGGCATATGTATGACACGGTCAAGGGCTCGGACTGGCTGGGCGATACCGACGCGATGGAGTATCTGGCGCGCGAGGCGCCGAAAGCGGTTTATGAGCTGGAGCATTACGGCGTGCCGTTCAGCCGGACCGAGGAGGGCAAGATTTACCAGCGGCCCTTTGGCGGCCATACCACCGAATATGGCGAGGGGCCTGCGGTGCAACGGACCTGTGCCGCCGCCGACCGCACGGGACATGCGATACTGCACACGCTGTATGGGCAAAGCCTGAAGCACAACGCCGAGTTTTTCATTGAATACTTCGCGATTGATCTGATCATGACGGGTGGCCGCTGCACCGGCGTGATGGCCTGGAAGCTGGATGATGGCACGATCCATGTCTTCAATGCCAAGATGGTGGTGCTGGCGACCGGCGGTTACGGGCGGGCCTATTTCAGCGCCACTTCGGCCCATACCTGCACCGGCGACGGTGGCGGCATGGTCGCGCGGGCCGGGTTGGCGTTGCAGGATATGGAGTTCGTGCAGTTTCACCCGACCGGGATTTATGGCTCGGGGTGTCTCATCACCGAGGGCGCGCGCGGCGAGGGCGGCTATCTGGCCAACTCCAACGGTGAGCGGTTCATGGAACGCTATGCGCCAACCTACAAGGATCTGGCGTCAAGGGATGTGGTCAGCCGCTGCATGATGCTGGAGATCCGCGAAGGGCGCGGCGTCGGTCCGTTGAAGGACCATCTCCACCTGCACCTGAACCACCTGCCGCGCGAGACGCTGGAACTGCGCCTGCCGGGGATATCGGAGTCGGCGCGGATTTTCGCCGGGGTTGATCTGCACAAGGAGCCGATCCCGGTGTTGCCGACGGTGCATTACAACATGGGCGGCATTCCGACGAACTATCTGGGCGAGGTCTTGGCACCGACTGAAGACAACCCCGATGCGATCTTTCACGGCTTGATGGCGGTGGGCGAGGCGGGCTGTGCTTCGGTGCATGGCGCCAACCGGCTGGGCTCGAACAGTCTGATCGACCTGGTGGTGTTTGGCCGGGCAGCAGCGATCCGGGCGGGGGAGATTGTGAACCCCAAGCAACCCAACGCCGAGGTCAACACGGCCGAGGTTGACCGCGCGCTGGACCGCTTTGACGGGCTGCGCCATGCCAAGGGGGCGATCTCGACCGCAGATTTGCGGCTGGAGATGCAAAAGACCATGCAGGCCGATGCGGCGGTGTTCCGCACCGACAAGACCCTGGCAGAGGGCGTAATCAAGATGCAGGCAGTGGTCGGGAAAATGGCCGATATTCAGGTCACCGACCGCAGCATGGTGTGGAACAGCGACCTGATGGAGACGCTGGAACTGACCAACCTGATGCCAAACGCCTTGGCCACCATCGTCGCGGCTGAGGCGCGTAAGGAAAGCCGGGGCGCCCATGCCCATGAGGATTATCCGCTGCGCGACGACGTGAACTGGCGCAAACATTCGCTGGCCTGGGTCGAGGGGGCCAAGGTCACCATGGGCTACCGGGCGGTGCATCTGGCCCCGCTGACCACCGAGGAGCAGGGCGGAATTTCGTTGAAAAAGATCGCCCCCAAGGCGCGGGTTTATTGATGGCGGCATCAGCGGCCCGGAACATAAGCAAAGTTGCCAAAGGAGAAATCTGTTGACCTGGTGCAAAGCCCTTGGATACAGTGGAGAACTAGAAATCAAGATCGGATAATTTGATGCTTCCTGAGCCACATAATGTTTCAAATATGCCGTTCGGTGCCTTCGCCCCTTCGATGCTGGCCAAGGTGATCCTTGGGCAAAATGGTTTCGACAGACCACACCGAACCCATGGGGTAAGGCGAAGGCTGTTGCAGGCAATGGTGCGCCGAATGCCCCGGATATGGGACGTTGGCTACAAAGGATTGAAATTGCGGCTTTATCCGTCGCAAAACTATGGCGACTACCAGATCGTCATGCATGGCTTGCATCCTGAAGAGGCCGAACTGGAGGTTTTTGCAAACGCGGTGAAATCTGCACAGGTTTTCGTGGATATCGGCGCGAATGTCGGCATTTACACCCTGTTTGCCGCGCAATCCATGCCACCTGGCGGCCGCATCATCGCGTTTGAGCCTGCCCCCGACACCGCGCAAAAGTTGCGGACCAACATCGGCCTGAACGGGCTGACTTTGGTCACCGTCGTGCAAAAGGCGGTCGCTGAGGAACCGGGGAGGTTGCGCCTGCATGTCGTGGCAGAAAACAATGTTGGCCAACATTCCTTGTCCGACGAACTGGGATCAAAAGGGCCGGGGCGGGGCCATGATGTGGATGTCACGACGTTGCAGGCTGCCTTGGAGCGTGAAGGCGTTAGCAGCATCGATGTCCTGAAAATTGATGTCGAGGGATTTGAGGACCGCGCCCTTTATCCTTTCCTGCAATACGCCGATGAACTGTGCTGGCCCAAATATGTTTTGATTGAAATCGCCCACCGCGCCGTGTGGAAATGGGACCTTATTTCAGCGTTCAAGGAGCGAGGATACCAGATTGTTTTCGAAAACGCCTATAACCTTCATCTTGCCAAGCGGAGCGTGTCTTAGAGTTGCCCGCAAACTATCGACCCAGCCACGCGGAAGAAATCGGTGCCGTGATGGTTGAGGCGGGCTATTCCGGCACTCCGCTGGCCCGCAAGCTGGGGTTGAAGGACGGGCAGGCGGTGGCGTTTGTCGGTCTGCCGGATAATCTGGCGTTTCTGCACGATGCAGCGGCATATCGGCGGATCGAACTTGCCCCGAACTGGCGCGCCTTGCCGGAAGGCGTGTGGGAAGTGATTCTTCTGTTCACAAAAGCGGCCAGCGACGTGGTCGAGGCGCTGCCCGTTCTGCGCGACCTGATCGAGGCGGACAGAATGATCTGGGTGTCCTGGCCCAAGAAGGCGTCGAAAGTGCCGACTGATGTGACCGAAGACGTGATCCGCAATCGCGCCTTGGCCGATGTGCTGGTCGATGTGAAGGTTTGCGCGGTGGATGAGGTCTGGTCAGGACTGAAACTGGTGGTGCGGGTCGGGGCGCGCGCCGCCCATGTGAATGCGAAGGCAAAGCGATGAAGCTGAAGATGATTATGGCGCTTTTGGCGCTGGCCGCCTGCGACCCGCAGGCCATTGCCGATAAGGCGGTGGCGCGCACGGCAGAGGCGGTGATTGCGCCGGTGATGGGGCCCCTTGCTGCGCGCTGCATCGTGGACAACGGCTCGCCCATGGAACTTCGGGCGATTGCGCGGGATATCGGGGTGGAGGCGGGCAGTTTGACCAAGGCCAATATCACAAGGATTGCGCGGCACCCCGCGACAGCCGCTTGTATTGCCGCAAGCGCCATTCCGGGGGGTCGGGGATGAAAGGTGCGGATCTGGCCAAGGGGATCTTTGTGCTGACGGCGCTGGCAATGCTTGCCGCTTGCGGCCCGGTGCCGGTGGCGCAGGCCGAACAGGAATGCCTTGCAAGCGCCCGCCTTGCCCATGCGCCGGGCGGCTCGATCTGGGTCGGGATCAATTCCGAAGGTCAGACCGGCGGCGGGATCGAGCTGACGATCACCTCGGACTATCTGACCGGGCGGGACCCTTCGGAGGTGTTCAATTCCTGCGTTATGCGCCGCTCGGGCCAGTTTCCCAGCCGCCCGCTGACCGATCAGCCCGAACGGGGCGGGATCGACCTTACCCCCGATGAACTTCTCCCGCACTGAAAGGACACGCCATGGTTCAGTTCAATTTGCCCAAGAATTCCAAGGTCGGCAGCGGCAAGACCTGGCCCCGCCCCGAAGGTGTGGCGCAGGTCCGCAAGTTCCAGATCTACCGCTGGAATCAGGAGGACGGGCAGAATCCGCATGTCGATAGCTATTTCGTCGATATGGACAAATGCGGCCCGATGGTTCTGGACGCGCTGATCAAAATCAAGAACGAGATCGACCCGACGCTGAGCTTCCGCCGCTCGTGCCGCGAAGGCATTTGCGGCTCTTGTGCGATGAACATCGACGGGATCAACACGCTGGCCTGCATCTATGGGCTGGATGAGGTGAAGGGCGATGTGAAGATCTACCCCTTGCCGCATATGCCGGTGGTCAAGGATCTGGTCCCCGACATGACGCATTTCTATGCCCAACATGCCAGCACCAAGCCGTGGCTGGAAACCAAGACCAACACCCCGGCCAAGGAATGGCGCCAGTCGATCGAGGATCGCGGCAAACTCGACGGGCTTTATGAATGCGTGATGTGCGCCTGCTGCACCACGGCCTGCCCGAGCTACTGGTGGAACGGCGACAAATTCCTTGGCCCGGCGGCTTTGTTGACTGCCTACCGCTGGATCATCGACAGCCGCGATGAAGCGACGGGTGAGCGGCTGGATGGGTTGGAAGACCCGTTCAAGCTCTACCGCTGCCACACCATCATGAACTGCACCATGACCTGCCCAAAGGGTCTGAACCCGGCCAAGGCGATTGCCGAGATCAAGAAGATGATGCTCGAACGGGTGGTTTGACGTGGCCGGCAGGGGCGATGTTCTGGTTGAGCCTGAACAGGTTGGTGGGGTCCACCCGTTGTTTCAACTGGGCAAGTCTGTCGTATTTCGCCGCCCCGTAGGCCTTGATCGTCAGCTCTTTGCCGACATCGCCTTGTTCGTTCAGATAGTTTTCCGACTGCGAAAGGTCTGCCATCCGTTTGCCTCCCTGCCTGCCCCAGGACAGGCAACGCGCGTCATCGGCCGGGTCATCCCAGATCGGCTGGACGATCCAGTAGAATCCGCCAGCGCGACCGGAATAGGCGGTCGCGTCTTCGGGCACGTCGGCGACAGCGCCGCCAAGCTGGATCATGTAGATCTCGGCATCTGGGCATGGCGCGGCCTGCGACAGGTCGACCATGCAATCGATGACCGGGCCATCAAGAGCGGAGATGAATCCACCCCTGCCGTAATAGCGTCGGCCGGGGTGCATGGCCGCGTCGCTGCGACACTGCAGGCTCACATAGTCCGTCTCCACCAACCCACCGTCGCCGGGACCAGCGAGATCGGCAAAGGCCATCACAGCGGCGGTGCCAAGGCCATCATCTCCGCTGTGAAAGGCGGTCAGCGACAAGCCGTCGACGGTCACGTTCAGGGTGAGGGTCAGGCTGCGTGGCGCGGTTGGGACACGTAGGGCGAGGTTGCGCAGCGCTTCGCGGGTCTGGTCCTTGCCGTACTGCCAAACGGCAACAGTGATCGGCCCCAGCGGATGCATCCGGTAGGTGAACCTTGTCACCACGCCGAAGTTGCCTCCTCCACCGCGCAGTCCCCAGAAAAGTTCTGCGTCTTTCTGGGGGCTTGCCTCGACAACCTTCCCGTCTGCAGTGACAACCTCTGCCGACAGGAGATTGTCTATGGTCAGGCCGAGCCTGCGGCTGGTCCAGCCCATGCCGCCGCCAAGGGTCAAACCACCAGCGCCTGTGTGCGAGACCAGCCCGGCAGGCGTCACCAGACCGAAGGGCGCACTGGCCCGATCAAGATCGCCCAGAAGCGCGCCGCCGCCGACCTGAGCGATGCGCGCCTTGGGATCGACGGTGACGTCCTTGATCCGCGTGAGGTCCAGCACGATGCCGGCGTCGCAGGTGGAAAAACCGGGAAAACTGTGGCCACCACATCGAACCGACAGGGGAAGGCCGGTTCTGGCCGCGAAACACACGATTTCGGACACATCCGAGGTTGTCTTGGGCCGCAGGATCATGTGGGGGCGCCGGTCGATCATGCCGTTCCAGACGCTTCGGCGTTGCTCATAGTCGGCGTCGCCGGGGCCGCTCACGGTAGTGTCCGACAGTCGCGCTGCAAGCTCGGTCAGAAGAGGATCGTCGTCCATGCTGAACTATCCCTTTGCCGAACGCCGGCTCCCGGGAAAGCGTGGAGCATTTCACAGTCGGCTTGCAGCCGTTTGTATATCCGGCGTGGCATTTCGTCAATTTCTTCCCGCAGTCGAGCGGCTGGACGATCAGGAGGACCCGTTCAAGCTCTACCGCTGCCACACCATCATGAACTGCACCATGACCTGCCCAAAGGGTCTGAACCCGGCCAAGGCGATTGCCGAGATCAAGAAGATGATGCTCGAACGGGTGGTTTGAGGGCGGTGTTTGCGGCTGGCCCCTTGGCGATAGGTGTTCCATCCCGGATGATCACATGGACCCTCGTCGATCGGCATTTTTCATGGCAAGATCGGTTCTGCGGGACATTCGGGGCAGGTCACTCACTCGCTGCCCTTTCCGGGGCGGCCATAGCGATCGCGGATCAGGCAGTGCGACAGGAACCCAACGAACAGCCCTCCTTGCCAACAGAAGTAAGCTCTGACTGTCTGAAGTTTACCCTTGGGGGCGCAGGAGAGCGATCCGATGGCAATGCCCGAACGCCTGCCTACTGCTTTGCCTGTTTTGTCTGAAGTTCCAGCGCCCACTGCCGCATCTGCCCGCGGTGTTGCGGTGCCCGTCGCAGCGGCATTTCGTCGTTTCGCCCGAAAGCTACAGCAAGATGACTTGCCGTCAGGTCAGGTTTGCGGAGGATTGCGGTCTAGGGGCGCGTCCCGGCAACCCGTCAAAAAACCTAGCGCACAGCGCACGAGCGACTGGTTCAGCCCCAGATCTGCCCGGGCAAACCCGGCCTTTCACCCAGCGGTCGGGCCTTTTCCGGGCGGTCAGAGCGATTCCGCCCCGTCGATCACCAGGGCATGTCCGGTCATGAATGAGGAGTGGTCCGAAGCAAGAAAGACGATGCTTTGCGCGATCTCTTCGGCAGCGCCCCAGCGCCCCGGCGGAACGGATTTCGCCACATAGGCCTCCAATGCCGGAGGTCCGCCCATCTGTGCTTCAAAACCGGCGTTGAAGACAGTATTGACAAAACCGGGGCACAGCGCGTTGCAGCGCAGGTTGTAGCGGGCGCAATCCACCGCGACTTTCCAGCAGCATTGCAGGCTCCGTTCCGTCAGGCTTTGGCGCGGCCGCGTTGCAGGATGCTTTGCGCGATGATCAAGAGAACCAGCGAGACCGCCAGAACCATGCTGCCGATGGCGTTGATCTCGGGGGTCACCCCCCGGCGGATTGAGGAAAACACATAGATCGGCAGCGTGGTCTGCGATCCGGCAACGAAGAAGGCGATGATGAAATCATCAAAGCTGAAGGTGAAGGCCAAGAGGAACCCGGCCAGAATGCCCGGAAAAATCTGCGGCAGCGTCACTTGCCGGAAGGTGCCGAACGGCGTCGCCCCCAGATCGGCCGAGGCCTCGATCAGGCTGCGGTCCATGCCAGAGATGCGGGCGCGCACGATGATGATGACCAGCGCCATGGCAAACAAGCCATGTGCGGCGACCAGCGAGCCGTAGCCCAAGGCCAGCTTTGGCGCGCCCTCAGCCAGCGGCCACAGGTCCGCAAGCATGGGGTTCAGCCATTCGAACAGCGTCACCAGCGCGATCAGCGTGGCGATGCCGAGGACGATGCCGGGCACCATGACGGCGATATAGATCAGCGCATCGAACGCCAGCCGCACCCGGCCCTTGACCGATTGCAGGGCCAGCGCCGCCATGGTGCCGAACAGCGTCGCCAGCACGGACGAGACGAAGGCCACGCTCAGAGAGGTCTGGAACGCCTCGACCACAAAGCGGTTGCCCAAGGCGCGGCCATACCATTGCAGCGAAAACCCGGTGAGCTGGCTGGCATGGCTGCCCGCGTTGAAGGAAAAAAGCGCGATGATCCCGATCGGGATGTAGAGAAAGAGGTAAACCGCAAGGGCATAAATCCGCATCATGGCCTCACATCAACGAAACGTCATCGCGCCCACCGGCCCAGCGGCTGGTGGCGCGCATATAGGCGGTGACGGTGATCAGCATGACCGCCACCAGCGCCACCGCGACCGCCGAGCCAAAAGCCCAGTTGCGCGATTGCAAGAACAGATCGACCAGCGCGTTGCCGACGAAGAACACCTTGCCGCCGCCCAGCATGGCGGGGATCAGGAACTCGCCCATCAGCAGGATGAAGACCAGCATGCAGCCGGTGGCGACGCCGGGCATCGACATCGGCAGCGTCACGTTCAGGAAAGTCGAAGGCGGCGTGCAGCCGAGGTCGGAGGAGGCTTCCAGCAAACGCTTGTCCAGCCGCTCAAGGCTGACATAGATCGGGAACACCATCAGCGGCAGGTAGCTGTAGACGATGCCCACCAGCACGGCAAAGGGGGTGTTGATCAAGCGGATATCGCCAAGGCCCATCGCGGCGATCAGCGTGGGGATACCTTTGCCGCCCAACAGGAAAATCCAAGCATAGCTGCGGATCAGGATCGAGGTCCAGAACGGCACGATCACCAGGATCAAAAGCAGTATGCGCCATTTGGGGCTGGCCCGCATCGCGAGGAAATAGGCCAGCGGATAGGCGATCAGCAAGCACAGCACAGTGCCGAGCGGGGCCAGCGTCATGGTGTTCTTGAACGCGGTCCAGCGCGCCCCGAGGTTCAGGTAATTGTCGAGTGTGAAAGCGGGGACATAGCCACCGGCCGGCCCCCGCTCGCCAAAGGAAAACACGAAAACGACCAAGAGCGGCAGCACGAGCATGGTCAGGAACCATGCCCCCGCAGGCAAGAGAAACAGCGCTGTCCGGTAGCGTGGTCGCATCACTATGGCCTTATGCCGACTTGAAGCGCGCCATCAACTCGGCGCGGTTCGGATCGGTCAGACTTGCCGCGGCACCGAATTCCAAAGTGCTCAGCAGTTCGGCCGCCGGGTAAAGGATCGGATCGTTCATAACCTCGGGCGGCAGCAGGGCGTTCACCCGTGCATCGGCCACCGGATAGCCGTGGAACAGGGCCTCCTTGGCGTTGACCGCCGGATCAAGCAAGAAGTTGATCAGCGCATAGGCGGCATCGCGGTGCGGCGCACCTTTCGGGATGGCGTAGAAATCGCTCCAGATCTCGCCGCCCTCCTTACCCAGAACATAGCTGATTTCCGGCATGTCGCGGTTCAACTGCTTGCCGTCGCCGGTCCAGGCCATCGACATCCAGGCATCGCCCGACCGCATCGAAGGTTGGTAATCCGATGAGATCGCAAACAGATGCGGCTTGACGGCGATCAGCAGTTCCTCGGCCTTGGCCAGTTCGGCCACGTCGATGGAATTGAAGGAATAGCCGAAGTATTTCAGGGCATTGCCGATGGTGGTCAGTTGATAGTCATGCACCATGACGCGGCCGGAAAACTCAGCCATGCTCATATCCCAGAACTCTTTCCAACTGGTCAGGGTCTTGCCGCCGGTCTGGTTGTTGTTGACGACAAAACCGGTGGTGCCCCAGTCTTTCGGCACGGCATACAGCTTGCCATCCACGGTGCCCGGCCCGGCAAAGCGTTGGTCGAACGCGGCGGCGTCGTAGTTCGGCAGCAGCGCCAGATCCAGAGGCTCGATCAGGTCCAGATCGACATAGGTGGTGATGGTGTAATTGGTCGGCACGAACACATCCCAGCCCGCGCCGCCAGCTTGCAGTTTGGCCAGCATTTCCTCGTTGGAGCCAAAGACGCTCAGATCAACCGCCGCACCGGTGGCGGCAGTGAAGGCCTCGAAATTCGCCGGATCGTGGTAGTTCGGCCAGCTTGCCAGCACGACGAGATCGCCGATATTGGCCTGCGCCCAGGCTGGCTGCGCGATAAGGCCGGGCATGGCGGCGCCCAGAACGCTTGACGCCATGCCAAGGCCGGTCACCCCCAGAAAGTGCCGGCGCGAGACCGAGCCTTTCTGGTAGCGCCTCAGCTCTGCCATGAATTTCTCGCGTGAGATGAAGTCGTTCCGGTCTGTCATGTTCATTCTCCCATTTGGTTCTTTGTGTTTCAGTTCTTGCCAAAGTTCAGTTCTAGCCAAAGATAAGTGCGGCCCCGTCTTGCCAGATGGCAAAACCGGCCTCGCCGGGTTCAAAACCGCCCTCGGAGGCTTCGGCCTGCCGCGGCACCAGCACGAGGATTTTACCAAGTGTCTCAGTTTTCACAAGGTATTCCGTGTGCTCGCCCAGAAAGATGCGGGTGACAATCTGCACCGGCGCACTGACGCTGCCCGCAGTGTCGCGGCTGTGACGGGCGAGCGTGATCTGTTCGGGCCGCAGGCAGGCGGTGGCGGCCTGACCGGCGGACAGCGGTTTCGGGGCAAGGCCCGAAAGCACCATGCCGCCGGACATCAGCCGGCAGAACGGCTCGGAACCGGCCAGGGTCACCCCGTCGAAGAAGTTCGACTTCCCTACGAAATCCGCTACATATCGGCTTTGCGGCCGGTCATAAAGATCGCGCGGACTGCCGACCTGCACGATACGTCCGTCCTGCATGATGCAGATCCGGTCCGACATCGACAGCGCCTCTTCCTGATCATGGGTGACCAGAACGAAGGTGATGCCAAGCTGACGTTGCAGCGACTGCAATTCGATCCGCATGTCACGGCGCAGCTTCTTGTCCAGCGCCGCCATCGGTTCATCCAGCAGCAAGAGCTTGGGTTGGTTGATGATTGCCCGCGCCAAAGCCACGCGCTGTTGCTGGCCGCCCGACATTTCCCAGATCCGGCGCGGCCCGTAGCCGGGCATTCGCACGGTTTCCAGCGCTTTGTTGACCGCTTTGGCAATCTCGGCCGCGGCCAGACGCGGGCGCTGCTGGCGTAAGCCGTAGCCGATGTTTTCCGCCACGGTCAGATGCGGAAACAGCGCGTAGTGTTGAAACACCATGTTCACCGGGCGGCGGTAAGCTGGCAGGTCATTCACCCGCTGCCCGTCCAAGAGCACATCTCCCGAAGTCGGCACCTCAAAACCCGCCAGCATCCGCAAAGCGGTGGTCTTGCCACAGCCCGAGGGTCCGAGGAAAGACAGGAACTCGCCCCGGCGGATGGTCAGCGATAACTCCGCTGCCGCAACGACAGCACCGTAATGCTTGCTCGCGCGGCGCAGTTCGGCGATCGGGCCGTCTTGCGAAGGGCCGTCTTGCGAAGAAAGGTCTCGGGTCATCCGCCCCACTTATCCCAGGTTTCTCGATAAGGAGTAGAAACTATCGCGTTGCCTGTATACACCCCAATTTGCATATCCCTGCAAAAAAGAGCAGCAAGCATGAGTAGGGCAGATCTGACGCAGGCGGCAGATCTCTTGAAGACGACTGGGGCAGCGATTGCCGCGATCGGCTCGGCGGGTTTTCCGCCAGCTCTGGCGCCGGTGCTTCGCAAAGTGGCACCCTACATCTACATAGTTGTCTTCGGTTATCGCGGCATGGCGCGCCCGCTTGATCTTTATAACGATTTTCCCGAAGGCAGGCACAAGGTATTTGTCACCGACTATCAGGATGGGCCCTATCTCTTGGACCCGTTCCATCTGGCGGCCACCCGCTCGGTTGCGAGCGGGCAACCGGCGCATTTTGTGCCAAGGAGCGGACCACTATGTCAGCCGATACTGGACTGAAGAGCCTTCACACGACTTGCTGCATCGTTGGCGGCGGGCCTGCGGGTCTGATGCTGGGGTATTTGCTGGCGCGGGCTGGAATTGATGTGACGGTGCTGGAAAAACATGCCGATTTCCTGCGCGATTTCCGGGGCGACACGATCCACCCCTCTACATTGGAGTTTTTGCGTCAGTTGGGCGATCTGGATGAGTTCCTGCAGTTGCCGCACACCAAATTCAGCCAGATGGGTTTTTCATTCGAAGGCCGTGAAGGGACAGTTGTGGATTTTTCCAGGCTGGCCATTGCAACCCCCTATGTCGCCATGATGCCGCAGTGGGATTTTCTGAACTTTCTGGCTGACCGCGCCCGGACCTATCCGAATTTCCGGTTGATCTTGCAGGCAGAAGTAGACGGCTTGTTGACCGAGGCGGAGCGGGTGGTCGGGGTCACCGGGCATGACCCTGACGGGCGGTTTGAGGTGCGGGCGGCGCTGGCGGTGGCGGCGGACGGGCGCGGATCGGTGCTGCGGGACGCGGCTGGAATGGCGGTGAACGAGTTCGGCACCCCGATCGATGTGTTGTGGTTCCGGGTATCGCGGCAGGATCAGGACCAAAAACAGGCGTTGGGTCGGTTTGTCGGCAGCAATCTGATTGTGATGTTGAACCGCGGTGACTATTGGCAATGCGCGCATATTGTGCAGAAAGACCGGTTTGCGGAGATCCAGCGCGCGGGATTGCCTGCCTATCGCGCGGTGCTGGATCGGACCCTTGGGCTGTCGCCGCCGCGCGGGGCGGAGATTGCGGGGTGGGATCAGGTGAAGCTTTTGTCGGTCAAGGTCAACCGGCTGGATTGTTGGTGGCGCGAGGGGCTGTTGTTTATTGGTGATGCCGCCCATGCGATGTCGCCCCTCGGTGGCATCGGGATCAATCTGGCGGTGCAGGATGCGGTGGCGGCGGCCAATCTGCTGGTTGGGCCGCTCAGGCGGGGCAGGGTGAGCGGGGCCGATCTGGCAAGCGTTCAGGCCCGCAGGCTCTGGCCGGTGAAGGTGACGCAGTGGCTGCAGGTTCAGATGCAGAACCGGATGATCGCGCCGATGCTGGCCGGGGGGGCGATGCGCCCGCCGCTGCCGTTCCGGGTGCTGGCGGCAGTGCCGTGGCTGCGCCGGTATCCGGCGCGGTTCATCGGGTTGGGAGTAAGGCAGGAGCGGGTGTCGGAGGCAGTGTTGGCAAAGGGTGGTGGGGGCGGTTGAGGATGGACAGCGCGCGTGTTTGGCTTATGTGTTCCATCCCGGACGTTTGCATTGATGAACGTCGTCCGCCATTGTTCATCGCGCGGGCAAGAGCAGGCCGAACGGACCCGGAAATCGTGCCAAGGTTTCGGCCAGGGACTGCTGACCCCACGCGAAGGCGAAATCGTCGAATACACCCTGAAAGGCCATTCCGCCAATGCCTTGGGCGATATTCTTGGCATTGCGTCCGGCACGGTGCGGAGTCACCGACGCAATATCCATGCCAAGCTGCGCATCACTTCGCAGGGCGAGCTGATTTCCAAATTCATCCAGACCCTCGGGCAGATATGACTTTTGCGGGGTGGCTGAGGATCATTGCAGTGGCACCGCGTTTGCCGGGTTGTCTGGCATGCGGCGGGCTGGCGGGCCAGCACCGCCCCCTGCGCCACTACAGCACGAAATCCGCCAACGTCAGCACGAACACCCCGTCAAGCTGGATCACGTCAAGCGGGGTTAAATCGTTGATCGACATCGAGATGATGGTGGTGGTCGCCGTGGTCCGATAGCTCATTTCGCCAACAGCATCGATCGCATCGGTTCCGACGAAGGCAAACGCCTGATTGCCGGCAAGGCTTTGATTGGCGTCGATGGTCGAGAGGTCGATCTTGTCGCTGCCCTGAACGAAATCGGTAATCCGGTCCGGCCCGTAAATGTAGTAGACAAAAGAGTTTTCCACACGGTTGAAATCAAAAACATCCGCCCCGAGTCCGCCGGTCATTGTGTCAATCAATTGGTCGCCGGACAGCAGGTCATTGCCGGCCCCGCCATAGATCAGATCGACGCCGCTGCCGCCTTGCAGGATATCGTTGCCGTCGTCGCCAACCAGCCGGTCATTGTCGTTGCCGCCAATCAGCCGGTCATTGCCCGACCCGCCAGACAGACTGTCGTCGCCAGCTTCGCCGCGCAGCAGATTGGCCGCCCTGCTGCCGGTCAGGATGTCAGCAGCCGAGCCGCCCCAGATCTGCTCGATACCCACCAGCGTATCGGTCGCCCCGGCATTGCGCACCAGCCCGGTGCCAAGGTTTGCAATGATCTGCGTGGTCACCTGACGCGCGTCGTAGATGTCGATGTCACTGCTGCCATCGATGTCATCATCGCCGTCCCCATCCTGCGCGATGAACCGGTCGCGACCGGCACCAAAGCTCAAATCATCCTCGCCTTCGCCGCCCATAACAAACTCGGCCCAGTCCCCGCCCAGAAAGCTGTCGTTGCCAGCACCAAGATCGACCAGGCCATCGATCCGCCCGCCGATGTTGTCGATGCTATCGTCGCCACCCCAAGCAAGGACAGTCCCGGTGATGATGCCGCGATTGAGGATCGTATCGGCAACTCCTGATCCTTGAACGCCGACCGGGCCGGAGATCGTGCCATAGTTCTGCAAGGTGAGTTGACCATTGGCAGTAATCCCATACCCCCCCCCATACCCATTCCCATATCCGGCGATGCTGCCAAAATTGGTCACAGTGACCGCCTGCACGGCCCAGACACCGATATTGCCCGAGATATCGCCACGGTTCATCACGGTGCCGCCCGCTGAATCGAGGTACACTGCAATGGCTTCGCCGATGATGCCGCCTCCGGCATGAACTTTGACATGGCTATTGGTACCGCTCAGGTCAACCCCAAAGTATCCGTAGATGAACCCTGCCGCATTGACAGTATTCTCGCCGGAAATTCCGAGAACGCCCTCGTAATAAGGCCCTGAGGCAATCAGAGAAGCACCCGGCGCCACGAAAAGGTTATCAAACTCAAAAAGCGTTCGGCCATAGCCAAACGCCACGACGGTCGTTTCTGAGATGATGATCGTAGTCATTGGCGATGCTCCTGTGAAACGACCCCAGCACAATCTGCGGCGCAGGATGCCACCGAATCGCCCGGCAAGATAGCCCGCAGCCGCCGTGCGCAGGATTTCGCCGATGCCGGCGGCGACCTGATCCCCGAGGCGCGAAACTCTCCCTGTCCCCCCAAGAACGCCGCCCCTTTCGACCGATCACCACAAGACTCGGAAGTCCGGGCCACGGGGGTCCGGGGGAGGTGAAATCCCCCGGTCTTCTTCACCCCCCCGACGCCTCATCCGCCTCATAGGCCTCGATGACCCGGCCGACCAGCGGATGGCGCACCACGTCTTTCGAGGTGAAGTAGTTGAAACTGACGCCCTTGACCCCGGTCAGAATCCGCTCGGCCTCGGCCAGACCAGAGGTGGTGCCGCGCGGCAGGTCCACTTGGGTGCGGTCGCCGGTGATCACCATGCGGCTGCCCTCGCCCAGACGGGTCAGGAACATCTTCATCTGCATCGCGGTGGCGTTCTGCGCCTCATCCAGCACGACAAAGGCATTCGACAGCGTGCGTCCGCGCATGAAGGCCAAGGGTGCTATCTCGATGCGCTTTTCCTCGATCAGCTTTTGCAGCTGCTTGCCGGGCAAAAAGTCGTTCAGGGCGTCATACAAAGGCTGCATATAGGGGTCGATCTTTTCCTTCAGGTCGCCGGGCAGAAAGCCCAGACGCTCGCCCGCCTCGACCGCCGGACGCGACAGGATGATCTTTTCCACCGCGCCCGAGATGAACATGGTCACGCCGACGGCCACCGCCAGATAGGTCTTGCCGGTGCCTGCCGGGCCGATGCCAAAGCCCATTTCATGCGCGAACAGGTTGGCGACATAGGCCTTTTGCGCCGCAGTCCTTGGCTCAACCCCACGCTTGCGGGTGCGCAGTTCGGTGGGCGAGCCGTGGAACATCTCAATCTGTTCGGCGCTGTGCAGGTGATCATTCGGCACCTGACGCCGCAACCTGATCGCGCCATCGACATCGCCCGCCGACAGGCCGCGCCCGGCCTCAAGCCTTGCATAAAGGCCGCGCAACACGGTGCAGGCCTGTTCGCGGGCCGACCTGTCGCCGATCACGGCCAGCCGGTTGCCACGGCGCAAGACGTGAACCCCCAATTGATGCTCGACCTGGGCCAGGTTGCGGTCAAACTCGCCGCACAGGTCAATCAGCAAGCGATTGTCGGGAAATTCCAGCGTGGTTTCCACCACGTCCTCGGCCAGTTTTGCGGAAAGTTTGGTCGCGGGGGTCAGCGCACTGATGCCCAATGGGCTCTCCTTCTTTGGCGGCAAGAACAAGATGCGGTCGGTGTGGTGGTGCCTTCTACCAAGTTTGGGCCGCAAGCGGCCCTCTTGCAAGTTTGGGCCGCAAGCGGCCTTCTGGCAAGTTTGGGCCGCAAGTGGCCTTCTGGCAAGCACGATTTGCAGCCTGACGCACAGTTGCGCCGGGGGTGACAATTTGGGCGGCGAAAGGCAAAAGCTGCAGCAGGGCGCTGCGGCTTTCGGCAATTGTGCGGATCGGGCGTGCGGATCGGGCGTGCGGATCGGGCGTGCGGATCGGGCGTGCGGATCGGGCGTCAGTTGGTGACACGGTGCCCCGGAACCCAAGCGACCTGGACAAGAGTTTCACAGCTCAAGCCTCCTCATTCGCAATGAACATGATTTTGACACTGAAATGCCGCCGAGATAGCTCGAAGTAAAGCAAAATCTTGTGTATAGCCTTGAATTTAAACACTATTATTTAAAATTTGACGCCAAAGCGACCAAGGGTCAACCATTAGCACCGCGCCGGAAACATCCCGCCACAATTGGCTAGGCCGGAATCCTGACACCTGCCAACGAGTTGGCGGAGGAAGCTGAGATTCTGACCCGGACCAGCTCACCGACCCGACCCTGCGAATCATCGACATGGACGGCGTGCAGGTGATCCGACTTGCCGACCATCTGGCCCGCCATCCGCCCGGCCTTTTCATAGAGCACGCAAACCTCGCGCCCGACCATCGCATCCTGCCCGGCGCGTTGCTGGGCACCCAGCAGTTCCTGCAACTCGTGCAGCCGCGCATCCGCCACCTCGACCGGCAATTCGGCCTTTTCGGCAGCCGGGGTGCCGGGGCGGGGCGAGTATTTGAAGCTGTAGGCCATGCCGAAGCCCACGGTTCGGATCAGCGCCAAAGTGGCCTGGTGATCGGCGTCGGTCTCGCCCGGAAAACCCGCGATGAAATCGGACGACAGCAGAATATCGGGGCGGCTGGCGCGGATGCGTTCGATCAGCCGCAGATAGTGCTGCGCGGTATGCTTGCGGTTCATCGCCTTCAACACAAGGTCCGAGCCCGATTGCACCGGCAGATGCAGATAGGGCATCAGCTTGGCCTCATCGCCATGGGCCGCGATCAGATCGTCCGCCATGTCGTTCGGATGCGAGGTGGTGTAGCGGATGCGCTGCAACCCCTCGATCCGCGCCAATTCGCGGATCAGGCCAGCCAGACCATGGCCCCCGGCATGATAGGCGTTGACGTTCTGGCCCAGCAGCGTGATGTCGCGCACTCCCTTGGCCACCAGCCCGCGCGCCTCAGCCAGAATGCGCTCCACCGGGCGCGACACTTCGGAGCCGCGGGTATAGGGCACCACGCAAAAGGCGCAAAACTTGTCGCAGCCTTCCTGCACCGTCAGAAAGGCCACCGGTCCGCGCGTGGCACGACGTTCGGGCAAGAGGTCGAACTTGCTCTCGGCCGGAAAACTGATATCGGTCAACTTGCCGGTGCCGCGCGCCATTTCCGGCAGGCGGTGATAGGCCTGCGGTCCCACGATCAGATCGACCAAAGGCATCCGCCGCCTGATCTCATCGCCCTCGGCCTGCGCCACGCAGCCCGCCACGGCGATCTTCATATCCGGCCGCGCGGCCTTCAGCGGCTTCAGCCGTCCCAGTTCGGAGAACAGCTTTTCCGAGGCCTTTTCGCGGATATGGCAGGTGTTGATCAGCACCAGGTCGGCGTCCTCGATCACCTCGGTCGTGACATAGCCGTCAGCCTGCATGGCCTCGACCATGCGTTCGCTGTCATAGACATTCATCTGACAGCCATAGGTCTTGATGAAAAGCTTCTTGCCTGCGGTCATGGTGCCCATCTATGGCAAAACCGGCCCCTGTGCAACGCGGGGTGGTCTTGCGCCCGCGAATTGCCTATCCTGTTCTGGCAGAACAACCCGTCAGCAGGGGCCGATGAACTACACCTCACTCGACCACTTCATCACAACCGCCGCCGCAGCCCTCGCCAAGGGCCCGGTCGCCATGGTGATGGCCGAGGACGCGGTCGAGGTTGACAGCACCCTGCAACACAATCTGGACGCCGGTTTTCGCCATGTCGTAGTGCTGGCCCATGACGGCATCGCCGTAGCCCCCGCGCTTGCGCAGGCCGTCCACCGCGTCAGCTTTGACACCCATGCCGACAGCGCCATGGTCAGTGCCGTCAACCGCCTGATCAAGGCCGCCCCCGGCATCTGGATCTACTATTGCTACAACGCCGAATACCTGTTCCACCCATTCTGCGAGACCCGTAACATCCGCGAAATGCTGGCCTTCCACAGCGATGAACGCCGCGAAGCCGTGCTAAGCTATGTCATCGACCTCTATGCCGATGATCTGACCCGCTTTCCCAATGCCGTATCGCTGGAGCACGCCCATCTTGACCGCTCCGGCTATTACGCGCTGGGCCGGCCTGACCCGGAAAATCACCACCACCCGCGCGAACGCCAGCTTGATTTCTTTGGCGGCCTGCGCTGGCGGTTTGAGGAACATATCCCGCCGGCCCGCCGCAAGATCGACCGCATCGCTTTGTTCCGCGCCAAACCTGGTCTGGAGCTGCGCCCCGACTTCACCTTTTCGGATGAGGAATACAACACCTACGCCTGCCCCTGGCACCACAACATCACCACCGCCATCGCCAGTTTCCGCACCGCCAAAGCCCTGCGGGTCAATGCAGGCTCGATGTTCGACATAAATTCCTTCCGCTGGCACAACTCGATCCCGTTTCTATGGCACAGCCAGCAATTGATGGATCTGGGCCTGATGGAGCCGGGCCAATGGTTTTGATCGTTGCGGCCAGAAATCTGAATCTGATCACACGCAAACCGCAGTAAAATCCCCCCCTTACCCTTTCAGAAATACTCCACGGGTCGAGCCAGTGTTTCGCCATTGGTTCAAGAACCACTGGCGAGGCGGGGGTGTGAAACCCCCGGCCTGCCTGCCGCAAACCGCCGTTTCCCGCTGCCGTTGGTCGGGGAATATCTCGACCTTGCGAAAATTCCACAACGCACAAAAATCAGGCAAAAACCAAAAGCACAGATAAATCAACCACCTGTCACCCCTCTCACGCGTGAGAGCCTCCCCCCTGGTCCGCGATCCGCCCTATCCGCGGATAGATGAAATCATCCCCCGGCAGCCAGGACCCGCCCGCCACCAGAACCTCGCTGTCCGATATCGGCTCGATCGCCGAAAACACCGCCTTGTCCATCTCGAAGGGCAGTTCCTGCGGCCGGAAATTCCGCGCCTGTTTGTCCCCCAGCCAGCCCCGGATGATCTGAGCGTCTGCGATGCCATCACATAGCGGCCATCCGGCAAAAGGGCGACATAGGGCACCTTGGAGAACTCGACATCCTGCGCCGCCCAGAGATTGGCGGGCGGCACAGGATAGACATTGTTGTCCGTCATCCCGTCATAATCCGCACTGGTCCATGGCCCCTGAAAGGCCGGACCCGTCCAATCCCAATCACCCGGATCATTGGCGATGATCAGCGGGCTTGCCTTCTTGCCCAGCTCCTCGACCACAAAGCCCACCCGGTCGTTCGGCAACAGAAAGGGCTGCGGCATGCCGCCACCACTGGCATCCGTCGCCGCCAGCTTCGGCCCTGCCAGATAGTTGCGGTGGATGATCGCGCCGGTAAAACGCTCATCATTGCGGTTAACCCAGGTCGCCCCGCCATCATACGAGGCGATGAAAGCCACCGCGCGGCCAAAGTCATTGCGGCGGCTGGCCTTCTTGGCCGGGGTCTTGGTGTCGATCACCCGCTGGGTGAAGAACAGATAGATGTCGCGCCTGCCGTCGCCGTTCAGATCATTGGGCACTTCAAAGGGCCGCCCCTCCCAGTTGGCACCCTGAAAGACTTGGGCAGGCTCGCTCCAGGTCGCCCCCTCATCGCCCGAGAGTTTGACGTCGATGTAGAAATCCTTGCCAAGGTTCGACCCATCGACGCGGCGCTGCATCGCCATCAGCAGGCGGCCATCCTCGAGCTGGATGATATTGCAACTGGCATAGTCCCAGCCGGGTTTCTTCGCGTTGATCAGGCTGGGCTCGCCCCAGGTCCGGCCCTTGTCGGAACTGCGGTACATCATGAAGTCGCCGGTATGCTCGCCGGTCTGATAGGTCAGCAGGATGTCACCCTTGCCCTTCCCCTGGTTCAGCACCAGAATGCGCGGATAGCGCCCCATCGCCCCATCCGGCGGGTTCAACGTGATTTGGTCGCCCCAGATGATGTCATGCAAGGGCGGCAGATCGGCGATGGCCTTGGTTCGCCAAGGGTCAGGGCCATGACGGAGATCCGAAAGCCGATCATACCGCCACTCCTTGAAAATTGGCGTGAAAGGTCAGGCCGGTTTCAGCCGGATTACGACATCGACCCGCGACACCTGCATGCCTTCGGGGGCCGCAGGCAGTCCGGTGATGCGGATGTCCTCGGCGGGGGCGTCGGTCAGGGCGTGGCTGTCCTCCCAATAGAAATGCGGGTGGTCGTCGATTCTTGTGTCGAAATAGCTGCGCGCGCCGTCCACCACGACTTCGTTCACCAGCCCCGCCGCACAAAAGGCGCGCAGGGTGTTGTAGACGGTGGCAAGGCTGACCTTTTCCGCCGTGGCGGCAGTCAGCGCATACAGGCTTTCGGCGGTGACATGGCGGTTCTGACCATCGCCCACCAGCAAGGTTGCCAAGGCCAGCCGCTGGCGCGTCGGACGCAGATTGCCCCGCGCCAGCCAAATCGTCACCAGGCTCTGCGTCGCAGTTTCCATCGCTCGCCCTTGCCGTCCGCTGGCCCTTCATACCGCCCTTGCCCCGCCTTGAACAAGGCACTTAAGCGCGCAGGCCGCGCAGCAGGGCAAAACCCGCCACCGCAGCCACGCCGGACGCCAGCAAAGCCCCCAAGCTCACGGCGTCCATCTGCGCGCCCTCGTCAAAACTCAGGCCACCGATGAACAATGACATGGTGAAACCGATGCCCGACAGCAAGGCCACCCCCGCCATTTGCAGCCAGCCCGCCCCATCCGGCAACCATGCCCACCCGCTGCGCACCATCAGCCACGCGGCCAGCGTCACTCACGCCCACGAACTTGCCCAGCGCCACCAACAGCGTCAAGGGCGCGGCCATTGAGGCCAGCGACAGGCCGCCAAGGTCAAGCCCCGCATTGGCAAAGGCAAACAAGGGCACGATCCCAAAGGCGACATAGGGCAGCAGACCCACTCCCAGAAGGTGAAGTGGAGAGCCGCCCCGGCGGTCTTTCGGCGGAATGAAAAGGCGGTGACCACCCCGGCCAATGTGGCATGGACGCCGGATTTCAGCACCAGCACCCATAGGACAACCCCCGGCAACAGCGCAGGTGCCACCCGCGCGCTGCCGGCCCGGTTCAGCGCCGCAAGGCCGGCCAGCGGGATCAGCGCCTGCGCCAGACAGGTCAGGTTCAATTGATCGGTGTAGAACAGCGCGATGATCAGGAAGGCACCCAGATCGTCCAGAATGGCGAGGGTCAGCAGAAAGGTCTGCAACCCCGGCGGCAGTCCGCGCCCGACCAGCGCCAGCACGCCCAGCGCACAGGCGATGTCGGTGGCGGTAGGGATCGCCCGGCCCCATGCGGCCCCGCTGGCGTTGAACCCGAGATGGATCAGCGCCGGGGCCACCATGCCGCCCAGCGCCGCCATGCCGGGCAGCAGGATGTCAGAGGGGCAGCGCAGCTTGCCCTCGCGCAGTTCGCGCTGCAACTCCAGTCCGATCAGAAAGATAAAGACCGCCATCAACCCATCGTTGATCCACAGGATCAGCGGCTTGGTCAGGCCGGTGCCGCCCGGCATGACGGACCAAGGTGCATCCAGTGCCGCCAGATACCATGGGCTGCAAAGCCGAGTTTGCCACCACGAGCGCCAGGGCGGTGGCCAGCATCAGCACGACGCCACCAGCGGCTTCGTGGCGCAGCAGGCGGGACAGGGCGGAAGGCGGCAACTGGACAGATGACGACTGGGGCAAGGTGGATGTGCTCATGCCGTCAAGAGCTGAACTGCCGGTGAAAGCGGTGATGGCCCTCCTCGCGCAGGGTGCCGCCGAATAGGTCAAAGTCGGGCAGCAGCAACTGGTGGCACCGCCCAGGGTGTCGGACCCGCCCTTTGCCGAACCAAGCCCAACCATCGGCCCCGCGCCGCCTGCCACACTTGCAACCTGTTCTCACGCGGTGTTACACGGGTTGAAACAGGCGTTGATACAGACGGAGGATCGGGGGCATGGGCGTTTATCCGAGCTATTTCGACAAGGAGGCGCTGCTGACCTGTGCGCGCGGCGAATTGTTCGGCCCCGGCAATGCCCAGCTTCCCGCCCCGCCCATGCTGATGATGGACCGCATCACCGAGATCTCGGGCGATGGCGGCGCGCATGGCAAAGGCCATGTCGTGGCCGAGTTCGACATCACGCCGGAGCTGTGGTTCTTTGGCTGCCACTTCCCCGGCAACCCGATCATGCCGGGCTGTCTGGGCCTTGACGGGCTTTGGCAACTGACCGGCTTCAACTTGGGCTGGCGTGGCTGGCAGGGCCGTGGCTATGCCTTGGGGGTGGGAGAGGTCAAACTGACCGGCATGGTGCGGCCCGACCGCAAGATGCTGCGCTATTTCGTCGATTTCACCAAAGCGATCGAGACCCGCCGCCTGACCATAGGCGTGGCAAATGGTCGTGTGGAAGCGGACGGCGAGGTGATCTATCTTGTCATCGACCTGAAGGTCGCCCTCTCGGCCAACTGAACTTTCTATGAAATTCGCAAACGGGCAGGCAAACCGCTGACGCTTTGCGCCGATCTTGCCCAGGATAAGGACAAACCCATGCGTCGCGTCGCAATCACCGGCATCGGCATCATCTCTCCCATCGGCAATTCCGCGACCGAGGTCGAAGCCTCGCTACGCGCTGGCAAGTCGGGCATCGTCTTTGCGCCCGATTACGCCGAGCATGGCTTCCGCTCGCAGGTCAAAGGCCAGCCGCAGATCGTGCTGGAGGATCATATCGACAAGCGCGACCTGCGCTTCATGGGGCCGGGGGCGGCCTATAACTTTCTGGCAATGAAGCAGGCTTTGGCCGACAGCGGGCTGGAGGAAGGCGACATTTCCAACCCACGCAGCGGCCTGATCATGGGGTCGGGCGGGCCATCGACCAGCAACTTCTTTCTGGCCTTCGATGCCGTGATCAACAAGGGCGCGCCCAAGAAGATGGGGCCGTTCATGGTGACGCGCTGCATGTCCTCGACCAACTCGGCCTGCCTTGCCACGCCGTTCAAGATCAAGGGCGTGAACTATTCCATCACCTCGGCTTGCTCGACCTCGGCCCATTGCATCGGCAACGGGGTGGAACTGATCCAGATGGGCAAGCAGGACATCGTATTTGCCGGCGGCGGCGAAGAGTTGGACTGGACCCTGTCCTGCCTGTTTGACGCGATGGGGGCGATGTCGTCGAAATACAACGACGCGCCCGCCACGGCCAGCCGCGCCTATGACGCGACGCGCGACGGCTTTGTCATCGCAGGCGGTGGCGGGGTGGTGGTGCTGGAGGAGATGTCGCACGCCCTGGCACGCGGTGCCAGGATCTATGGCGAAGTGACCGGCTACGGTGCCACCTCGGACGGTCACGACATGGTGGCGCCGTCCGGTGAGGGCGGCGAGCGGTCGATGCGGCTGGCGCTGGCGACCCTGCCGCAAGGGCGCAAGATCGACTATATCAACAGCCACGGCACCTCGACCCCGGTCGGTGACGTGACCGAGATTGCGGCGATCCGCCGGGTCTTTGGCCGTGGCCACACCCCGCCCGTGGCCTCGACCAAGTCGCTGACCGGGCATTCACTGGGGGCTACCGGCGTGCATGAGGTGATCTATTCGCTGCTGATGATGGGTGGCAATTTCATCGCCGCCTCGGCCAATATCACCACGCTGGACCCGGCGCTGGATGCGTCCGAGATCGTGATGAGCCTGCGCGAAAATGTGCAGCTTGACGGGGTGCTGTCCAACAGCTTTGGCTTTGGCGGCACCAATGCAACGCTGGTGATGAGCAAGTATCTCGGCTGAACCGGGGTTGCGGCCCGGATGGGGGGGACGAATATGGCGGATCTGATGCAGGGCAAGCGCGGCCTGATCATGGGCGTGGCTAACGCCCGCTCCATCGCTTGGGGGATTGCCCGCGCGATGGCCGGTGAGGGTGCCGAACTGGCGTTTTCCTATCAGGGTGCGGCCTTTGGCAAGCGGGTCGAACCGCTGGCCGCCTCGGTCGGGTCGGATTTTCTGGTCGATGTCGATGTGACCAATGACGACAGCCTTGACGCCTGCTTTGCTGCGCTTAAAACCCGCTGGGGCAGGATGGACTTTCTGGTTCACGCCATCGCATTCTCCGACAAGGCTGAGTTGACCGGCCGCTTCATCAACACCTCACGCGGGAATTTTGCCAATTCGCTGGCAATATCCTGCTTCAGCTTCATCGACGTCGCGCGCCGCGCGGCGGAACTGATGCCTGCGGGCGGTTGTCTGTTGACCCTGACCTTCCAGGGCTCGAACAAGGTTGTGCCCAATTACAACGTGATGGGCATCGCCAAGGCCGCGCTGGAAAGCGCAACCCGCTATCTTGCCAATGACCTTGGCCCGCAGGGTATCCGCGTCAACGCCATCTCGCCCGGCCCGATGAAAACTCTGGCCGGCGCTGCCATCGGCGGCGCCCGCGCCACCTTCCGTCACACCGAGGCCAACGCCCCCCTGCGCGCCAATGCCACGCTGCAGGCGATCGGCGGCACCGCCGTCTACCTCGCCTCGGACATGGGCGCCTGCACGACGGGCGAGATCATCCACGTCGATGGCGGCTATCATGTGCTGGGCATGCCGCAGCAAGACAACCTCTGACGCCGTGCCCTTCACCTGTCGGTGAATAGAACGTCGCGGCACGGCGTCCGCGTCACCGGCCGCAACGACGCAAATTCTCATTGCCCATTGCCCAGTACCCAGTGCCCTGTCCCGCGACGTCCGCGCCGGTGTCGATGCCATGACGGACGCAGCACTCAGGGCCGGTGGCTCTGAACCGAAACCCGCTTCCGACCTCGGCTTCCAGGACCCCGACGGCAATCTATTCGAGCCGATCTGGATGGACCCCTCCGCCATTCAGGGATGACGGGCAGGCCAGACCGATTGCAGGGGATTGGAGCGGGTGACGGGAATCGAACCCGTGTCTTTAGCTTGGAAGGCTGAGGTTTCCAATCGTCATATCCCTTAAAAATCAGCAACATAGTGCACGTACCCACCGGATACTGTCGGATAACTGTCGGAAAGGAATTTCTGGAGCGGGCGGCGGGAATCGAACCCGCGTCTTTAGCTTGGAAGGCTAAGGTCTTACCATTACACAACGCCCGCGTCGAAACGGTAGGTATTCTGACGCAGGTTGGCAGTCAAGCGGTTCGGCAGTAAGCCGCTATATCGAAGGTGTCTCAACTCCGCACGTTCCAGCGGTTCGGCTCGGAAACTCGCCCCTGGCTGTCGACGGCAAAGGGCGGGAAGCGGCTGCAAGCAGGCGCAGCACGGCATTCGCGGCATCTGGCAAAAGCGGTCGTTCGACCTAGGCGCAGCCACGGGCGCTTTTCATCGACGCGAGGAGCGTTTGCGGATGGATACCTGCGCTGCGGCGCGCTTCCAGCATCCATTCAGAGCGGCCAATCGAAGCGACCGATCGCACTCATCCCGCATTCCCCAAGTAATCCGCTGATTTTGCTCGAGTGAGTGCAATAATTGCGTATAGATCATGATCTGCCCCCCGCAAACTGGACCGTTTGAAGCTGGAGTTTTCCGCTAGCTTTTCCTGGCTGGGAAAGGAGCGGAATCGCAAGAAGGCATCGAGATTTTCGGACGCGCAGAAGGCGTTTATCATCAAGCAAGGCGAGGAAGGGACGCCGGTGGCCGAGATTTGCCGCAAGGCGGGGATCAGCCAGGCGGGCATTGTCAGAGGAACCGTGCCTATCCGGTTAACGCATACACCCACTAGATGTAGTGTGCTCCCATTCGCCTGAATATAGCTCGGCGAAGGTGGGAGCGCGCGCTGCTCCAGCGATTCCGAGGAGCGATCAGAAGGCGTTGAAGGGGTAGAAGCGGCGATTGAAGCGGAAGGTAAACTCGTTGAGACAGGCTTGAAGGTGCTTGGCGCTGACGCCGTGGTGGATGCCGTTCAGCCAGGTCTTCAGGTTCGAGAAGACGAGATGGATGATCGGCAGGAACTCCTCGGCCACCTCCGGGTCGCCGCATTCGGCAATCGCGTGGTGGTCGTAACCTCGCCTGCGCAGGCCGACATAGCCGCTCCAGTCATCGGTGATGACCAGCGTTCCCGGGCATGACGGCACTCTCGACAAATCCGGCCAGCGTTGCGGCGCTGCGGTTGTCGGCGACGGACAGCCGGACGCGACCGGCATAGCGACCATCCTTGCGCTTGTCCTGCGCCGTGCCGGGCTCCCGGCGGCGAACCTCGACGGAGGCCGTGACCAGCGTCATGTGGTGGATGCCTCGCCCTTCACCACGAGTGCGGCCTCCAACGCAGGTTTCGTCCACCTCAACATGCTCACCGGCCCTGCCACCAATCCGGTCCTGCCACCAATCCGGTCCTGATCGGGTCGCACCATGCCCGCCCACGTTCCCCGAAATACGGAGCTTATGCAAAATGCCGAAGGCGGTCTCATATCGCGTCAGCCCAAGCTGCCGCTGAAATTGCACCGCCGACATGCCCAGTGTCTGGCTGGCAACCAGATAAGCAGCCCAGAACCATGTGCTCAAGGGCGTGTGGCTGCGCTCCATGACCGTGCCTACGGTCAATCCTGTTTGGCGGCGACAAGCGCGACATGTCGCCACGCCACGCCGGGCCGCGTGGCGATGCGGAACGGTTCGCCGACGATCCCACAGTGAGGGCAGGTGAAGCCGCCCTGCCAGCGCGTCTTCTCAAGATATGCGGCGCAAGATTCGTCGTTCGGGAAAAGGCGCTGGAACTCCGGGAGAGATTTTGGAAACGCAAGGTCGGCGCGATCGAGAACGTCCATTGCAGCCCTGTATCCGCTTCATACACACACCCTCTGTCAGGGCTGCGCGGGCGTCAAGCGGGCAATCGGCCATCACTAGATGTAGTGGGTGTATGCGTTAACCGGATAGGCACGGGTCTGAGTATGAACAGAAACCTTTTAACCTCTTCGATTCGCTCCAGCCGACGCTACGCGTCCGTATTTGCGCTGGCACTGAGCCTCGTTCTTGCGGCGCCCCTTGGCGCGGAGACCAAATCCGTTTCGGGAATTTTGAGCCACGTCACAGATGGCGATACACTCCATTTGCGCGGGCTCGACCCCGCAATCCGCGTCTGGGGCCTGGACGCTCCTGAGCGCAAACAAGCAGGCGGCTCTGCCGCAACGCGCGCGATGCGCGGTTTGATCTCCGGAGCGACGCTTACCTGCCGTGTCCACGATATCGATCGCTATCGCCGCATTGTTGCTCAGTGTTTCCTGCCTGACGGGCGCGACATCGCAGCGGAAATGATCCGCATGGGCGTGGCCACGGAGTTCTGCCGCCACTCTCGCGGTTTTTACAGAACCTGCTGATCCCGCATCTCAGACTAAAGAGCCGGTGGTGGTGTAATGCAGCACGACGGTGATCACGGCCGCCTTCAGCGCCGAAGCCCCTTGGACCGGCAGATCGACCGCAGCCGGGGCTTCGGCTTCGACCCAGTCGCAGAGGCCGCCGAGCGTGCGGTCGGCCGCCAGTGCGGTGCCGATGGCGGCGATCAGACTGTCAAATGCCGCCGCTCGGCCACTCGTGGCCTGGACGACAACCTCCAGCTCGGCCCGGTGCTGGTAATGATAGCGCAGCGGCGACAGCGTCACCTCGGGCTCGCCCGGCTGGCCATCGCGCAGGATGATCAGGCCGGAAGGCGGGATCCGCTCGGGCAGCACCTCATCGCGCAGAGCGGTGGCGGCAAGGGTCTGCAGCAGGGTGTGCAGCGCGGCGAGGATGGTTTCGCGGGGGGTGGGCATGACTTGACAAAACTCTCAGTTCGGTTCACCTTGGGTGGATGCAGGCAGGGCAATTGAGGGAAGCACAGTTTGAATAACGACATTTGGAGTAGTTCCAAAAGATTGAGGCTAGCGGCAGCAAGAGAGATCAATGAAGCTGATCTGCTGAAAATCCGTGAGGAATTGTGCCAGGACTGCCCGGTAACGCCTTGGCCTTACGGGAATGCCACATCGATCAATCCCTTACTCGTCACACTTGGTGCCTCTCCAGGCAACTCACCTTCACCTGGAGACACTGGTTTCCTGAATGAGGGGTCACATCCGTTGCCTACCGCAGGCACGCCGCACCCGGGAACTCATTATCGCGACACCGCAGGGTACTGGGAAAAGCTGCGGTATTTGGCACGAGAAGTCCTTACCCCTCCTGGCGGATCAGAAAATGACGCGCTTGCCCTATTTGGAAACGTGAACCTCGACACCGGACGGAGCGGTGAGGCCCGCAATGTCTCCGTCGACCTCGAGTTTGGGAACGTCTGATCAACGAGGGTGGCTGCGCCGAGAGGGCCGTCTGAGGGGCGCAGCTGTCGGCTCTCGACCCCGAGAGGCTCTGATGTGAGGCCTTGAGGCCGCATTTTCGGCAGTTCGCCGTTTTTCGGGCAGACTCGTCCTCATGCCATCAGCCTCCTTCGGACCAGGAACAGGTTGCCGAGCGCGAACAGGGTGAAGAGCTGGGCGCGGTTCTTGGCCAAGCCCCGGTATCGGGTCTTCACATAGCCGAACTGGCGCTTGATCACCCGGAAGGGGTGCTCGACCTTGGCCCGGACCATGGCGATGATGCGGTTGATCCGTTCGTCGAGCGGATGCAGTTTGCCGCCCTTGGGAGCCTTTCGCATCACGCCCCAGACCTTGCCCGGCGCCTTGAACGCCGCCTCGTGTTCGGCGCTGACGTAGCCCTTGTCGGCCCAGACCGAAGTTTCCTCGCCGTGCAGTAGCTCATCCCAGACCTGACTGTCGTGCAGCTTGGCCGTCGAAGTATCGAGGCTGTGGGTCACGCCGCTGTCGGCATCGACGCCAATGTGGGCCTTCATTCCGAAATACCAGTCGTTTCCCTTCTTGGTGGACGACATCTCCGGGTCCCGCGCGCGCGCCTTGTTCTTGGTCGAGGACGGCGCGTCAATGATCGTCGCATCCACCAAAGTGCCCGAGCGCAGCGTGATGCCCTTGTCGGCCAGATGCGCGTTCACCTCCGCAAAGATCGCCTCGGTCAGCCCGTGCCGCTCCAGCAGGTGGCGGAAGTTCAGGATTGTGGTCTCGTCC